>JACRIV010000101.1 GCA_016220005.1 Deltaproteobacteria bacterium
CGCCATTCCACCGTGCGCGAGTAGAAGGCGGAGAACCAGAGCCCCGCGGCCAGCAGGTCCCGTACGGGGCCCAGCGCGACCCCCCTGATCCCGAGCCGGGAACCGAGCAGCACGTTCATCGCCGCGTCCATGGCCAGTTTGCAGGCTGTTGCCAGCCCGGCGGCCAGGATCCCCTCACGGCTGCCCGCGCTGATCCCCACCAGGAGGAAAGCCAGGAAGAGAGGGTTGGAAAGGATTTCCATGAGGTAGGCGGGACCGGCGATCGAGAAGCGCATCCGGTTCCACCGGGCGTGCCGGGAGAGGAATTGCCGGACCCCGCGATAGACGGTCACGGCGTCCACCGCCTGGCCGGAGATGACCACCTTCCCGCCCGCCCGCTTGAACATGGCCCCGAGAGTGTAATCCTCGGCAAGGAAATCCTTCACCGCATGCAGACCGCCGAGGGCGTCGAGATCCTGCTTCCGCATCAGCATCGACTTGCCGACGACGCACGGAATCCCGAACATCCGATCGAGAAGACATACCGAACCCAGGATGAAGGTGTTCAGGTGGCCGTTGTCGAGCCTCGCCCCGGCGGACCTCCCCCCGACTCCTCTCACGAGATGGTTCACCAGTCCCACCCGCGGGTCCCGGAAATGGGAAATCGCCTCCTTGAGGTATCCCGGCCTGACCGAAACGTTGCTGTCGCTGATCAGAACGAAGGGGTAGCGAGTCTTCTCGTAACCGGGGATCATGTTGTTGACCTTCGGATTCAGCCCCGCCCGGAAATCGCCGATCGCGACGGAAATTTCCCGGTCCGGGAAGAGCTCCCGGACCTTGTTCACCACCCGCAGCGCGGGATCGCTCGGGCTGTGGAGGCAGAAGATGATCTCGTACTTCGGGTAATCCAGCCGGCAGAAGCCCGCCAGGTTGTCGAGCAGGCGGTCGTCCACACCCTTGAGCGGCTTCAGGATGGAGATGGGCGGG
Organism: Deltaproteobacteria bacterium; assembly: GCA_016220005.1. Lineage (GTDB taxonomy): Bacteria > Desulfobacterota > Deferrimicrobia > Deferrimicrobiales > Deferrimicrobiaceae > JACRIV01. The sequence continues at coordinate 967 of JACRIV010000101.1, forward strand.
GTGAAGTACGCCGGATCGCTATTCCTGCGCGCCCTCTTCACGGACCGCCACGTGCAGTAAAGTTGCAGGAAACAGGCGGACAGGGAGGCCGCCACCAGGAATTCCAGGAAGAGGATCATTTTCCCTCCGTTTTTCTATTCCCTTGCCGTTCCGTTCCGGAACAGAGTGATGGCCACCCCCCGGTTGTCCCGGATGCATGCCTTGACGGCTTCCACGTCCTTTTCGCACGGTAAAAGCGTCTTCCAGGAGTAGAGGTGTTGCGCCTTGTGGAAATCGCCGTTGGCCAGGATCGGATAGTTGTTAAGGCTTACCACGGAAAAAAGGTCGGAGCGGTTCGCCACCTCCCAGGCGTCGAACTGCGGAGAGAACTTCTGGCGATTGTTCCAGAAGTACAAGGTGTCGTGGACCTCGTGATCGGTATAGTGGGGGTGGCAGGCGATCACCAGCGCCCCCTGTCTCCTCCCCTCCCCCAGAATGTCGTCCCAGGGAAGGTCGGCGGACACGAACCTCTTGATATCCAGCAGAAGAACGTGGGCCGACTCCTGCTCGGACAGGTAGTTTTTCGTGATCTCCACCCCGGGGATGACCAGCATCCCGTACTTCGCAAGAGCCCGCCCGGTTTCCGCCGCCACTTCCTCCATGTACCTGCCAAAGTTTTCCTCGGTGACCGTCTTGTTCAGCCGCTCCGCCCACGTGCCGATCGCGCTGTCCTTGTTGTAGACGTGGTCCGTGACGGCGATGACGTCGAACCCGGCCTGACCATAGATGTCCACGACATCCCGCAACGGGATCGAGCCGTCCGACCAGGTGGTGTGAATATGGAAATCGCAAAGAAGCATGGCCGTTATGAGGATTTATAACGGGCCGGGAATATGGCCCGATGAAGGAAGCGTAAAGAAGAGGTTAAGGTTCATGCAGGGGATCGGGATGCTTCTTGATCCAGCGGGAATAGAAATCCGCCGAGTTCGTCGGCACCCTCTCCAGGGAATCGAAATCGACCCGGTACAGCCCGAACCGCGGGCGCAGACCTTCCAGCCACTCGTAGTTGTCCATCAGGGACCACCAGAAATATCCCCGGATGTCCGTCCCCTCCCGGATCAGCCGGTGAAGAACACGCAGGTGGTCCTTCATGTAGGCGATCTTCCTCCGGTCGCTGGTTTCCGCCGTGCCGTTTTCCGTGACGACGATGGGTACGCCGGCCGCCGAGGCGGTGCGAAGCGTTTCCTCGAATCCTTTCGGGTATACTTCCCAGCCGGTCTCGGTGAGCCCGCGCCTGCTGCGGTCCTCCCAGAAATATTCCGGCCCCCTGATGCTCACGGGAGAAAGGCGGAGGAAGAGGCGGAAGTAGTAGTTGACCCCCAGGAAGTCGAGCTTGTCCCGGGTGCCGACGGGGAAGGCCTCCTCGTGAAGGAACGGAAGGCGCAGGGAAAGCGTCCCGGTACGGAACGCCTCGATGAGGCTGAGGTTGTAGAACGCGTGGGCGACCCTGGCCGCCCAGCCGTCCAGGGAGGATTTCTCCGAGAAGGGGCGAAAGACGACCATGCTGTGGGCGACCCCGACCGCCGGTCGTTCGCGTGCGCCGGCGTGGATCAGGTCGTACACCAAGGCATGGGCCGAAAGGATGTTGGCGTAGACGTTGAAGCCTTCCCGGAGGTTCTTCCTCCCCGGAGGCATCAGCCCGCCCAGGTATCCGCCCGTCACGTACACGTTCGGCTCGTTGAACGTGACCCATAGCCGGACGTGCTCCCGGAGCGCCCGCACCGCCTTCTCCGCAAATCGGAGGAACTCCCCCCTGGCATCGCCTTCCGCCCACGATGCGCCGTCGGCCAGCCACCCCGGATTGGTGAAGTGGTGGAGAGTGACCATCGGCTCGATCCCCGCTTCCCGGAGGCGCGCGGCGATCCGGACGTACCGGTCCATCGCCTTCCTGTCCCAGTCGCGCCGGCGCGGGGCGACCCGGCTCCATTCCACGGAAAAGCGGTAGGCGTTGACGCCCAACGAGGAAAGGAGGCCGAGGTCCTCCTCCGTGCGGTCCAGGTGTCCCACGCCCCGGAGTCGGGCGGCGCGGTCCGCCTCGTCCCTCACCTTCCAGAACGTCCAGTCGCACGCCGGCGCGCCTTCCATCTGGAAGGCGGAGGTGGCCGCGCCCCAGAGGAACCGGCGCAGCGCAGGCGCATGGCGGGAACGGTGCTCCATGGATCCACGATCTCCGGAAAAGCCTTTCTTCGACAGAAGAAAGAGCTTACCCGGAATTCGGAAACGGCACTGTAAAGATGAGATGAAGAAATTCGGAAGGAATGCCTTCTTACGAGGCGGCCTGACTCTCCTCCTCCCCTTCCGAATACAGAGGGGAAGAAATGAGGAAGTCGGCCGTCCGGCGGTTGCACGCCGTCGGCACGTCGTGCAATACGGCAAGCCGCAATAGAGCCTTCACGTCCACGTCGTGCGGCTGGGGAGTGAGCGGGTCCCAGAGGAAAACGAGCAGGTCCACTCTCCCCTCCGCCAACATGGCGCCCACCTGGGCGTCTCCTCCTTGCGGCCCGTGAAGCAGGAGGCTCACGGGAAGGTCCACCTCCCTCACGATCGCTTCGCCGGTCGCCCGGGTGGCGTATAGTTCCTTCGGCGAAAGCGATTCCCGGTTGAACAGGGCCCATTCGATCATGTCCTGCTTCCTGGCGTCGTGCGCGATCAGGACGATCCGCAGCATGTCGATTCTCCCCCCCGGTCGTTTTTCCGCGAACGGTAACCCGGCGGCTTTTTCCCCGAATAAAAGCCCCGTGAAGATTGTGCGATGCCGGCGGGATTTCATCCGGCGGGTGAGGAGGAGCCCGGAACACGGATCCTTCCCCTGGCCGTCGAGCTTCTCGAAGTCGAGGGGAAAAAGACGTCCGGTGACATCCTGGACCTCGCCTGCCGGCACGGCGACATGACCTTCGCCGGACGCTTCTTCCGGTTCCTCGCGCTGCCGGCCGCCCCGTCCCTCCCCGGATCTTAACGCGAACATAACGCCGGTCTCATCACGGCTTGATCTGTCCGGGATAGATTCTCCTTGAAATCAAAAAGGCAAGACGCCGGTTTCGCGCCGACCGGATCCAACCGCGCATCAACCCGTGACAGGGCTTCGGGACCCTTTCAACGTTCATCATCAACCTGAAGGAGGTTTCACAATGTACGGGAAAAAACTGGTTATCTCAACCCTGCTCGCCGCCCTGATGATCGGCGCCAGCACAACATCCTTCGCCCGCGATCTCGTGATGGGTCTCATCCCGGCCGAGAACAACGAGGAAATGGTCAAGAAGTTCGAGCCGATGCGCGCCTATCTTGAGAAAAAGCTCGGCCAGAAGATCAAGGTCTTCACCGCCACCGACTACACCGGCGTGATCGAGGGCATGAAGAAGAAGCGTGTCGATATCGCCTGGTTCGGTCCCTTGTCCTATTACCTCGCGGAACTGGAGGCGGGGGCTGAAGCCTTCGCCGTCGGCGTGATGCAAAACGGCAAGTCGACGTACCGCAGCCTTTTCGTCGTACCCGGCGATTCTCCTGCCAGGTCGCTCAAGGACCTCAAGGGGAAAAGCGTAGCCTTCGTCGATCCGGCTTCGACCTCCGGCGGCCTGATGCCGACGTATCTGGTGAAAAAGGAAACCGGAATGATGCCGGAACAGTTTTTCGGCAAGTTCATCTGGACAGGCTCCCACGATGCGGTGGAAATGGCAGTGAAGAACAAGACGGTCGATGCGGGGGCCGACAACGATATTACCTACCCGTTGATGCTGGAAAAAGGCCTGATCACCAAGGAGAGCAACCGTGTCCTGATGTATTCGCCGGAGCTGCCGGGATCGCCGCTCACGTACCGCAAGGATCTGCCGGTTGATCTCAAGAAGGAGATCCAGGACGCGATTGTCAACGCGCATAAGGAGATCGATGTGACGGGCTACGGCAAGATCGTGCGCTACGACCCGGTCAAACCGTCCGATTACCAGATGATCCGGGACATGGTGAAGGAACTGGGCCTGAAGAAAGAACAGATGCTCAAGTAAACAAGGCTCCGCATCGACATCGAGGAAACCTCACCGCCTCCTCGCTTGAAAACCAAGGAGAACCGTCATGCCCAACGTGATCGTCCACCAGCTCGAAAAACGTTTCGATAACGGTTTTCACGCCCTCAAGGGGGTGAGTGTCGAGATCGAATCCGGTAGCTTCACCGTCGTACTCGGTCCGTCCGGGGCGGGCAAATCCACGCTGCTGCGCCTCATCAATGGCCTGGAGACTCCGACGCACGGACATGTCGACGTGGCAGGACAAAGGGTGGAACCCCCCAGTCTGCGAGACATCCGCGGGCAGGTGGGCATGGTGTTCCAGCACTTCAATCTGGTCGGCCGGCTGTCGGTTATGACCAATGTCTTGACAGGTCGCCTCAAGGACCGCTCGTGGCTCGGCAGCGTGCTGTATCTGTTCCGCAAGCAGGATATGGCGATCGCGCATGAATCGCTCGACCGCGTCGGTCTTACCGAAAAGGCCTGGGAACGCGCGGATCGTCTCTCGGGCGGGGAGCAACAGCGCGTGGGCATCGCCCGGGCGCTGGCACAGAAGCCCCGGCTCATCCTCGCCGATGAGCCGGTCGCCAGCCTCGATCTGGTCACCAGCCATGAGATCATGCAACTGTTGCGGGAAATCTGCGAGCGCGACGGCATTACGCTTGTGGTCAACCTGCACCAGGTGGACCTGGCCCAGCGCTTCGCCGGCCGCATCATCGGGCTGAATGCCGGGGAAGTGGTTTTTGACGGCACGCCTGCCGAGCTCGACCGCGCGAGTCTCACCCGTATCTATCAACGCAAAGGGGTCGGCAATCATGACGATCAGCTTGAATCCGTGCTGGCCTACGCGTAACGGCCTGCCGCCCCTGGCAGCGGTGGTGGGCTTGCTCGTCGTGGCCGGGGGGCTCGTCCGGTCGGCGCCCTTGGCCGAGATCGACTTCGTGCATCTGGTGCGGTCGATTCCGCGCATGGTGGACTTCATCGGCCACATCCTGATCGTGCCGGACTGGGCGTACTTGCCCGAGCTGGGTAAGAAGATGCTCGAAACCATCGAAATGACCCTGCTCGGCACCGGTATCGCCTTGGGTCTCAGCCTGCCGCTGGGCATCCTCGCGGCGAAGAACACCAGTCCGCATCCGGCGGTGTTCCATGCGGTGCGCAGCCTGCTTTCGTTCATGCGCGCGCTTCCCGAGCTGGTCTGGGCGCTGGTGTTCGTTTCCGCGGTCGGCCTCGGCCCGCTGCCGGGGGTCATGGCGCTAGCCTTCGTCACCGTCGGCTTCATGGGCAAGTTTTTCGCCGAGGCGATCGAGGTGGTGGATGCCCGTCCCGTCGAGGGCGTCTCGGCGCACGGCGCGGGCTGGCTGCAACTGCGCACCTTCGCGCACCTGCCGCAGGCCATGCCCGACTTCATCGGCTCGACCATGTATATCCTCGACCACAACCTGCGCGCGGCCTCGATTCTCGGGCTGGTCGGCGCAGGGGGGATCGGCTACGACATGGTGATGGCGATGCGCATGTTCGACTACGACCGGATTCTGCTCATCGCCCTGGCAATCTACGCGGTGGTGACGCTGCTCGATCGCGCTTCGGACCGGTTCCGGGCAAGGGTGATCTGACATGGAACCTCTCCTATCGTGACCCCGCTGCCCAGGAAACCCTTCAATCCCGCTCCCGTCTGGCTGTCTGCATGGCTGGCCGTGCTGTGGCTGATCGTGACGGACCTGAAGATCTCGTTCGAGACTTTGCTCTACGGCGCGGAAGACATCGCCGAGTACTTCAGCCGTTATTCGTCTCCCGATTTCGCAGACTTGTCTAGATATCTGGAACTGTTGGCGCAGACCGTGGCCACGGCCCTTTGGGGCACGCTGTTCGCATTCGTGGTCGGTTTTCCACTGGGGCCACTCGCAGCCCGCAACCTGACCCATGGACCAAAAGCCTACCGCATCGCCCGGGAAATCCTCAACTTCATGCGGGCGATGCCCGACCTCCTGCTGACGCTGATCTTCGTCGCCGCGCTGGGACTCGGGCCGCTGCCGGGCGCGCTGGCGCTGGGCGTGCACACGGCGGGCTTCCTCGGCAAGTTCTTCGCGGAAAGCCTTGAGCGCGTCGACCGGGGAGTGGTCGAAGCGGTGCGCGCCACCGGCGCAAGCGACACCCAGGTGGTCATGTACGCCGGGTGGCCATCGATCCTGCGCGAGACACTGGGCTACACGCTCTATATGCTTGATCGCAACGTGCGCATGGCCTCCGTGCTGGGCATGGTCGGCGCGGGCGGCATCGGGCTCGCCCTGCACGACACGCTGCGCATGTTCAGGTACGGCGAGTCGGCCGCGCTGATCCTGGTGATCCTGCTGACCATCCTCGTCTTCGACTATCTCTCCACCTGGCTGAGAGGAAAACTTTCGTGACTACCGAGACGCATTTTCCGCGCGCCGACTGGCCGCGCCTGTTGTGCGCGCTGCGCGCTGGCGAGGTGAGGGCGGCGGCCGAGCGCTGCGCCCGCGAGCTCAGTGTGCGGGACCTCGCGTTGCCGCAGTCGGGCCTCGCGTTACTGAAGCTGCGCGACGGGGCGCTGGCCGAGGACTACTTCCTCGGCGAGATGCCGCTGGCACGCGCCCGCGTGGCCGTCACCACCGTCGATGGGCGCCGGGCGGAAGGCGCGGCCCAGATACTCGACGACCGCGCGTCGCTCGCCAGATCCATCGCCATCCTCGACGCCGTGCTGGCCGGCGGATTTCCGGGATGCGAAACGGTCGAGCCGCTGCTCGAACAGGGCGCTCACGTGCTGGAGCGGGTCGCTGCCGGGCGCAGGGCGCTGTTGGCCGCCACCCACGTCGATTTCTCGCTGCTGGCGCGCACCGACGACGAGGAGGACGATGATGCCTGAACTGCAAACCCCCGCCGCGGACACCCAGGGATGGATGCCGCTCACCCAGCAACGGGTCTTCCGGCAACTGATGAACGCCTTCGCCTACCCCGGCCGCATCGAGCCCCTGTGCCCCGGCGCCGATGCGCAGGGGGCGCTGACGCGAATACTGGCGACGCTGCTCGATGGCGAAGTCAGCCTAGCCGATCTCGACGCGCAGGTGTCGCCGCTGGGCTGGGCGCGGCTCGAGGTGCGGCGTGATGTCCCCGAACGGTCGAACTTCGTGCTCGCACGCGGGGACCGCGCCCCGGATTTCCAGCCTCGCCTCGGCACGCTGGAGAGTCCGGAAGGCGGCGCCACCGTCCTCGTCCGGGTGGGCGCCCTCGGGCGGGGGGGCGAGCTGCGCCTGTCCGGCCCCGGCATCCGCGGCGAGCGCCGCATGGCGGTCACCGGGCTGGACCCGGCGTGGATCGAGGCGCGATCGCAGTGGAACGGCGCCTTTCCGATGGGAGTCGACCTGATCCTGGTGGATGACCGCCAACTGGCCGCCCTGCCGCGCACTACGCGCATTCACACGGAAGGAGCGCGCTGATGGGTTACGTTGCCATCAAGGGCGGGGGCCGCGCCATCGAGGGCTCGCACGCCGCCGTAGAAGCCCTGCGCGCCGCCGAAGGCGAGGCCGGAACACCGCTGTCGCTGTCCACCATCGAAAACCAGTTGCGCCTGCTCACGTCGCGGGTTCTTTCCGAAGGCGGCCTGTATCACCCCCGCCTCGCGGCCCTCGCCATCAAACAGTTCCAGGGCGACACCCTGGAGGCCGCCTTCGCCCTGCGTGCCTACCGCTCCACCAAACCGCGTCTCCTGGAGACGCCGGTGCAGGACACCAGCCGCATGCGCCTGATCCGCCGCATCTCCTCCGCCTTCAAGGGCATCCCCGGCGGTCAGTTGCTCGGCCCCACCTATGACTATGCGCTACGCCTGATGCGTCTGGATCTGGCGGACGAATCGTCCGAGGCGTTCCGTGCCGTGGCGCGCCGCTTCATGCAAGGTGTGCCCGACACCGCGCTGCCCGACAGTTTCCCCAAGGTCGTGGACGCGCTGCGCGCCGAGGGGCTGCTCCCACCGCTGGCCCCCCGCACGCAGGAGGCATTCGACATCACCCGCGAGCCGCTGGTGTTCCCGGTGCCGCGCTCGGCGGCGCTGGCGACCATGGCGCGGGCCGAGACCGGATCCCTGCTGGCCATCGCCTACTCCAACATGCGCGGCTACGGCGACGTGCATCCCACCATCGCCGAGCTGCGCGTGGGCTATCTGCCGGTGATGCTGCCGCACCCGGTCACCGGCGAGCCCGTCGAGGCGGGCGAGGCGCTGATCACCGAATGCGAGGTGGTGGCCATGTATGAGGGCAACAACAGCGACGGCCCGCCGGTGTTCACCCTCGGCTGCGGCGCCTGTTTCGGCCACAACGAGGTCAAGGCGATCTCGATGGCCATCCTCGACCGGGCGCTGCAGAAAGGCATGCGCGACGGCCCGCGCAATCCGTCCGAAGATCCCGAGTTCGTGCTGCTGCATGTGGACGGGGTCGATTCGATGGGCTTTGCCAGCCACTACAAGATGCCGCACTACGTCACCTTCCAGTCCGACATGGACCGCCTGCGGACCACGCAGAGCAAGGCGAAGGCAAGCGCAAAAGGAGTCCTGGCATGAACCCCGGCTACGAACTGCCACTGGACGAGGCCGCCTACAGCTTCGGTTTTCTCGACGAGTACGCAAAGCGCGAGGTGCGCCGCGCCATCCTCAAGGCCGTCAGCATCCCCGGCTACCAGACCCCCTATGCATCACGCGAGATGCCGATGGGCCGGGGCTTCGGCACCGGCGGCCTGCAGCTGACCCTATCGTTGATCGGTCCGGGCGACACGCTCAAGGTCATCGACCAGGGCTCGGACGATTCGGTCAACGCGGTCAACCTGCGCCACTTCGTCGAACTGACCTGCCCCGGAGTGGACACCGCCGAACGCACCGCGGAGGCGACGCTGATCCAGTCGCGCCACCGCATCCCGGAGGCGCCGCTCACCGAGGAGCAGCTGCTGGTGCTCCAGGTCCCTTATCCCGACCCGCTGGTCGTGGTCGAACCCTCGGAAGGAAAACGCAAGATCATGCACGGCGAAGGCGATTACTCGCGCCTGCTCACCAAGCTCTACGAGGACATCGTCCAGTTCGACGAGATCACCATCTCGCACCGCTACCCCACGCGCATCAACGGACACTATGTGATCGACCCCAGCCCGATCCCGCGTTACGACGTGCCCAGGCTGCATCAGTCCAGGGCTCTGATCCTGTTCGGCGCGGGGCGCGAGAAGAGGATCTACGCCGTGCCGCCCTACACGGTGGCGGAACCGCTGGCCTTCGAGGACGTGCCGTTCCGCACCGAGGACTTCCGCGAAGAACATGGCAACCGCCGCGCGTGCGCACGTTGCGGTGCCAAGGACTCATTTCTGGACGAGATCATTCTGGACGGCGGCGAGAAAACCTACCAGTGTTCGGACTCCGACTATTGCAACCAGCAGTTGGCCATGCGCTCTGCGGCTGTGGAGGCGAGCGCATGAACAAGATTCTGGAAGTACGCAATCTGTCCAAGATCCACGGCCGCGGCTGTCCGCAGTGCTTCGATACCACGGGACCTGCGCAGGACACCAATATCTGCCCGCACTGCGGGTCCGTGGTCGCCGCGCACGACGTGAGTTTCGATCTCTACGCCGGCGAGATTCTCGGCATCATGGGCGAGTCCGGCAGCGGCAAATCCACGGTGGTCAAGACCCTGTTCTTCGACGAGACGCCCACCGCCGGCGAGGCGGTGTTTTTCGACGGCGACGCGCAGTACGAGCTGTTCTCGCTCAACGCCGCGCAAAGCCGCTGGCTGCGCAACCACCGATTCGGCATGGTGTACCAGAACCCGCACCTGGGGCTGAACTTCAACGTCTCGGCGGGCGGCAACATCGCCGAGCGCCTGCTGATGAGCGACATCGCCCACTACGGCGAGATTCGCAGCCGCGCAAAAGCGCTGCTGGCGCGCACCGAAGTGCTGCCCGAACGCATGGACGAGTCGCCGAAGCGGTTCTCCGGCGGCATGCAGCAACGCGTGCAGATCGCCAAGGCGCTCGCCACGCGGCCGCCGCTGCTGTTCCTCGACGAGGTCACCACGGGCCTCGACCTGTCGGTGCAGGCGCGGATTCTCGACCTGATCCTGGAGATCCAGCAGGAGCTCTCCACCGCGATGATCGTGGTCACCCACGACCTCGGGGTTATCCGCCTGCTTGCAGGGCGCACGCTGGTGATGAGGTACGGCCGGGTGATCGAGGCCGGCCTCACCGACCAGATTCTCGAAGACCCCCAGTACGCCTATACCCAGCGGCTGGTGGCCTCCGCTTTGTAAGGAGCGCCTCATGGAACCCATTCTGAGAGTCGATGGCCTGAGCAAGCACTTCCAGCTGCACGAGCAACAGAAGTTGATCCCGTCCTGCATCAACGTGTCGCTGGAGGTTTACAGCGGGCAGCTTACTGCCCTGATCGGCCCCACGGGGGCGGGAAAGTCCTCGGTGCTGAAGTGCGTCTATCGCACGTACCTGCCGTCGAGCGGCCGCATCCTGTTTTTCGATGCGAAGGGGCGTGAGATCGACCTCGCCCTGGCGTCCGAGCACCAAATGCTCGAACTGCGCAGCCGCGAGATCGGGTTCGTCACCCAGTTCCTGCACTGCCTGCCGCGCAAGAGCGCGCTCGACGTCGTAAGCGAACCGCTGGTGGCGCGCGGCGCGGGCCGCGAGTCGGCCCGGGAGAAGGCCGCCGAACTGCTGGCGATGCTCAACGTGCCGGAGCGTTTGTGGGGCGTGCCGCCCGCCACCTTCTCCGGCGGCGAGAAGCAGCGCATCAACCTGGCGCGCGGGCTGATCGCCCGGCCGCGTCTGCTGCTTCTGGACGAGCCCACCGCGAGCCTGGACCCGGCGACCACCGACCGGGTCGTCGAACCGATCGAAACCATCAAGGCCGAAGGCGTGGCCATGCTCGCCATCTTTCATCATCCCGAGCTCGTGCGCCGCCTGGCCGACCGCGTGGTCGAACTGGCCCCGCCGGTCGTCGCAACCGAACTGCTGGAGACGTGTGCACATTGAGTCGCACCCTATTGACCCATGCCCGCGTGGTCTTCGCCACCGAGGTCCGAGACAACGCCGCCGTGCTGATCGAGGACGGCACTATCGCCGCCGTCGATCCGGAATCCGTCGGCAGCGCGACGGTGATCGACCTGTCCGGCCGGCTGCTGATACCCGGCATGATCGACCTTCACTGCGACGCCCTCGAAAAAGAAGTCGAACCCCGCCCCAACGTGCATTTCCCGCTCGACTTCGCCTGCGCCCAGGCGGACAAGCGCAATGCCGCCGCCGGCATCACCACCGTGTTCCATGCGCTGTCCTTCGCCAACCATGAGCTTGGCGCACGAAACAACGCCTTCGCCGCCGAGATCGCCCGTGCCGTCCACGCCTGGCAACCCCACGCCCTGGTTAACAACCGGGTGCACGCCCGCTATGAAGTCACCGACGAGACGGCGCCGCCGGTGCTCGCCGACTTGCTGGAAAACGGCTATGCCCACCTGATCTCGTTCATGGACCACACGCCCGGTCAGGGCCAGTTCAAGAACGTGGCTGCGTTCCGCGCCTATCTCGCGCGCACCTACAGGAAATCCGACGCCGAACTGGACGACATTCTCGCCAACAAGCTTGCCTCGGCCCAAAACGCATTTGCGCGCATGGAAGCGGTCGCGGCGGTGGCTGGGCGCCACGGCGTCTCGATCGCCAGCCACGACGACGATTCGCCCGACAAGGTCGACACCGTCGCCGCGCTCGGCGCGGTGATCTCCGAGTTTCCGGTCAACCTGGAAACGGCCCGGGCCGCCAAGGCAAAGGGACTGGCCACGCTCTTCGGCGCTCCGAACATCTTGCGTGGCAGGTCCCAGTCCGGCTCCATGCGTGCGCTGGATGCGGTGATCGAGGGCGTGGCCGACTGCCTGTGCGCGGATTATTCCCCGGCGGCCCTGCTGCCGTCCGCCATGCGCCTGCCCGAACTGGCCGGCATCGGACTGCACGAGGCGATCGCGCTGGTGACCCGTACCCCCGCACATGCCGCGGGTCTCACCGACCGGGGCGAGATCGCGGTCGGCAAGCGCGCCGACCTCGTCGCGGTGGAGACGCTCGGCGGGCTGCCCCAGGCCGAACGCGTCTGGATGCGCGGCGTGCCGGTCTTGTCGGCCCATTTCGACCATGCCTGAAAGCGCGGCGATGACCGCCCGTCTCATCTACGTCGTCGGCGCATCGGGCAGCGGCAAGGACAGCCTGATGCGCTATGCCAGGGAACGGTTCGCCGGCGATCCGGGTATCCTCTTTGCCCATCGCTATATCACCCGGCCGGCGGATGCCGGCGGCGAGAACCACGTGGCGCTCTCCCCGGAGGAGTTCGACGCTCGGCTCAAGGCGCGGCTGTTCGCGCTGCACTGGGAAAGCCACGGCCACGCCTACGGCGTCGGCATCGAGATCAACCAGTGGCTGACCAAGGGCGTCACGGTCGTGGTCAATGGTTCGAGGGCATATCTGCCCGAGGCCAGGTGCCGCTACCCGGAACTGTTGCCGCTGTGGATCGACGTGTCCCCGGAGGTGTTGCGCGACCGGCTCCAGGCCCGCGGACGGGAGAGCGAGGCGGCCATCGAGACGCGTCTGACCCGCCATCGCACGCTGCAGGCCCAGCCGCGTGATGGGATGGTGATCACCAACGACGGCCCGCTTGCCGAAGCCGGCGAGGCGCTGGTAGACCTCATCGCTCGCCACACGCATCTGTCCCCATGCGCATAAGCTTTCTCGGCACGGGGGATGCCGGAGGGGTTCCACTCTACGGCTGCGATTGCGCGGCATGCGTCCGGGCGAAGGCGGTCAGCGATTGCCGTCGCCGCCCCTGTTGTGTGCTGGGATGCGGGTCTGACCGATCTTGCCGAACGCTTCCCATCCGGCAGCCTTTCGGCCATCGTGCTCACCCATTTCCATCCGGACCATGGGCAGGGCCTCTTCCACCGGAGTATCTCCTCGAACCCCTCCGGGTACACCTCCCATCCGGTCTCCGTGAGTCCGCGCCCGCTCCGGTCCGGAATGCATCGATCAGGCTCAGGTTGTAGAACGAGTGTGCGACCTTCGCGGCCCAGGCGTCGAGGGGAGACTTCTCCGAAGCCGGCCGGAAGAGCACCATGTTGTGGGCCAGGCCGGAGGCGGGCCGTCCGGTCCCGCTCATCCCCTACCCGCCAATCCGCCCAGTCGCACCGGGGGCCGCCCTCCATCTGGAACGCGGAGGTGGCCGCGCCCCACAGGAACCGGTGAAGCGCCGGCGCATGGCGGGATCGTCGCTCCATTCCACCTCGTTTCCCGAAAACATTCCGTCGTAGTCAGACGAAAGATCATATCCGGAAAACGAGGCGGGGAGCGTGAAGATGGGGTTAAAAAAGCGGGGGAGGATCCCCTTACGGTGCGGCGGGGCTCCATTCCTCCCCTTCTCCGTAGAGTGGGGAGGAAATGAGGAAGTCGGCCGTCCGCCGGTTGCATGCCGTCGGCACGTCATGCAGCACGGCCAGCCGCAGGAGCGCCTTCACGTCCACGTCATGCGGCTGGGGTGTGAGCGGGTCCCAGAGGAAAACGAGCAGGTCCACTTTCCCCTCGGCAAGCATGGCGCCCACCTGGGCGTCTCCCCCGTGCGGCCCGTGGAGCAGGAGGCTCACGGGAAGGCCCACCTCGTTCACGATCGCCTCCCCGGTGGACCTGGTTGCGTAAAGCTCCTTCGGCAATAGCGAATCCCGGTTGAACCGGGCCCACTCGATCATGTCCTTCTTCCTGGAATCGTGCGCAATCAAGACAATCCGTTTCATGGTTGCGGCCATGCGTCGTTCCTCCGATCTGCCGTTTCGATCCCGGTGCGCCATATCGGCTTCATTTTACTCCCAAGACGCCATGCCTGCATCCATGCGCGTCAAATCGCGATCTTCCTCTGTCTCCGCGGTTTTTTATCGTGCAGCAAGGAAAAGAAGTAATCGGCCGTCCAGGGGTTGAGGGCGGTCGGGATGTCGTAATCGTACGCAAGGCGTACCAATCGATCCACGTCGATCTCGTGGGGTTGGGGCGAGCGGCAATCCCAGAGAAAAACCACCAGATCGACGAGACCCTCCTCGATCATCCCCGCCAACAATTCGTCTCCCCCGAGAGGCCCGTCCGGCAACAGGTTCACCGGCATTCCCGTCTCCGAGCGGATCACCTCCCCCGTCGACCGGGTCGCGAAAAGTTCCACCGAGAAAAGGTCCCGTCGCTTGGAACGGATCCATGCGGCCAAATCCTTCTTTTTCGTGTCGTGCGCGATCAGGATCATCCTTCGCATGACGATTCTCCTTTCGATCGTTCTTGCCGCAACGATAACCCGAGGGCATCTCCGTTGTATGAAAGCGCAGTAAAGATCGCGTTTCCAGGAGCGGGAGGATGCGGGATTACGGAGATCCTCTCGGGTATCGGCTATGCTGATTTCGACACCTGCCGGGGGGGATACGGTTCCCGGTTTTTTTTTCGTTTTTTTTCGGACTTTATCGACTCTTCATACGGAAGAAATATTTCTGAAACACGGGCCGTTGATGCTGGGGCTGTCGGGGAATCCACCTCGCGGAGGGGATGACGATGGACAGAAAATCGGTATGGATCGAGGGCCGGCAGATTTTCATCCTGCCCTGGGCCAAGGTATGGGACGCGCTTCTTGCGGCGCCCGAGGACGATTTCCTGGACGTGTGGAACGGCAGGGCATTCCTCATGGACGAGTACGGGCGACGCGTCTCGCCGGACGGCGAGCCGTATTCCGGGCAGAAGATATTCATTCGGAGACAAGAACATTTCGAAACGAGAGACCGCCTGGCAGGCGCATGAGCGCACTTCCGGAGAGGGGGCCAAGTGACCGGCGCACTTTCCCGTTCCGTTTCACGACAAGATATAATGAGTGCCGAATCGAGATCCCAGGGAGAAACATTGGGCCGATCCATCCTCATCGTGGAGGACGAGAAGGAGATCCGGGATCTCCTGGTCCACTACCTGCGCAAGGAGGGCTTCCAGCCCCTGGTCGCCCACGACGGCGAAGAGGGCCTTTCGAAGGCCCGGGCGGAAAAACCGGACCTGATCCTGCTCGACATCCTCCTGCCGAAGATGGACGGGCTGGAGCTCTTGAGAAAAATCCGCGCCGACCGGGAAATCGCCCGGACCCCCGTGGCGATGCTCACCGCGAAAGGGGACGAGACGGACCGGATCGTGGGCTTGGAGCTTGGCGCCGACGACTATATCCCCAAGCCGTTCAGCCCCCGCGAGGTCGTGGCCAGGATCAAGGCCATCTTCCGCCGCAGCCGGAAGGCGCCGGAAGAAATGGAAGAGAAAATCTTCGAATACGACGGATTACGGATGGACGTGTCCCGCCACGAGGTCCGCTTCAAGGGAAAAGCCGTCTCCCTGACCTCGAAAGAATTCCGCATTCTCCAGGCGCTCCTCTCGACCCCTGGCCGGGTCCTCACCCGGGAATCGATCCTCAAAAAAGTCTGGGGCGAGGGGACCTACGTCATCGACCGCACGGTCGACGTACACATCGCCAAGCTCCGGCAGAAGATCCCGTTCCTCTCGGAGGCGATCGAGACGGTCAAGGACGTCGGGTACAAGCTGCGGGAGGACTAAGTGCGGGCCCGGGTCTCCATCGCGGCGAAGTTTTTCCTCACCTATTTCGTGATCACCGGCGCCGCCCTCGCCTTCGCGGGAATGGCCGGCTACCTCCAGTTCCGGAAATACGCCATGGAAGAAGTGGACGGCAACCTCCAGCGGCAGGCCCGCCTGGTCTCGGAAATGTTCCGTCCCCTCCTGGAAGCCCCGGAGCTCGACCTAGGGAAGATCGCCCGCGAGGGCGACCGCGTCGGCAAAGACTTGGAGATCCGGCTGACGATCATTTTGCCCGACGGTACGGTGGTGGGGGACTCGACCGTCGGAGCCTCCCGGCTCGCCGGGATGGAGAACCACGCCGACCGGCCCGAGGTCCAGGCGGCGCTTTCCGGCAAGGCCGGCGTTTCCCTTCGCCGCAGCATCACCGTGAAGGAAGAGGAGCGATATCTCGCGATCCCGATTCTCTCCGGCGGCCGCATCGTGGGGGTCGCCCGAACGTCGATCCCGGTCACCCTCCTTTCCCGGCGGCTCGGCCGGATCCGGGCGATCACCTGGGGAACGGGATTCGTGGCGTTCCTGCTCATGCTCGCCGGGACCGCGATCCGGGCGAAGCACGTGACCGGCCCGCTCAAGGAGATGACCGCGGCCGCCCGGGAGCTGGCTTCGGGAAATTTCGGGAAACGCGTCCACGTCAAGACGGGGGACGAGCTGGAAGAGCTGGGAGCCGCGCTGGACAGGACGGCGTCCCGGCTCGAGCAGACGATCTCCCAGCTGGAGGCCGGGAAGGCCCGCCTGGCCACGCTTCTCGAGAACCTCTCCGAGGGAGTCGTCGTCATCGCGGACAACCGGACCATCCGGATGATGAACCGCGAAGCCGCCAATATCCTCGGAACGTCGGGCGCGCCGGCGGAGGGGCGCCCGGTCGCGGAGGCGATCCGGCACCCCGATGTGCTGGCGTACATCGACAACTGGAGAAGGGGGGAAACCCCGGCCGCCAGGGAAGTCTTCATTCCCTCGCGCACCGTGGCCCGGACGGTGCGCCTTTCCGGGACCACGGTCCGGTACGCCGAAGAACAGGGTTCGGACCTCTTGCTCACCCTCCGGGACGTCACCGAGGAGAAGCGGCTGGCGCGGATGAAAAGCGACTTCGTCTCCAACGCCTCGCACGAGCTGCGTACTCCCCTGACGAACATCCGGGGATACCTGGAAGCGATGGAGGACGCACAGAAGGAGGGGGCTCCGATCGATCCTTCCTTTCTTTCGATCGCGAGCGCGAATGCGCTCCGGATGGACCGTCTCATCGAGGACCTCCTGGAACTTTCCCGGGCGGAGTCCGGACAGTCGCCGCTGGAAATCGAGGAGATCCCGCTGCCGGCCTTTCTCGATCGCGTCGCCGCCCTCCACCGGCCGGCTGCCGAGCGCGCGGGGAAGACCTTGACGGTATGGGGCGAAGACGTCGCTCTCCGGGCGGACGTCCGCAAGCTGACCCTGGCCGTGTCGAACCTTCTGGACAACGCCATCAAGTATGGCGGGGAAGGCGGGCGCATCACCCTCACCGGGAGGACATCGGAGGGAAGCTGCCTTCTGGAGGTCGCCGACGACGGGCCGGGGATCCCCCCGGAACATCTCCCCCGGATCTTCGAGCGGTTCTACCGGGTGGACCAGGGAAGGTCCCGCGACCTCGGGGGAACAGGTCTCGGGCTCTCCATCGCGAAGCACATCGTCGAGTCGCACCGGGGAACGATCCGGGCGGAAAGCCGCCTCGGGGTGGGAACCCGCTTCCTCATCCGGATCCCGGGATAAGCACCGGCTCCGTTCTTAACACGAACTTAACATCCCCCTTACCGGCCCTTGATGTACATTCCGTAAGATTCCTCCATTCATCATCTGCAACTCAATGAAAAGGAGGATCGGCACGATGAGAAAAGGGATCGGACGGTGGATCGGAATCGGCCTGACCTTACTGGGCCTTGCATGGGCGCTTCCGGCGATGGCGGCGGATGTGATCATCAACGGCGCGGGGGCGACCTTCCCCTATCCGCTGTATTCCAAGTGGTTCTACGAGTACTCCAACTCCCATCCCGGATTGAAGTTCAATTACCAGTCGATCGGGTCCGGCGGCGGCGTCAAGCAGATCACGGCGGGGACCATCGATTTCGGGGCGACCGACGCGCCGATGACCGAGGACGAGCTGGCCAAGCTCCCGGGGCCGATCTTTCACATCCCCACGGCGATCGGCGCGGTGGCGGTCGTCTATAACCTGGAAGGGGTCCAGAGCGGCCTCAAATTGACGCCGGACATCCTCGTCGACATCTACTACGGAAGGATCACCCGGTGGAGCGATCGGAGGATCGTCTCCCTGAACCCGGGCGTCAAGCTTCCCTCGACCGACATCGTGGTGGCCCACCGGTCGGACGGCTCCGGAACCACGGACATCTTCACCAACTACCTCTCCGCCGTGAGCACGGAATGGAGGGCGAAAATCGGCCGGGGAAAATCGGTGAACTGGCCGGTCGGCCTCGGCGGGAAGGGGAACGAGGGTGTCGCGGGGGTGGTCAAGCAGACCCCCGGCGCCATCGGCTACGTCGAGCTGGCCTACGCCATGCAGAACAAGATGAAGACGGCGGCCTTGCGGAACAAGGAAGGGAATTTCGTGGTCCCGTCGCTCGAATCGACCTCCGCGGCGGCCGCCGGGGCGGCGAAGTCGATGCCGGCGGACTTCCGGCTGACCCTGGTGGACGCCCCGGGCAAGGATTCCTATGGGATCTGCGGGCTGACCTGGCTCCTCATCTATAAAGAGCAAAGGGACGAGGCGAAGGGAAAGGCGATCGTGTCCTTCCTCAAGTGGGCGATCCGGGACGGCCAGAAGATGAACGCGCCGCTCCTCTACGCGCCGATCCCGAAGCCGGTGGTCGAAATGGTGGACAAGACGATTCGGCAGATCAACTTCAAAGGAAAGAGCCTGTACTGATTTTTAAGGCTCTTCTGCAGGATCACAGGAGGAAAGGGGGGGATATCCCCCCCTTTTCATCTCTCTGCCCTTGCGGCAAGATGGGGACGTATCGACGGTATGACGCGGAAGGCCGGGGACAACCCGAAAGACCTCCTCTTTGAAAAAACGACCGCCGTCTTTGCGTTCGGCGTCCTGTTCCTGGCTTTTCTCCTCTTTGCGCTCCTCGTGCGGGAATCGCTGCCGGCGATCCGGAAATTCGGGGCCGCGTTCCTGGTAACGAAAACGTGGGACCCGGTCGCCGAATCGTTCGGGGCGCTCCCCTTCATCTACGGGACGCTCGTCTCCTCCTTCATCGCCCTCCTGATCGCGGTCCCGCTGGCCGTAGGGTCCGCGATCTTCATCAACGAGTTCGCCCCGGAGTGGCTGAAGACGCCGGTCGCCTTCCTGGCGGAGCTCCTGGCGGCCATCCCGAGCGTGATCTACGGACTCTGGGGGATCTTCGTCCTCGTTCCCGTTCTCAGGGACTGGCTGATGAAGCCGGCGGCGAGCTACCTCGGCTTTCTTCCCCTGTTCAAAGGACCGGTCTACGGCCCCAGCATGCTGGCGGCCGGCATGCTGCTCTCCATCATGATCATCCCCTTCATTCTTTCGGTGAGCCGGGAGGTCCTGGCCACGGTCCCCCGCCTGCAGAAAGAGGCCGTCCTGTCGCTCGGGGGGACCCATTGGGAGATGATCCGGATCGTCATCGGCCAGCACTGCATCCCGGGGATATTCGGGGCGACGATCCTGGGGCTGGGGAGGGCTCTTGGGGAGACGATGGCGGTCACCATGGTGATCGGAAACCGGCCCGATATTCTCCTGTCGATCTTCCAGCCCGGATATTCCATGGCCGCGGTGATCGCCAACGAGTTCACCGAGGCGACCGGTGAGCTCTACCTGTCGGCGCTGGTGGAGATCGGCCTGGTGCTCTTTCTCCTCACGTTCGTGGTCAACTTCGCGGCGAAGTGGATCCTCAAGACGATGGTCTCCCGCGCGGCCAGGGGGCTATGAAGATGCACTCGATCGCCTTTCGCCGCCGCGCCGCCGACCGGGTCACCAGGGTCCTGTTCGCCCTTTCCGCCATCGCGGTCATCCTGCCCCTTTTCCTGATCTTCTTCGATCTCCTCTGGAAGGGGGCCAGGGAGCTGAAGTGGACGCTTCTGGCCGACCTCCCCCATCCCGTGGGGGAACCGGGGGGCGGGATCGCGAACGGCATCCTGGGGACGCTGACGATCGCGGGGCTTGCCATGGCGGGCGGGATCCCGATGGCGGTCATGGCCGGAATCTACCTGGCCGAGTACGGAAGGGGAAAGTTCGCCTCCATGGTCCGCTTCGCCGTCGACATGCTGGCGGGCGTCCCGTCGATCATCATGGGGATCTTCAGCTACGTCCTCTGGGTCCTCCCCATGAAACGGTTCTCCGCCTGGGCGGCCGCCTCGGCCCTCGCCATGATCTTCATCCCCATCGTCGTCCGGACGACCGAGGAGATGCTCAAGACGGTCCCGGCGTCGGTCCGCGAGGCGGCGCTGGCTCTGGGGATCGAGCGGTGGAAGACGACGCTTTTCATCACGGTGCGGACCGCCACGGCCGGGATCGTCACCGGCATCCTGCTGGCGATGGCGCGGATCATCGGGGAAACCGCCCCGCTCCTGTTCACCGCGCTGGGGAACCAGTTCTGGCAGACGGGGCTCGACCAGCCGATCGCCGCGGTCCCGCTCCAGGTCTTCAACTACGCGATCTCCCCGTATGACGACTGGCACGACAAGGCCTGGGCCGGCGCGGTCGCCCTGATCGGGATGGTCCTGCTCATCAGCGCCGGCGCGCGTTACCTCACGAGGGTCAAGAAGTAGGAGGAGAAGACGAACATGGAAAATGCCCTGAAGGTCAAGGATCTTTGCGCCTGGTTCGGGAACCACCAGGTGCTCAATAACATCACGATGGACATCCGCCGGCACGCGGTCACCTCGGTGATGGGGCCCTCGGGGTGCGGGAAGAGCACCTTCATCCGCTGCCTGAACCGGATGCACGATCTGACCCCCGGCTTCCGGGTCGCGGGGGAAGTGCTCTTCGACGGCCGCGACATCTACTCGGAGAAGATCGACCCGGTGCTCCTGCGCCGGAAGGTCGGAATGGTCTTCCAGCAGCCCAACCCCTTTCCCCGGATGTCCGCCTTCGAAAACGTCGCCGTGGGGCTCAAATTCAACGGGAAGAAACGGTCCCGCTCCGAGCTCGCCGAAGCGGTGGAGAAATCGCTCCGGATGGCGGCGCTGTGGGACGAGCTCAAGGACCACCTGGACCGCCTCGGATCGAGCCTGTCGGGCGGACAGCAGCAGCGGCTGTGCATCGCGCGGGCGCTCGCCGTGGAGCCGGAAGTCCTGCTGATGGACGAGCCCTGCTCGGCCCTCGACCCGGTGTCCACCGCCAAGATCGAGGAGCTGATCGAGGACCTGAGCGACAAGTATACGATCGTGGTCGTCACGCACAACATGCAGCAGGCCGGGCGGATCTCCGATTACGTCGCCTTCTTCCTCCTGGGCGACCTGATCGAGATGGACAAGGCCGCCAGGATCTTCACCAACCCTGCCGACAAGCGGACCGAGGAGTACATCACGGGCCGATTCGGATAATCCGATTCGGATAATATCGGATAATAATAGGGACAGGAGCCCACATGAAGAAACATTACCGGGAAGAGCTTGGCAGCCTGCGGGAGACGGTCCTGCGGATGGGGGGGCTGGTCGAGCAGATGACCCATCGGGCCATCCAGGCGCTGGTGGAGCGCAAGATCGAGATGCTCGCCGAGGTCAAGGCGATGGAGGCCCAGGTCAACCAGCTCCATATCGACATCGACGAGATCTGCCTGGAGATGATCGCCCTGCGGCAGCCCACCGCCGCCGACCTGCGGTTCATCGCCGCCGCCATGAAGATCAATACCGACATGGAACGGATCGGCGACCAGGCGATCAACGTCACCGAGCGGGCGGAGTTCCTCCTCACCGTCCCCCCGGTGAAGCCTCTGATCGACATCCCCCGGATGGCGGAGATCGCCAAGGAGATGCTCCGGGACGCCCTCGACGCCTTCGTGAACGGGAACGACGAGCTGGCCTATAACGCCATCAAGAAGGACGACCTGGTGGACCATCTGAAGGACCAGGTGTTCCGGGAGCTTCTGACCTACATGATGGCCGACCCCGCCACCATCCCACGGGCGCTGGAGCTCATCCTCGTCTCCCGGCACCTGGAGCGGATCGCGGACCATGCGACCAACATCTGCGAGGACGTCATTTTCATGGTGAAGGGGAAGGACATCCGGCATCAGGGGCCCTTGGCGTAAGGAGGAGCGGGCCGCCCCTCGGCTCCCTGCCGGCGACTTACATGAGGAACTTCCGGATGGTTGCCCGGGAAGACCGGTTCCGCTTCCCCCGCACGTCGAGGATGTCGTCCGCGACGAGCTCGATCATGTCCCGCATCGCGGTTTCCTGCAGCCGCCAGCAGTTTACATAGAGCCCGTATAGCAGCCGCCCGACGTTCTCAGCGTTGCCGAACACCAGGTTGCGAGTGCTCTCCCCCTCCTTGGTAAGGAGGATAAAGTTGTCCATCCGCACCGGCGTACCGCCGTCGAACGAAATCGAATACGACTTTTTATCATCTGATACGTGGATTTCGATTTTCACCCGGCACCCCCTGGCATTAAGATGAAAGTTCCTGAGCCGAAATTCACACCGTGGAGGATTTCATGCGCTACCTGATACTCGGAAGCGGTCCCGCCGGGATCGCGGCGGCCAAGGCAGTCCGGAACATGGAGCGGGAAGCGGAAGTGGTCA
>JACRIV010000099.1 GCA_016220005.1 Deltaproteobacteria bacterium
CCCCCCGGAGGCGAAGCGACCTTCCGGCTACGGCGTCCGGCGAGGATCATCCCGCTCATTGTTCTCCTACGCGGGGCTGGGGGCGAGCCTCCGCTCGATGGCCGCAAGGAGCTTGCGGTAGGAATCGGCGAAGCTTTGCACCCCGTCCCGCGAGAGCTTTTCGCAGACCTCCTCGAGCCCGATGTCCAGGATCCCGAGATCGCGCAGCACCGCCTTGGCCTCCCCTTCATGCAGCGTCAGCGTGTCGACCACGTTCCCGTGGTCCCGGAAAGCGTCCATCGTCTGGGGAGGCATCGTGTTTACGGTCTTGGGCCCGATCAGCTCCTCCACGTATTTCACGTCCGAGAACTTCGGGTTCTTGGTCCCCGTGCTCGCCCACAGCGGGCGCTGCCCCCTTGCTCCCTTCGACGCCGGATCGCGCCACTCCGGAGCGGAAAAGATCGCCCGGAACCTTGCGTATGCCAGGCGCGCGTTGGCGACCGCCACCTTCCCCAGCAGGGAGATCGCGGTCTCCGCCCGGGGGGACCCCGGCCAGCGGAGGATGGTCTCCTCGAGCAACTTGTCGACGGACGTGTCCACGCGCGACACGAAGAAGGAAGCCACCGATGCCACGCGGCGCGGATCGCCGCCGGAGGCGATAAGCCGCTTCACCCCGCGGATGTATGCCGCCGCCACCTCCTCGTACCGCGTCACGGAGAAGATCAGCGTCACGTTGACCGGGACCCCGCGGGAGATCGTCTCCTCGATGGCTGGAAGCCCCTCCGCCGTGGCGGGGATCTTGATGAATACGTTCGGCCGGGAGACGATCCGGAAGAGCTCCTCCGCCCGCGCGATCGTCCTCGGCGCGTCGTACGCCAGGTCGGGCTCCACTTCCAGAGAGACGTAGCCGTCTTCCCCGAACGTCGCGTCGTACACGGGCCGCAGCACATCCGCCGCGCGGCGGATATCCTCCGTGACGATCCCGGTGTAGGCCTCCATGAGGCCCTTGCGCGCCGCCGAGATCTCCTGGATCTGGGCGTCGTACTCGTGGCCCTCGGAAATCGCCTTCTCGAAGATCGTGGGGTTCGAGGTGACCCCCTTGATGCCGTCCTCGGAAACCAGCCGGGCAAGCTCGCCGGACGCGATCATCCCCCTGTGGATGTAATCGAGCCACGGGCTCTGGCCCAGCTTCCCCAGTTTGACCAGCGGGTTCATCGTCATATCAAACCGTCCCCCTCCCCTCCATTTCCTGAAGGAGCGATTTCGCCTTCGCGGCCACGTTTTCGGGGTTGATCCCGAGTTCCCGGAGCACTCGGTCCCCCGGCGCGGAAGCGCCGAACCGGTCGATCCCCACGGAGCACCCCTTCTCCCCTACGTATCGCTCCCACCCGAAGGTGCATCCCGCCTCCACGGAGACGCGCGCCCGGACAGACGGGGGAAGCACCGCGTTCCGATACTCCGCCGGCTGCTCCTCGAACCGCTCCCAGCACGGGAAGCTGACGACGCGGGTCGAGATTCCTTCCGCCTCCAGGAGTTTCTTCGCGGCGAGGGCGACGTGCACTTCCGAGCCCGACGCCAGGAGGAGCACTCTCGGGTTCCCCCCCGCGCCTTCTTCATAGATGTAGGCACCGCGGTAAACGTTCCCGTCGCGGAAAACGGTCTCGGGCGGCAGGACCGGCAGTTTCTGCCGGGAGAGCGTGAGCGCGCTGGGGCCGGCGGTCCGCTCGAGGGCGATCCTCCACGCCGCCGCGGTCTCGTTGGCATCGGCGGGCCGTAGCACGTAGAGATTCGGCATCGCCCGCAGCGACGCCAGGTGCTCGACCGGCTGATGAGTGGGGCCGTCCTCTCCCAGCCCCACGGAATCGTGGGTGAAGACGTAGATCACGCGGATCCCCGTCAGGGCCGCCAGCCGGATGGATGCCCGCATGTAGTCGGAGAAGATGAGGAACGTCGCCCCGTACGGGATCACTCCGCCGTGCCGCGCCATCCCGTTGAGGATCGCGCCCATCCCGTGCTCGCGGACGCCGAAGTGGAAGTTTCGTCCGCCCGGCGGTGCGGCGGGAAGGAACTCCCCTCCGTTCTTGATCAGCGTGTCCGTGGACGGGGCAAGGTCCGCCGAGCCGCCGCAGAGCTCGGGGACGCGCGGGGCGACCGCGTTGAGCACCTTGTTCGAGGCGCTCCGGGTGGCGATCGCCCCCCCTTCCGCGGGGAAGGACGGAAGGCCGTCCGCCCACCCTTCCGGGAGGTCGCCCCACATCACCCGCTCCCATTCCATCGCCAGGTCCGGGAACGCGCGAAGGTACCCGGCCATCGAAACCCGCCACTCCCGCTCCAGCTTCTCTCCCCGCGGGACCGCTTCCCGGAAATGGGCGAGGACGTCCTCCGGCACGAAGAACGGCGGCTCCTTCGGCCATTCCAGCGCTTCCTTGGTCAGCGCCACCTCCGCCTCGCCGAGCGGCGCGCCGTGGGCCTCCGCGGTGTCCTGCTTGCCGGGGCTGCCGAAGGCGATATGGGTCCGCACGATCACGAGGGTGGGGCGCTCCCGCTCGGAGAAGGCCGCCTCGATCGCCCGGGAGAGCTCGGCAAGGTCGGTGTCCCCGTTGGCCACGGAGAGCACATTCCACCCGTAGGCGCGGAACCGTCCCGCCACGTCCTCGCCGAAGGCAAGGTCGGTCGATCCCTCGATCGTGATCTTGTTGTCGTCGTAGAAGGCGACCAGGTTCCCCAGCCGGTGGAACCCGGCCAGGGAGGCGGCCTCCGAGGCCACCCCTTCCATGAGGTCGCCGTCCGAGCAGAGGGCCACGACCCGGTGGGACACGATCTCGTGCCCCGGCCGGTTGAACCGGTGCGCGAGCAGGCGGGAGGCCATCGCCATCCCCACCGCGTTCGAGATCCCCTGCCCGAGCGGGCCGGTGGTCACTTCCACGCCGGGAGTGTGCCCGGCTTCGGGGTGCCCGGGGGTCTTGCTCCCCCACTGCCGGAACTGCTTGAGGTCCTCGAGGGAAAGGTCGAAGCCGGCAAGGTACAGGAGAGAATAAAGAAGCATCGAGGCGTGGCCGCACGAGAGGATGAACCGGTCCCTGCCGGGCCATTCCGGGTTCCGGGGGTTGTACCGGAGGTACCGGGTCCACAGGAGGTACGCCAGCGGGGCCAATCCCATCGGCGTGCCGGGATGCCCCGACTTCGCCTTCTGAACCGCGTCCACCGACAGGAACCGGATGGCGTTGATCGCCCGCGAAGTGAGCTGATCGTCGTTCACGTGCTTTATCCCCCCTCAAGTTGGTCTGGTCGTTGCCATGAGTTCCCGCAAAAAGACGGGCTATATCTTATCACCGGTCCGGTGCGAGGGCTCCGCCGGCGGGGAAGGGTCCTCCTTGGGCGCCGCTTCCACCTCCGTGCGCAAGGGGCGGAGCGCCGAGGCCAGGATCGAGCCGGCGAGCAGCGCGACCACCACCGCCAGGGATATTTCTATCGGTATCCCGACCCACTCGGCAAGGACCATTTTCCCCCCGACGAAGGAGAGGACGAGCCCCAGCCCGATCTTGAGGTACCGGAACTTCCCCATCGCGGAAGCCAGCAGGAAATAGAGCGCCCGCAGCCCCAGAATGGCGAAGATGTTGGACGTATAGACGATGAACGGATCCTTCGTCACCGCAAATATCGCCGGGATCGAGTCCACGGCGAACATCAGGTCGGTCACCTCGACCACGACGAGCACGGGGAGGAGCGACGTCGCGTACCATTTCCCGTTGAGCTTGACCGCGAACCGCCCCCCGTAGGCGTCCGGAAGGGTGGGGACGATCTTCCCGAACAGCTTCAGGACCGGGTTCTTCTCGGGGTGGACCTCCGTCCCTCGGTCGAGGAGGATCTTCACGCCGGTGAAGATGAGAAACCCGCCGAACACGAAGACGACCCAGTGGAACGCCTGGAGCAGGGCGGCGCCCGCCAGGATGAAGAGGGCCCGCATGACCTGGGCGCCGACGATCCCCCAGAAGAGGACGCGGTGCTGGTAGGCGGGGCGGACGTGAAAGGTGGTGAAGATAAGGATGAAGACGAAGAGGTTGTCGACCGACAGCGCCAGCTCGATCAGGTACCCGGTGAAAAACTCGAGGCCGCGCTCGGCGCCGAAGAAAACGTACACCCCGACGTTGAAGAGAAGCGCCAGGGAAACCCAGCCGATGCTCCAGGCAAGGGCTTCCTTCGCCTTCATCTCCCGCGAGTCGCGGTGGAAGACCAGCAGGTCCAGCGCAAGGAGCGCGAGCACGAAGACCGTGAACCCCGCCCACAGGATCGGGGTGCCGATCGATTGGAGCAACTCTCCCCTCCCCTTTCGGCCCGTCGAGGCCTACTCCCCTTCGCAACTTTGCGATAATACTCCCGCCGCCCGTTTTCGGAAAGGGGGGGCGAGAATCCAACCGCTGAGATAGATGAAGGGGGATTCGAGCAGTACGGAAGGCGCTGCGCCTTCGAAGGCTACGCCGCCGTGCGAGGCACGCCTCACGGGGTACCCCTTGCGGGGGACGCCTTGCCCGTCCGTCCATGGACGGGCGGCGGCTCCGTCGCTCCTCGCTCCGACATCCCTGTCTCCCGCTTCGTCGCTCAGGCCCCCGCAAGGGGCACCCCGTTTCGGCGGCTCGCCCGCGGGACCCCTGCGGCGCCTTCCGCACAGGCCGCGCCCCCCGTCCGGAAGCGGCGCGTTCGTGAGAGAATATTGTTAGTATGAACCGGCGTGCCGGGATGGAACGATGAAAGTCCGCGTTCTGTGTTACGAGGGGTACCGGGCGGAGGAGACGCCGCGCGCCTTCCTGCTCGGCGACCGGCGGGTCGAGGTCGAGGAGATCCTGGACCGGTGGCGCGGGGAGGACCACGAGTACGTCAAGCTCGACGGCTCCGACGGGAACCGGTACATCCTGCGCTACGACTGCGAACGGGACGAGTGGGAGATCATTCTGATGGAGGCGGGCGGGGGTGCGGTGGAACCTAATGCAACAGGTGTTGCCAAAGGATCTTGACCCCGATCCCGATAAGGACCAGCCCGCCGGCGATCTCCATCCGCCGGCCGAACCTCGCCCCGAGGGGGCGCCCCAGGTGCATCCCGGCGGCGGTCAGGACGCAGGCCACGATCCCGATCACCACCGCGGGGTACCAGATCCGGATGCGCAGAACCCCGAGGCTTAATCCCACGGCCAGGGCGTCCACGCTCGTCGCCAGTGAGAGGAGGACGAGGGAGATCCCCCGGGTCGGGTCGGAGGCCGCCCTCTCCGCGTCTCCCCAAAACGCTTCGTAGATCATCCTCCCGCCGATGAAGGCGAGGAGCCCGAAGGCCAGCCAGTGGTCGTAGCCGGAGATGTACCGTTCCACGGAGAGCCCCGCCCGCCAGCCGATCACCGGCATCATGAACTGAAAGAAGCCGAAGTGCCAGGCGAGCCGGAAGGTCTGCCGGCCGGAGACATCGCCCAGCACGATGCCGGTCACAATGGCGACGGCGAAGGCGTCCATCGCCAGCCCCAGTGCGATTCCGAGAAGGGTGATCGTGTCTACGGTCGCACCCCCTGCCATGCTACCATTTGGTTTACCACCATCTCAGGGGGGTCTGCCATGGCCAAAAAGGGCTCGGACAGCTTCGGCGCCGGGATCCGCCGGTCGATCGGGTCGGTCCCTTACGAAATCTTCCGGCTCGAGACGCTCGAGAAGAAGGGGGTCGGCGCCGTCTCCCGCCTCCCGTTCTCTCTCAAGATCCTTCTGGAGAACCTGCTGCGTTGGGAAGACGGCGCGAGCGTGCGGGCCGACGACATCGAGGCGCTCGCGCGGTGGTCCCCCGGGGCCGCCTCCGACCGGGAGATCGCCTTCCGCCCCGCGCGGGTGCTGCTCCAGGACTTCACGGGCGTGCCGGCGCTCGTCGACCTGGCGGGCATGCGGGACGCCGCGCTCCGGATGGGGGGGAACCCGAAACGGATCAACCCCCTCATGCCCGCGGACCTGGTGATCGACCATTCCGTCCAGGTGGACCGGTTCGGGACGGTTGCCGCCTTCGGGGCGAACGTCGGGCGGGAGTACGAGCGGAACGCGGAGCGGTACGCGTTCCTGCGATGGGGACAGGGGGCGTTCCGGAACCTGCGCGTGGTCCCGCCCGGCACCGGCATCTGCCACCAGGTCAACCTGGAATACCTGGCCCCCGTGGTCTTCCGGAACAAGGTGCGGAGCGGTTTCCAGGCGTACCCGGACACGCTCGTCGGCACCGACTCGCACACCCCGATGGTCAACGGCCTGGGAGTCGTGGGCTGGGGCGTCGGAGGGATCGAGGCGGAAGCCGCGATGCTGGGCCAGCCCGTCTCCATGCTCATCCCCGAGGTGGTGGGGTTCAAGCTCCACGGAGAGCTTCCCCCGGGGGCCACCGCGACGGACCTCGTCCTGACGGTCACCCAGATGCTGCGGTCCAAGGGAGTCGTGGGGAAATTCGTGGAGTTCTACGGGGCGGGCCTCTCCTCCCTCTCCGTCGCGGATCGGGCGACCATCTCCAACATGTCGCCCGAGTACGGGGCCACCATCGGCTTCTTCCCGGTGGACCGGGAAACCCTGTCCTACCTCCGGTTCACGGGCAGGGAAAAGGAGCAGGCGGTTCTCGTGGAGACCTATTGCAAGCTCCAGGGGCTGTTCCGGACCGACGAGACGCCCGACCCCCTCTTCTCGGACACGCTTACGCTCGACCTTTCGACCGTGGAGCCGTGCCTGGCCGGCCCGAAGCGGCCGCAGGACCGCGTCCCGCTCCGGGAGGCGAAGGTCTCCTTCCGGAAGGCGCTCGCCGGCTGGGGGAAGGAGCCGCGAGGAGACGCGCCCGAGGGGCAGGACCGCTGGAGCGGGGAAGGCGGCAGCGCTCGGATCGAGGGACCCGATCCGCCGGCCTCCCATCGCAAGGCCGCGGAGGGTGTGCCGGTCACGTCCGGAGGGAGCTCCTTCCGCCTGGTGAACGGGTCGGTGGTCATCGCCGCCATCACGAGCTGCACGAACACGTCGAACCCCGCGGTGATGATCGGCGCAGGGCTCCTCGCGAAGAAGGCGGTGGAGCGGGGGCTGCGGACAAAGCCTTGGGTCAAGACCAGCCTTGCTCCGGGATCGAAGGTGGTGACACGGTACCTGGACCGCGCCGGGCTCACCCCCTACCTGGAGGGTCTCGGGTTCCACCTGGCGGGATACGGATGCACCACCTGCATCGGGAACTCCGGCCCGCTCCCCGAGCCGGTCGCCGACGCGGTCCGCCGGGGGAACCTCGTCGCCGCCTCCGTCCTTTCCGGGAACCGCAACTTCGAGGGGCGGATCCACCCGTTGTGCCGGGCCAACTACCTCGCGTCTCCCCCCCTCGTGGTCGCCTACGCCCTCGCGGGAGACATGGACGTCGACCTCCTCCGGGATCCGGTCGGCTTCGACCCCAACGGCGCCCCGATATTTCTGTCGGAGATCTGGCCGGCGCCGCGGGAGATCGAGGAGACCGTACGCGCCTGCGTGGGATCGGAGATGTTCCGGAAGGAGTACACGCAGGTGTTCGAGGGAGATGACGCGTGGAAGGGACTCCCCGTCCCCAGGGCGGAATGCTTCGCCTGGGAAGAGGTATCCACCTACGTCAAGCACCCGCCCTTCTTCGAGAACCTCCCCGCCTCCCCCCCGCCCCTCCGGGACATCGGCGGATTGCGGGTCCTGGCCGTCCTGGGCGACTCGGTGACCACCGACCACATCTCGCCCGCGGGGGACATCGCGGAGGACAGCCCCGCCGGACGGTATCTCGTCGAACGCGGCACGGCGAAGGAGGACTTCAACTCCTACGGCAGCCGCCGGGGGAACCACGAGGTGATGATGCGGGGGACGTTCGCCAACATCCGGCTGCGCAACCTCCTCGCCCCCGGCACGGAGGGGGGCGTGACGGTCCATCTCCCCGGCGGGGAAAAGACGACGATCTTCGACGCCGCCATGCGGTACACCGGGGAAGGGATCCCGCTCCTGATCCTAGCGGGCAAGGAGTACGGCTCCGGCTCCTCGCGGGACTGGGCCGCCAAGGGGCCGAAGCTCCTGGGCGTGCAGGCGGTCCTGGCGGAGAGCTTCGAGCGGATCCACCGGAGCAACCTCGTGGGGATGGGGATCCTCCCGCTGCAGTTCGCCGGCGGGGATGGCTGCGCGTCGCTGGGACTGACGGGAAAAGAGACCTTCTCGGTGGAGGGGATCGCCGGCGGAATCGAGCCGCGGAAGAAACTCCTGGTCCGCGCCGTCCTGGCCGGGCGGGAAAAGGCGTTCCCCGCCGTCGCCCGGATCGACACGCCGGAGGAGGCGAACTACTACCTTCACGGCGGGATCCTGCCGTACGTGCTCCGGCGGCTCGTCGGCAAGGGAAAGGATTAGCGCCCGGTCGGCGAGGGTCGGCTAGGAGAGAGTGGCCGGCCCCGCCACCTCGAACTGCTTTGCGCGGAGGGCCCGAAGCACCCCCGGCCCGTCGATCGTGTCGAGCTGCAGGAGCGCGACCATCCGTTCCGTCCCCTTTTCCGGGGTGATGACGCAGCTACGGATTCCAGCCTGGCTCCCCTTGAGGGCCCGGATCAGCTCCTCGAACCGATCGAGGTCGGGGGAGAGGAACACCTCGATCCGGAGGCCGACCTCCTCGAGGTTCAGGACGTCGACGAAGGCGTTCAGCAGGTCGATCTTGGTGATGATGCCGGCGAGGCGCTCCCCGGAGAGGACGGGCAGGGCGCCGAACCTCTGCCTGCTGATGATGAGAAGGGCATCCTCCACCGAATCCTCGGGGGTGAGGGACCAGACCTCGGTCTTCATTACGTCCCGCACCCGCCGCTCCCGGGCCCTGTCCTCCTCCCCCTCCGGGGCCCCGCCGCTTGCCAGCGAGGCGTTCCGCAGGTCCGTATCGGAGAGGATCCCCACCAGTTTCTCTCCTTCCACAACGGGAAGGTGGTTGATCCGGTTCTCCCGCATGATATCCGCCGCCTGCGCCAGCGAAGCATCGGGGGACACCGTCTTCGGGTCCTTCGTCATCCGCCTGCCCACGAGCATGGCCGTCCTCGCAATGTCGGGAGATGGTCGCGGCCTCGCCCGGTGGGGGCCGCCTCCTATCCATTATAGTGGAAACCCGCCGGGACGCTAAGCAGGAACCGATGCGCCCCGGGATTTCGAATTCTTCATGCCGAGCGGAGCAGGTGGGTGACCCTCGTCCATATCTCCCGCCCGAGGGGGCTTGCTAAGGAATTCAGAAGGAGAATATCGGGGAATTCCCGATTGTCCCTTCCCGGAAATTCAAAATATCATGTCGATTCTATACGATTTTTAAAATCATGGGGTAATGACAAAATATCCCATTATCGCGAGGTCTTTCGGCTGCATGAGCAGTTTCGTCGAACGTTGGCAAAACAGGCATATAGAACGGGATAACATCCAGGCCAAATTCCATTGACAAATCCGGAAGATCGAGCCTCCGGTGATAAAATAATAAAACAATGTGGGTCGCCCCGCGGCTGTGCAGCATGCCGCGACATTCTCGATACCAATAAAAGGAAAACGACCCCCGTAGGAGACCCCGTTATGACACAGGATTTTCTGACAAAACTGCTGGATTACGCGCCTGCGCCGACCTACGTCGTTGCGGTAGACGGCCCCGCTGGCGGTCGGTAAGGATGCAGGCAATGCGCCATGAAAATTAGGATCCTCCTGGCCAACGACCACGCGATCATTCGCGAAGGCCTTCGCAGTCTTATCGAACGACAGGCGGACATGGAAGTCGTCGCGGAGACGGAAAACGGCCGATCGGCGTTGCAGCTTGCACGCAAACTGACTCCGGACGTGGTCCTCATGGACATCTCCATGCCCGGCCTGAACGGTATCGAGGCGACCCGCCAGATCGTGGAGGGGGTCCCGGGCGCCAGGGTGATCGTCCTTTCCATGCATTCCGACAAGCGATTCGTGGCGGAGACGCTCAAGGCGGGGGCAAGCCGCTATCTGCTGAAAGACTGCGCATTCGAAGAACTCGCAAGCGCCATCCGAAGCGTGATGGAGAGCGGGCCGTACCCGCGCACCAGGATCGGCAAAACCGTGATCGGCAAGCACGCCCATCCATTGAAGCAGGACGAGCACACGGTTATCGCCGTCCTGACGCCGAGGGAACGGGACGTCCTGCAACTCATGGCCGAAGGAAAAACCACGAGAAACATCGCCTCCCTCCTTCACGTCAGCGTGAAGACGGTCGAGACCCACCGCCAGCACATCATGGCCAAACTGGACATTCACAGCATCGCCGAACTCACCAAGTACGCCATCCGCGAAGGGCTAACCTCCCTCTAGATTCTTTTCGGAAACATCCTTCCGCATCGGGAATTTCGAAGCGGAAGATCGGGTTATCCCCGATTGTTTCCATCCGGGTGAACGCATAACGTTTTAGAAGGACCATCCCGGCCGATCCGATAGAACGGTTACAAGAAACGTTCTCGAGGCGGTGCCGGCTGCTCCCGGGAAAACCGTCCGCACAGGGGAAATTCATGGGCCGGGCACTGCGCATCCTGATGCTGGAAGACGCACCTGCGGACGCCGGGGTGGTCGAGCGCGAACTTCGCAAGGAGGGGATCGAATTCACTTCCCTGTGCGTGGAAGCCGAGGCCGCCTTCCGGGACGCACTCATGAGTTTCCGGCCGGATCTGATCCTGTCGGGTTACAAGCTCCGCTCGATCGACGGCTTCACCGCGCTGGAGATCAAGAACGCGGAGTCTCCCGACGTCCCCATGATCTTCGTCTCCGACATGATCGGGGAAGAGCTCGCCATCGAGGCCCTCAAGCGGGGGGCCACCGATTATGTATTCAAGAAGCGGCTCTCGCGGCTCGTTCCGGTGGTGAACAGGGCCTTGAGGGACGTCAAGGAGCGCATCGCGAGGAGGCAGGCGGAGCATGCCCTGCGGGAAAGCGAGCAGCAGTTCCGAAGCACCTTCGAGCTGGCCGCGGTGGGAATCGCCCATGTCGGGCTGGACGGCCGGTTCCTGAGGATCAACCAGCGGTACTGCGACATCCTGGGGTACACGCGTGAAGAGATGCTGGCGAAGACGTTCCAGGAGATGACTTTCCCGGACGACGTCGAGAACGGCCTGGGGGGCGCCCGACAGCTCCAGGAAGGCGTGATCCATAGCAATTCGAGAGAGAAACGGGTCATCCGCAAGGACGGTTCGCTGGTCTGGGTGAACGTGACCGTCGCCCTCGCCCGCGAGCCCTCCGGCAAGTCCGAATACTTCATTCCCGTGTTGGAGGACATCACCGAGCGAAAACGGGCGGAGGCGGAGAGGCAGCGGCTCGAGGAGCAGTTCCTCCAGTCGCAGAAGATGGAGGCGGTGGGGAGGCTGGCCGGAGGGATCGCGCACGATTTCAACAACCTGCTCACGGCCATAACCGGCTATGCCGAGCTGATGTTGGCGCATCTCAACCCCTGGGACCCGCTGTTCAACAACGCAATCGAGATCAAGAAGGCGGGCGAGAGCGCGGCCGCGCTGACCCGGCAGCTCCTGGCATTCAGCCGCAAACAGGTCCTGCAGCCGAAGGCCCTCGATCTGAACGCCCTCCTGGCGAACCTGGACAGGATACTGCGGCGTGTGATCGGCGAGGACGTAGACCTCGTCACCTGCCTTGCGCCCGACCTCTGGAGCGTGAGGATCGACCCCGGGCAGATGGAGCAGGTCGTCATGAACCTTGCCGTCAACTCCCGGGATGCCATGCCCCGCGGAGGGAAGCTTGTGATCGAGACCGCGAACGTGCTCCTCGACGACGCCCACTCCCGGAAGCACGTCCTTGAGAATCCCGGCCCCTATGTGATGATCGCGGTAAGCGACACCGGATGCGGGATGGACGAGGAAACCCGGTCCCGGATCTTCGAGCCTTTTTTCACCACGAAGGATCAGGAGAAAGGGACCGGGCTCGGACTGTCCACCGTTCACGGAATCGTGAAACAAAGCGGAGGTCACATCTGGGTCTACAGCGAAGCGGGCCGTGGGACCACGTTCAAGATCTTCCTGCCTCGTTTCGAGGGGCCTGCGGAACCGATCGCGTCCGCGAACGACCTTTCCGCCTGCATGGGGGCGGGGGAGACCATCCTGCTCGTGGAGGACTCCATCACCGTGCGGAAAATGATCAGGGAGATCCTCTCCGGGGGCGGATACAAGGTGCTGGAAGCACGCAACGCGGGAGAGGGCCTCCTGTTCATCGAGCGGCACGAGGGGCCGATCCACATGATGGTGACCGACGTCGTGATGCCGCTGATGGGCGGCCCCGAGCTGGCCGCCCGGGCGGGGGCCCTCAAGCCGGAAATGAAGGTCCTCTACATGTCGGGATACACGGAGAACGCCGTTGTCCACCAGCGCGTGTTGGACGAGGGGATCCATTTCATCGAAAAACCGTTCTCGCCGGAGGGCCTGCTGCGCAAGATCCACACGGTGCTCGGCCGTGCCGGGAAGGGTTGAGGAGACTGCCCTCGCCGACTCCCGAACCGCTCCCTTCTTTCTCCCTCGGCGGAAGGTCTTCTCTCGCTCGATCGCGTTGGAATGGTTTATTGGAGGACGCCATGAACCGGGAAACGCGGACCGGCCGAGCGTAAACCGGTAAGGGGGGCGGAAAACGGCCCCCCTTGCATCCCCGGCCCCGCGGGGCCGCTTGTCCGGTTAGGTTGCCTGACTCCCCCCCTTGTCGGCCACTTCGTGGAAGTAGTACCCGTCGACCATCGCTTTAACCAGACGGAGGTCCTCGGTCAGGACGAGGTACACGTGCACGGCGGTGAAGGAGAGGAAGATCCACATGACGGTGGTGTGCCAGATCCGTACGGCAACCGCCCCCCCGAACAGCGCAAGGACGGGCGCCAGCACCACGGGCCAGTACAGCGCAAACCCAAGGACCGTCTGCAGGAAGGACACGGCGAACAGCCCCGCGTAGGAAAACTTCTGGAGCACGTTGTACTTGGCGTAATCCGGCTTGATCCTGCTGAGGAACAGGTAGTATTTGACCACTCGCCCGATCTCGTTGATGTCGCTCAGGCGCGGCATGGCGACCCAATTCTTCCCCAGCGCGAAGAAGAAATAAACATGAAAGATCCCCAGGAAGATGAACAGGTATCCCGAAACGAGGTGGACGAACCGGGCCGTTATCATCGATCCGAAGACGGAAAAGCCCGGGTAGTGGATCTGGATTCCCGACAGGATCAGGAAGATCGTGTCGACCGTGTGGGTCCAGTGGGTGAACCGCTCTACCCCGTCGTGCTTGTAGTAGCATTCCTCTGCCATCGGCTCCCCTCCTAAGCCTCCCCGCTCAGACGACACGGAATTCCTTCACTTCGTTCGTGACCGGGTGGATGATGTGTACGGCGCAGGCGATGCACGGGTCGAAGGAGTGGACCACGCGCAGCACCTCG
>JACRIV010000014.1 GCA_016220005.1 Deltaproteobacteria bacterium
ATCGCCTCGCGGAATGCCTCCCGTGCGCTGGACCGCATTCTCGGGCGCGCCGCAAGGCGCATGAGGATCCGGCGGTCGTCCGCCATCGCCGTTGCCTGAAAATGCGGATTGATTTTCCGCGCGTCTTCAGGTAAGGTTCGTTTTTACACATCGTGGGGCTGTAGCTCAGCTGGGAGAGCGCCTGAATGGCATTCAGGAGGCCGACGGTTCGATCCCGTTCAGCTCCACCAGGATTTTCATGGGCTTCCGGCGTGATCCGGAGGCCCTTTCTTTTTCCGGCGCGTTAGCCCCACGGTTGTGATATAGGTATCGGCGGACTGTTTTTTCAGCCGAATAGACCCTTGCCGGGACAACAGATCGGAGCGGGAAGGGATCCGCAATGGCCTCATCCGGGTAACGCGATGCCGCGACGCCTCTTCATCCTTCCGCTTATCCCTTTTCTCGCGGTGTTCCTCCTTTCCGAGGCGAACGTCGAAGCGCATCACGAGACGCACGGGATCTCACTGCCCGGCAAAGCCTCCCCGTCATGGAACCGCGGTTGCCGGGTCTCGCGGAGAGCCATTCCGTCGCATCGGGGAGCGGGCCGGGCGTCGAGCGTCGCCCCCTCGAACGGAGCCGGTCCGGGGAGCGGCTGGACCGACGAGGAATCCGAAGTCGAATTCTGCTGGGCGGAGTTCCTTGCGCCCGACATCGAAGTCTTCTCAGACCAGCAGAGCGCAGTCCCTCTCTTCCTCGGTTCCACGGAGGAGGTCGTTGTGCGGCGGGTGCCCCGACCCCGCCTCCCCGGGCGGGAGAGGGAGCCGGCGATTGCCGCGCTCGGAGATTCTCTGCTGCTGAGCCGTCCTCCCCCCGCATCTCCCTTGTCCGCGTGAAACAGATGTCAACGGGTGTCCAACACGAACACGACGACAAAGGAGAACGAGTTGATGAAGAGCATTCGGTGGGCAGTGACGGTTGTTGCGATCGCGACGTTCCTGGCGATTCCCGTGATCTCCCTGGCGGGGGATGCACCCGCGGAAGCTCCGAAGGCGGAGGCTGCGGCCCCGGCGCCCGCGGAAGCTCCGAAGGCGGAGGCTGTGGCCCCGGCGCCCGCGGAAGCTCCGAAGGCGGAGGCTGCGGCCCCGGCGCCCGCGGAAGCTCCGAAGGCGGAAGCT
This sequence comes from Deltaproteobacteria bacterium, assembly GCA_016220005.1. Taxonomy (GTDB): domain Bacteria; phylum Desulfobacterota; class Deferrimicrobia; order Deferrimicrobiales; family Deferrimicrobiaceae; genus JACRIV01. The sequence continues at coordinate 1,155 of JACRIV010000014.1, forward strand.
CCGGCTGAGGCGCCTGCGAAATAGCCGGGTCATGGAGGGGGGGCGGGGAGCCCCGCGTCCCCGCGCCCCCTCACCCCTTTGCCGGTAGACGCCCGATCGGCTCCGCCGCGGCCCGGGGAGGGGGTTTCGCGGATTTTCCCTCCGAACATTGACTAATACTCCTTGCTGATGTCTATTGGATTACTGGTCGTCCCGCGGGGCCTTCGTCCTGCCGGGATGCCCGGCAGCGCGATTCCAAATGAGAGGCGAGCGCCATGCGCGTCAGGCATTTCCACGTCCGGCCGAACATCCCCGAAGAGCTTGAGCCTCTCGTGGATCTGGCGAGGAACCTGTGGTTCTCCTGGAACTGGGAGGCCGTCCAGCTCTTCATCCGCCTGGACCCTGCCCTCTGGGAAAAGTCCTATCAGAACCCGGTCCTGATGCTCGGCACCCTTTCCCAGGCCGACCTCAATGCCGCGGCCCGGGACGAGAGCTTCGTCGCCAACGTCCGCCGGGTTCACGAGAACTTCATGAACTACCTCAAGGCCCCGGGGTGGTTCCGGGAATCCCACGGCGGCGAAAAGGATTTCCTCGCGGCGTACTTCTCCTGCGAGTTCGGGATCGACGAAGGGCTTCCGATCTATTCGGGGGGGCTGGGCGTCCTCTCGGGGGACCACCTCAAATCGGCGTCCGACCTGGGACTGCCGCTGGTCGGCGTAGGACTCCTGTACCAGAAGGGGTATTTCCGCCAGGTCCTGAACCTCGACGGGTGGCAGCAGGAGCTCTATCCGGACAATGACTGGTTCAACATGCCGGTGACCCTGGAACGCGCTCCCGACGGCAGGGTGCTCACGATCGACGTTCCGGTCGGAGGCGAGACCGTCAAGGCGAGGATCTGGCGTGTCCAGATCGGCAAGACGCCCCTCTACCTGCTCGACAGCAACGTCAAGGAGAACGCCCCCCGGATGCGCGAGATCACCACGACCCTCTACGGCGGGGACCGGGACATGCGGATCCGGCAGGAGATCCTCCTGGGGATCGGCGGGGTCCGGGCTTTGCGCGCGCTGGGGCTGTCCCCGACGGTGTATCACATGAACGAGGGCCATTCCGCGTTCCTGGCGCTCGAGCGGATCCGGACACTCATGGCGGAGCACGGGATCTCCTTTGCCGAGGCGCGGGAGCAGGTCTTCGCCTCGAACGTCTTCACCACCCATACCCCCGTGCCTGCGGGGAACGAAGTCTTCGGCCAGGAGCTCGTCCGGAAATACGTTCAGCCCATGGCGGAGGAACTGGGCCTGCCGTGGCAGGAGTTGCTGGGACTGGGGCAGGTGGGGACGGCCAAATCGCACGACTTCGGCATGACGGTCCTTGCCCTGCGGACCGCCGCCTTCGCGAACGGGGTGGCCCGGCTCCACGCCGAAACGTCGAGGAAGATGTGGCGCGAGCTCTGGCCCACGCTTCCCGAGGCCGAGATCCCGATCCGCAGCATCACAAACGGGATCCACACCAGGACCTGGCTGAGCCACGAGGTGGGGGAGCTTTTCAGCCGCTACATGGGCCCACGGTTCGTCGAGAAGCCCGGCGACCACTCGGTCTGGGACCGCGTGGACGCCATCCCCGCCGGGGAACTGTGGCGGATCCACCAGGAGCGCAGGGAGCGGCTCGTCTTCTTCGCCCGGAAACGCCTCAAGGCTCAGCTCCAGCGTCAGGGGGCGGGCGCCGGCTCGCTCCGCGGCGCGGAAGAGGTGCTCAACCCCGAGGCGCTGACCATCGGCTTCTCGCGGCGCTTCGCCACTTACAAGCGCGCGGGCCTGCTCTTCCGGCAGCCGGAGCGGCTGATCCGGATGCTCAGCCACGCGGAGCGCCCTATGCAGATCATCTTCGCCGGAAAGGCCCACCCGCAGGACCACCCGGCGAAGGAGATCATCAAGTCGGTCATCCACTTCGCCACGGACCCCCGCATCCGTCATCGCCTGGTGTTCCTCGAGGATTACGACATCAACGTGGCGCGCTACATGGTCCAGGGCGTCGACGTCTGGCTCAACACCCCCAGGCGCCCCCTCGAAGCGTCGGGCACGAGCGGGATGAAGGCGGCGGCGAACGGCGCGCTCAACGTCTCCGTACTGGACGGCTGGTGGTGCGAGGGGTACGCGCTGGACACCGGGTGGGCGGTCGGCAGCGGCGAGGTGTATAACGACCCGGAGGAGCAGGATTACATCGAGTGCGAAGCGCTCTTCAACCTGCTGGAGCAGGAGATCGTCCCCCTGTTCTACGATCGCGACAAGGGGGGGCTGCCGCGCGAGTGGATCGCCATGATGAAGTCCTCGATGCGGAAACTGGGGGCGTACTTCAACACGCACCGGATGGTCCAGGAATACGCGGAGAGCTGCTACCTGCCGGCGCACCGCGCCGGAGCAAGGCTTGCGGAAGGAGGGTTCGCGGGCGCGAAGGCCCTGGCGTCCTGGCGGTCGCGGGTGGCCGAGAGCTGGTCGCGTCTTTCGATCCGCGTCGAGGAGGTCCGGAAGCAAAAGGAGGTTCCCGTCGGTTCTGCCGTGGGGGTCACGGTGCGCGCGGACCTGGGGCCGCTCGCGGCGGAGGATGTTTCCGTGGAGATCTATTACGGCCCGCTCGACACGTCGGGGGAGATCCGGGACGGGGGGATCGTCCGGGCGCGGCACGACGGCCGGGACGGGAACGGGGACCTGTTCCGCGCGGAGATTCCGTGCAAGGTCACCGGGCGCTACGGATACACGGCGCGGGTCGTGCCGCGGCACGCCGACCTGGTGAACCCTTTCACTCCGCTGCTGCTCACCTGGGAGTAGCCGGCGTCCGGACCGGACCCCTTGGCCGGCTTGGTGGTTTCGGGGGCTTTACGGTCGAGACGAGGAGCGACGCGAGGAGCGCGAGCAGGGCGGCGATGAGGAACGCCGTGGTGTAGCTCTTCGTCGCGTCGTACAGCCAGCCCCCCAGCATCGGGCCGATGATCCCCGCCGTGCCCCAGGCCGTCACCACGAGGCCGTAGTTGTTGCCGATGTTGCTGACCCCGAAGAAGTCGGCCGTCGCGGAGGGGAAGACCGCGAGCTGTGACCCGTAGCAATAACCGATCAGGAACACCGATACGAAGAGGAAGGGGCGCGTCGAGACATCCGGCTCGAAGAAGAGCAGGACCGCCGTCAGCCCCATGACGAGCGCGAGCGTCCTCGTCCGGCCGATGTGATCGGACAGCCATCCCGAACCGATCCGCCCGCAGCCGTTCCCCACGGCAAGGACTCCCACCGAGAGGGCGGCGTCCGGGCGGGAAAAGCCGGCCCCCTGGGCGAAGGCCGCGAGGTGGCCGATGACCATCAGTCCCGCGGTGGTTCCCAGAGCGTACGCCGGCCACATTCTGCAGAAAGCCCGTGTGCGCAGCATCTCCCCCGGAGCGAAATCGTGGAGAGTCCGGAAGGCACCGTCTCCCGGCGGGGGCGGGGTCCATCCTTCCGGCGACCATCCTTCCGGGGGGTTCCGCACGAAAAAGGAACCGGCGATGGTGACGAAGAAAAAGCCCATCCCCAGAAGCGCGAAGGTGTCCCTCCAGCCGTAAAGGTCGATGAGAAGCCCCGCCAGCGGCGCGATCAGCGCCCCCCCCGCCCCGTAGCCCATCACCATGAGGCCCGTCACCAGCCCGCGCCGGTCGGGGAACCATTTCATTCCGACGGCGAGCGGGCAGGTGTATCCGACGCCGCTGGCGAAGCCGACCAGGACGCCGTAGAAGACGTACAACCACAAGAGGGAGTGGGTGTACCGTGAGAGGAAGATCCCCGCCGAGAAGAGGAGCGCGCCGGTGAGGGCCACGGGAGCCGGTCCCTTCCGGTCCTGCCATCTTCCCCCGATGAGCACTCCCGTCGCGATGCACGCGATGGAGAGGGTGAAGGCGACCGACACCTCCGCCCGCGTCCAGCCGAACTCCTTCTGGAGGGGGGCGAGAAAGACGCTCCAGGCGTACGCGGCGCCGAAGCAGAGGTTCATCGCCACTCCCCCCGCGACGCGGAACCAGCGGTTCATCATCTCAGGCGTCCCGTTTCGGGCGGGGGGATCCTTGGTAGATTTCGGCGCAGCGCTCCGGGGACATCCCCAGCCGATGGGCCAGGCGCAGCCCCCACATGAGGAGGATCGTCCGCGCCGGGCCCTGCGCCTCCCACCGCCTTGCGGACGTGGTGATCGGCACGGGGAGGAGAACGGTCTCCCCTCGGGCGGTCAGGAGCCGGGACAGCGCCACGTCTTCCATGAGCGGAATCTCCGGGTAGGCCCCCATCGCTTCGAAGACCTCCCTCCGGACGAAGATCCCCTGGTCGCCCGTGTAGGCCCGGAAAAGCCGTGCGCGGAGGTTGATCATCCTGCCCGTCAGCCGGAGCATCGCCGTCCTGTAGATCGATGCCCCGGCGGAGAGGCTCAGGCGCACGCGGAACGCTCCGCCGAGGCAGCCTCCGTTCCGCATGGCCATGCGGACCGCATCGATGGAGCCGTGCGGAAGCTCCGTGTCCGCGTGGAGAAAGAGAAGGACGGCCCCGGAGGCGCGGCGGGCTCCGGCGTTCATCTGCATCGCCCTTCCCGCGGCGGACGCAAGCGCGGCGTCCGCAAGGCGGCAGGCGGTTTCCAGCGTGCCGTCCGTGCTGCCCCCGTCGACGACGACCACCTCGTCCGCCCCGGCTTCGCGGGCGGACCGTATCACCTTCGGCAGGGACGCCTCCTCGTCGAGCGCGGGGATGACCACCGAGACCGTCGGGCCTTGCCTCACCGGGGACATTCCCATGGGGGACATTCCTATCTCGAGTTTCATGTTGAGGAGTGTCCCCCCCCGCGTTGAGGAGTGTCCCCCGCCTTGGGAGAGGAGTGTCCCCGCCCATCCGCCGGCGTGGCCCCGGCGGGGCGATCCTTCCGGATACGCCGGACGATGCCGGGGAGGAAGAAGGAAAAGGCGAGTAGCGCCGCGGGAAAGAGGATGTTGAACTGGAACAGGTCCGCGGGGCCCCGGAAGGAAGCCACGATCTCCTTCAGGTTGCCGACGAAGAAGGAGACGATGGCGACGGCCGGGGCGATCCCCAGGATAGTCCCCCAGAAATAGTCGGAGAAACGGATGCGGGTGGCGCCGGCGGCGTAGTTCAGGACGATGAAGGGGAACCAGAGGATGCGCAGGTAGAAGACGACCGCAAACCCGTGTTCCTCCGCCTTCCGGTCGAGATCGGCGAGCTTTCCGACCAGGAATCCTTCCGCGAAGCCGCGGAGGAAATAGCGTCCGAGGAGAAAGGAGATCGATGCGCCGGCCACGGCCCCGAGGATGTTGTAGGCCGCTCCGAGATACTTTCCGAAGATGAGCGCCCCCGCCGCGGTGAACGGCGTGGCGGGCAGCGCGAGGACCCCGAGTCCATAGAACAGGACGAAAGCGCCGGGCCCGAACACGCCGGCGGCCTGTACGTAGAAGTCGATCCGCGCGACCAGTTCCTTCCTCCCCTCCTGCGACAGGCAGAGACTTCCCACGGGCGTGAGGAAGAGCAGGTATCCGACGGTGCCGGCGAAAACGAAAAAGGCGGCGAACTTCAGGATGTTCTCTATCTTGATCGTCAATCGGCGCTCCGCATCATCACCCATTCATATTAAGGGAGAGGGGTGCCGAAGGGAAGGCATGGGTGTCTGCCGGATTGCCCGCGGCCCCCCAGTACCATGTTGAATGCGTGTCCCCCTCCACTTACAATGAACTGATTCACATATCCGGGAGGGGGGGACAAAGATGCGAAGAGGGCGGTTTGCGAAGGCGGTGGCGCTCCTGCTCGTCGTTTCGGCGGGGTGGCTCGTAACGGGCTGCTTCGGGAAGTTCCAGCTCACTCGCAAGGTATACGAGATCAACAAGACGTCGGTGGACGATCCGTATGTACGAAGCGCCCTCACGTGGGTCCTCGTGATCGTGCCCGTTTATGGATTCTCCGCCTTCCTGGATCTGGTCCTTTTCAACGTGATCGAGTTCTGGTCGGGGGAGAACCCGGTCGCGAGCGCGCCATCGACGAAGGTGTACGTCATGGGAGAGGACAGAGTGCAGTTGACGATCGCCCGGGAGGACGGGGCGACCGTGGCCACGCTCGACAGGTACCGGGGCGGATCGCTCGTCTCCACGCTCCGGGTCCGCGACGGGGGCGGCGCGGTGACCGCTTCCGTGACCGAAGACGGCGTGGAGACCAAGCGGATCACCGCAATCCGACTGCCCGACGGCTCGGTAGAGGTGGCGACCCTTGCGGCTCCCTCGCCACGGATCGAGCGGCTCTACCCGGCCGCCGTGGAAACCTATCTGGCGCGGGTCGCCCGTATCGCGGGCGAGGCCAGGGCAGCCCGGGCGGCAAGGATGGGCGCGCCCCGTCTCGCTCCACCGGCCCGGGTCCCGGCGTTCCAGGGATAGGAACAGGCCGCCCGCACGGCCCGCGCAGCAAAGGACAGGAGGTCGAGGCTGCCGGATTACCAGTAGGCCTCGGCCTCCGGCGGCTGACGTCCGGGGGCCGGGTTTTTCTGGAGGACGATATGCGGTTTCCCAGGCTTTCTCTCGTGGACCGTGGGCTCCAGTTCAAGCTCACGATGGTGATGCTGATCCTTCTGGCCTGTTCCATGGGGTCGGTGTTTCTTCCTTATTACCTGGGGCGCGAAAGCCTCAAGCGCGACCTCGAGGAGAGCTTCCTCGAGCTCTCCAACGCCATCCGGGTGAGCATCGACCAGCTCACCGCCCCCGCCGCGTCCGAGAAGGACCGGCTGCACGACTACGTGGAATCGCTGAAAAAGACCGGGATCCGCGAGGTGTCGATCGTCGGCGAGGACATGGGTATCATCGACAGCACCGACCCGAAGAAGATCGGCAAGCTGTCGCGGATCAAGCTTCCGCCCGAGAAGCTCATCATCAACGCGACCTTCGGCGAGGAGACGCCGGGCAAGATGGCGAGGGACCTCGTCATACCGGTGACGCTGGGCGGGGACACGATGGGGTACATCCACGTCCGCATGCGGATCGACGACTTCACGGAGACGATCCGGAGGAACCTGTACCTCCGTTTCTTCAGCACGCTGCTCGTCTTCTCCCTGGGGCTCGTCCTGGCGGTCAGCATCTCTTCCCACTACGTCCGGCCGGTGGAGGAGCTGGCCCACGCCGCCGAGAAGGTGGCGGCGGGGGACCTTTCCCAGGAGCTTCCGGTCCGCGGCAAGGACGAGGTGGGGCGGCTGACCCGGTCGTTCAACGAGATGATCGCGAAGCTGCGGCAGAACCGGGAGCTCGAGGAGAAGGTCCGGGAGACGCAGTACTTGACGCAGCTCGGCCGCCTGTCGTCAGGCGTCGCCCACGAGATCCGCAACCCCCTGAACTTCATCGGGCTGGCGGTCGACCACCTCGACGCGCTGACCGAGGGCAGGAAGCCGGAGGCCGCGCAGGAGAAGGCGCAGATCATCGCGCGGATCAAGGAGGAGATCCAGAGGCTGAACGAGCTGGTCGCCAACTTCATCACGTACGGACGGCCTCCGGCGCCGGACAGGGCTCCCGTGCGGATCCCGGAGATCGTCGAGAGCGTGCTGCGGATGGCGGACAACCGGATGCGGACGCAGCGGATCGTGTGCCGGCGCGAATTCCGGATCGGGCCGGCGGTCATGGTGGATCCCGACATGATCCGGCGCGCCGTGCTGAACATCGTGGGGAACGCGATCGACGCGATGCCCAACGGCGGCGAGTTGGACATCTCGGGGGGTCCGCGGGAGGGCGGCGGGTACGACCTCGTGATCGGCGATACCGGAATGGGGATCGCCGAGGAGAACCGCGAGAAGATCTTCGAGCCGTACTTCACCACCAAGCAGTCGGGCCTGGGGCTGGGGCTCGTCCTCACCCGGAAGATCGTGGAGGCGCACGGCGGGGAAATCATGGTAGATTCGCAGCCGGGGAAAGGGACGCGGATACAGGTCCTTCTCCCGGGAGTGCAGACGGAGTGAGGGGATGAAGGGGACGATCCTCGTCGTCGACGACGAGCGGAACCAGCGGGAGATCCTGGGCTCCATCCTGCGGAGCGAGGGGCACAACCCCGTTCTCGCGGGAAGTGGGGAAGAGGCGCTGCGCGCACTCGAGCGGGAAGCGGTCGACCTCGTGCTGACCGACCTCGTGATGCCCGGGATGACGGGGGAGGAACTGATCGATGCGGTCCATGCCAGGAACCCGGGCCTTCCGATCCTCCTCACCAGCGCGTACGGGACGATCCAGACCGCCGTCGACGCGATCAAGAAGGGAGCCTATTACTATTTCGAGAAACCGGTGGACCGCGCCCGCCTCCTCATCATCATCGAGCGCGCGCTCGAGACCCTTCGCCTGCGGGAGTCGCACCGCGTTCTCTCGGAGAAGCTGTTCCCCGGGGCGCCCCAGATCGTAGGGGAGCATTCAGGGATCCGGGAGATCAAGAGGATCCTGCCCCGTGTGGCGAAAAGCGAGGCCACCGTCCTGCTCTGCGGCGAGAGCGGCACCGGGAAGGAGGTGATCGCCCGGAACATCCACTCGATGAGCGAGCGCTCCCACGCCCCCTTCCTGGCGGTCAACTGCGCCTCCCTTCCGGAAAACCTCATCGAGAGCGAGCTGTTCGGGCACGAGCGGGGGGCCTTCACCGGCGCCCACCGGCGGGAGATCGGCCTTTTCGAGGCGGCGGAGGGCGGGACGCTCTTCCTCGATGAAATCACCGAGGTGAAGCGGGAAATCCAGGCGAAGCTCCTCCGGGCCCTCCAGGATCGGGAGATCCGCCGCGTCGGGGGGAAGGAAAATATCACGGTAAACGCCCGGATCATCGCGGCGACGAACCGGGACCTGGAGGAGGCCGTCAAGGCCGGACGGTTTGGAGCCGACCTGTTCTACCGCCTGAACATCCTGAAGCTGACCCTGCCGCCCCTGCGGGAGCGGATCTCGGACATCCCGGCGCTCGCGGAGCATTTCCTGTCCCGGCACGGGGAGAAGGGGGTTCCGCCCGTCAGGGAGATCACGAAGGAGGCGATGCGCCTGATGATGTGCTACCCCTGGCCCGGGAACATCCGGGAGCTTTCCTCGGCGATCGAACGGGCGGTGGTCCTGGCCGAGGAAGCGAAGATCACGCCGGCGGAGCTTCCTCCCGAAGTCCGGGGCGAAAGGAATCCCTCTCCCACGGAGCAGTCTTTGTATCCTATATATGAGCTGCCCCACATGGGGGTCGATTTCGAGAAACTGGAGGAGAGCCTTCTGCGCCAGGCGATGGAGTTGTCAGGCGGGATAAATACCCGCGGGGCCGAGCTTCTCCGGATGAGCTACAAGACCTACGTCTACCGCTTGAAGAAGTTCGGGATCATCCCCCCCTGACCCCCTCCCCATTTGGGGAAATCGATACCCAAAAGGGGCAAGCCGCCTGCGTTTCACCTCGGTGGGGCAATTGATAACTAATTGATTCAATTATTCTATTTATGGCAGATGGGGTTGGCATCAATTTTGAGTTAATAATCTGCACGCACCATAAACTCTCCGTATAGGAGGAAGGAAGATGAAGAAGCTGTTCGCGTTGTTCGTGGCAGTGGCGTTCGCCCTGTCGCTCGCGACGATGGCGGTCGCGGCCGAGGAGAAGAAGGCGGCGCCGGCGCCGGCGGCTCCGGCGAAGGCCGAGCCCGCGAAGAAGGAAGCGGCTCCCGCGAAAAAGGAAGCGGTCAAGAAGCCCAAGGCGCAGGTTGTCACCGGCACGATCGAGGCGCTCGATGCCGCCGCCGGGACGCTGACCGTCAAGGGGAAGAAGGAGCCCGTGAGCCTGAAGGCCGGCGAGAAAGTGAAGCTGGACGCGTTCAAGGTGGGTGACAAGGTTACGGTTACCTACTCCGAAGGCGTCGCCACCAAGATCGTCGCGGCGAAGAAGGCCGCCAAGAAGGAAGCCGCCCCGAAGAAGGAAGCCGCCCCGAAGAAGGAGGCAGCCCCCGCTCCCGCCCCCGTGAAGCCGGCGGAAAAGAAGTAACATCGAAAACGAAGAAGGACCGCCCCGCCCCACAAGGGCTGAGGCGCCTCGGGCAGGGGGACACAATCCCCCTGCCCATTTTCTTGGTGCGCAAAGCCCAGTGCATTGACTTTTCCCGATGCCTTTGATAGACATTCTTCTTGCTTTATCCCCCAACACGCGAGGACCCTATGAGCCGAAAGATCAACTTCAACGCCGGACCCGCCGCCCTTCCTCTCCCCGCTCTGGAGCGGGCTCGCGACGAGTTCCTCGACTTCGCCGGGAGCGGCATGTCGGTGATGGAGCACAGCCACCGCGGCAAGGAATACGAGGCGGTTCACGACGAGGCCATCGCCCTTGTCCGGGAGCTCCTCGGCGTCCCGTCGAGCTACGAGGTCCTGCTGCTCCAGGGAGGGGCCACGTCGCTGTTCGCCTTGGTGCCCATGAACCTCCTCGAGAAGGGCAAGACCGCCCAGTACCTCGTCACCGGCGCCTGGGGCGAGAAGGCGCTCGGCGAAGCGAAGATCGTCTCGGCGATGTTCGGCGCGAACGTGACGGTCCAGAACATCGGCGCCGGCGAAGGCAAGGAGAAGAGCTACACACGGGTGCCGGCGCCCTCCGAGGTGAAGGTCGACCCCGGGGCCGCCTACCTGCACATCACCTCCAACGAAACCATCCACGGGGTGGAATTCGACGTCGACGACTCCCGCGCCTTCCCCGACACAGGCAGAGTGCCTCTCGTCGCCGACATGTCGAGCGACTTCTTCTGGCGGCCCTTCGACATTACGAAGTTCGGCCTGGTCTACGCCGGCGCCCAGAAGAACATCGGCCCGTCGGGCGTGGTGGTCGCGGCGGTTTCGAAAGAGCTCGTGGAGAAGGGGAGGAAGGACATTCCCAAGATCTTCCAGTTCCGCACCCACGCAGAGAACAAGTCGCTCTACAACACCCCTCCCACCTTCGGTGTCTACATGGTCCGGAACGTCCTTGCCTGGCTTAAGGCTGCGGGCGGCCTCGCCAAGGTCGAGGAGGTGAACCGGAAGAAGGCGGCACGCCTCTATGGCGTCATCGACAAGAACCCTCGGTTCTTCCGGTCGCCGGTGGAGAAGGAGAGCCGGTCGGTGATGAACGTGGTCTTCCGCCTTCCCAGCCCGGAGCTCGAGGAGCGGTTCATCGCCGAGGCCAAGAAGCGCGGCATGGTGGGTCTCAAGGGACACCGCTCCGTGGGCGGAATCCGAGTTTCCGCATACAACGCCGTCTCCTACGAGTGGGTGGATACTCTCGCCGGGTTCATGGAGGAGTTTGCGGGCACGAAGTGAGAATAGCCCTTCGAAAGGAGAGTGTGTCAACATGAAAGTCCTGGCTCTCGACAACCTGCAGAAGGTCGGCATCGACGTTTTCGTCAAGGAAGGGATCGAGGTCGACGTCAAAGGGAAGATGAACCCGCAGGAGCTTGCGGCGGTCATCGACAACTACGACGGCGTGGTGGTCCGCGGCGCCACCAAGGCGACCGCCGAGGTGTTCGAGAAGGTCGGCCGGACGAAGGTGATCGGCCGCGCGGGGAGCGGGACGGACAACATCGACAAGGCGGCCGCCACCAAGAAGGGTGTGGTGGTGATGAATACGCCGGGGGGCAACACGGTGACCACCGCCGAGCACGCCATCGCGATGATGATGGCCCTGGCCCGCCAGATCCCCCAGGCCACCGCCTCCATGAAGGAAGGGAAGTGGGAGAAGAACAGGTTCATGGGGACGGAGATCACCGACAAGGTCCTGGGCGTGGTGGGGATGGGGAACATCGGGAAGGTCGTCGCCGAGAGGGGCCTGGGCCTGAAGATGGTGGTCCTGGGATACGACCCGTACGTCTCCAGGGAAGACATGGCGCGGCTGGGCGTCGAATACGCCCCCCTCGACGAGCTGTACCGCCGGTCAGACTTCATCACGTTCCATACGCCCCTCACCCCCGAGACGAAGAACATGGTGAACGCCGCCGCCCTCGAGAAGATGAAGAAGGGGGTCTACCTCATCAACTGCGCCCGCGGTGCGCTGATCAACGAGGCCGATCTTCTGGCGGGGCTGGAGTCGGGGAAGATCCGGGGCGCGGCCCTCGACGTGTTCCCGGTGGAGCCGCCTCTCCCGGACACGCCCTATTTCAGGCACCCCAACGTCATCCTGACGCCCCACCTGGGCGCCTCCACCACGGAGGCCCAGGAGAAGGTGGCGGTCCTCATCGCGGAGCAGATCTGCGATTTCCTGAAGAAGGGGACCATCCGCAACTCGGTCAATTTCCCTTCCGTCTCGGCCGAGCTCCTGCCGATCCTGAAACCTTACCTGGAGCTCGGCGAGAAGCTCGGGGCCTTCCACGGCCAGATGCTCGACGCCCCGGTCAAGGAGCTGAAGGTGGAGTACGTCGGGGAGGTCGGAAAGCTTTCCACCGCCCCGGTGACCATTTCCATCCTCAAGGGACTGCTCCAGTACCAAACCGAGGAGGTCAACCTCGTCAACGCCCGGATGGTGGCCGAGGAGCGGGGAGTCAAGGTTACCGAGACCACAGTGGCACGGGCGGAGGATTTCACCAGCCTGGTCCGGGTGCGTGTCGTGACGGAGAAGGGGGAATCGTCCGTCGCAGGGACGGTCTTCGGCATCGCCTCCCGCGTCGTGAGAATCAACCTGTTCCCTATCGAGGCGGACCTCTGCGGCGGGATCCTGATGCTGCAGAACCTGGACGTTCCCGGCGTCGTCGGCCGGGTCGGGACGTTCCTCGGGGAGAAGGGGATCAACATCGGCGGGCTGCAGCTCGGCCGGATGAAGGTGGGCGGGACCGCCGTGTCCCTGATCAGCGTCGACAACCCGGTCCCGGAGCCGGTCCTGAAGCAGCTCAGCAAGCTTCCCAACATCACCGCGGCAAAATATTTGACCTTCTAGGAAAGAGGAAGACTGTGAAAAGCATCATCGTGATCGGCGCCCAGTGGGGCGACGAGGGCAAGGGGAAGATTGTCGACATCTACTCGGAGTTCGCCGACATGGTCGTGCGGTCCACCGGGGGGAACAATGCCGGGCACACCCTCGTCGTCAAGGGGGAGAAGTTCGTCTTCCACCTGATCCCCTCCGGCATCCTTCACCCCGGGAAGAAATGCGTCATCGCCAACGGCGTGGTCGTGGACCCCAAGGTGCTCCTCGCCGAGATCGACCGGCTCAAGGAGCGGGGCTACCTGAAGGACGACGGGCAGCTCAAGGTCGGCCTCCTGGCCAACATCATCATGCCGTATCACATCGTCCTGGACCGCGTGCGCGAGGAGAAGCTCGGCGACAAGAAGATCGGGACGACCGCCCGGGGGATCGGCCCCTGCTACGAGGACAAGATCGCCCGCACCGGGATCCGGGCGTGCGACCTGGTCCATCCGGACTCCCTCGCGGAGAAGCTGCGGGCCAACCTCGACCTGAAAAACTTCCTCCTCCGGAACTATTACCGGGCGGACGAGATCCCCTTCCAGGCCACGCTCGACGAGTACCTCGGGTACGGGAAGCGGCTCAAGCCCTATCTCATCGATACCTCCAGCTTCCTCAACGAGGAGATCAACCGGGGGGCGAAAGTGCTCTTCGAGGGTGCCCAGGGGACGCTGCTGGACATCGACCACGGGACGTACCCCTTCGTCACCTCGTCGAACACCACCGCGGGAGGGGCCTGCACGGGCTCGGGCGTCTCCCCGACGAAGATCAGCGGTGTCGTGGGGGTCTCCAAGGCTTACGCCACCCGCGTCGGAGGAGGACCTTTTCCCACGGAGCTGTTCGACGAGGAAGGGCAGCGGATCCGGGACCGGGGGCACGAGTATGGTTCGACGACGGGCCGTCCGAGACGGTGCGGCTGGTTCGACGCTCCGGTGGTCCGGTACGCCCACCGCCTGAACGGCCTCTCCGGCATCGCGCTCACCAAGCTGGACGTCCTCACGGGCCTGCCGCGAATCAGGGTCTGCGTCGCCTACGAGATCGGCGGCGTGCGGCGGGACGAGGTGCCTCTCTCGCTCCCTGAATTCGAGGAGGCGAAACCGCTGTACGAGCAGGTCGAGGGGTGGAAGAACGATATCTCCTCGGCGAAGGAGTTCGGGGACCTGCCGAAGGCGGCCCTGAAGTACATCCGCCTGATCGAGGAGATGACCGGGGTGGAGATCTCCCTGGTCTCCGTGGGGCCCGACAGGAACCAGACGATCGTCCGGAAGAACCCGTTCCGGTCTTGACATACGCGGCTGTTGGCCGTTACCATAACACACTTCGGAAGAGCCCATAGCTCAGTAGGTAGAGCATCTGACTTTTAATCAGAGGGTCGCAGGTTCGATTCCTGCTGGGCTCACCAGCGCACGCGTCCCCATCGTCTAGTCCGGCCAAGGACACCGCCCTTTCACGGCGGCGACGGGGGTTCAAATCCCCCTGGGGACGCCATTCCTTCGTTGCCGTCCCGAGGGGGATTTGAACGCGAGCCCGCGCCGACCGGACGCCACTCCAGTTGCCGTCCCCAGGGGGATTTGAACCCGAAGCAGGCGCCACTCTTTTTCCCCGCCTCCGAACTCCTTTCCTTGCATTTTAGGTTGGCTCGACTAAAAATAGTACGGTTATGGATTTTCTCCGCCCGGAAAACCTTCTCCGATACGGCTACAAGGACTGCCTTCTCTGCGAGGTCGAGCGAAAGGGAGAGGAGAAAAGATGCCGGCGCTGTTCCGGCAGGGTGAACCAGCGCGACCGGCTGCTCTGGGAGATCAACCGGGGGAGGATCCGCCGCATCTCCGGAAGGCTGTCCCTGATCTATCCCGGTTTCGGCCATTTCTACAGCGGCAGGATCCTCCAGGGGATATTCTGGGCCATGCTCATCCCCCTGAGCGTCGGGCTGGTCCTGAGCGTCTGGCAGGGCCCGACGATCGGCCATGCCGTCCTCCTCCTCGGCTTCGGCATGATCTATTACCTCTCCTGGCTCGACGCCCGCCGGGGGTTCCGTGTGACCCTCGCCCCCTGCCAGGAGGCCTGTCCGTCCCACCTGAACGTCCCCGACTATATCGCCCTCGTGCGCGAGGGGCGCCCGCTGGAGGCGCTCGCCCTGGTCCACGACAGGCTTCCGTTCGCCGCCTTCTGCGGGAGGGCGTGCCCGCACCCCTGCGAGCAGAAATGCGTCCGCAACGAATACGACGCCCCCATCTCCATCATGGCGATCAAGCGATATGCGGCCGATCTGGGTTACGAGGCGCTGGTGGCCCCCTCCTCCGAGGTGGGGGACGGGGTCCCCGCGCCCCGCGTGGCGGTCATCGGGGCGGGCCCGGCGGGGCTGTCTGCGGCGAACACGCTCGCGCGTCTCGGTTGTCGCGCGACGGTATTCGACGCGAACGAGGAGCCCGGCGGAATGATGCGTTACTCCGTCGCGGAATTCCGTTTTCCCTACGAGGCGGGGCTCTCGGACGCCAGGACGATCCTCGCCCGGGGGGTCCATTTCCGGGGCGGGAAACGGTTCGGGCGGGATTTCACCTTCGCCGACCTCGCGGAAGAAGGGTTCGACGCCGTGCTGGTCGCCGTCGGCACGAATGACGCGGTCCGCCTTCCCGGCGTGGGGGGAGGGGACGAAGGGTTCATCGATGCCCTGATGTTCCTTTCCGGCGTGAGGCGCGGCAAGCTGTACCATCTCCGCGGCAGGCTCGTGGTCATCGGCGGCGGGAACGTCGCCATTGACGTGGCGAGGGTAGCGGTCCGGCTCGGGGCGGAGGACGTGACGATCGCTTGCCTGGAGTCCAGGGAGACGATGCCGGCCTTCCGCTGGGAGGTCGAGGATGCGCTCGCCGAGGGGGTGAAGCTTCTGCCGGGCACGGCGGTGAAGAAGTTCCTGCTCCGGGAGGGGCGTGTTTCGGGATTCGAGGCGCTCGAAGTGGAGAGGATCGAGTTCGACGCGAAGGGGCGGATCGTCCCCCACACGGTCCTGGGAAGCGAGTTCGAGGTCCGCGCCGACACGGTCGTCATGGCCATCGGAAGCCGCGCCGACATGGACTTCATACCGCCGTCCGCATCGCGCAAGCCCCTGGATGCCGCCCACCATGTTTATCGGTTGATTTTTAGGGAAAAGGAAATTAGAATCCCCGCCTATATGTGCGGCGACTGCGTGCGCGGCCCGGGCACGGTCGTCGAGGCGTCGGCCTCCGGAAGGGCGGCGGCGTTGAATGTTTTCGAGGATCTCTGCGTCCAAGAGGTCAGGAAAGCGCGGTTCGAGGATAATTACAGGCGCGCGGCCGAGCCGCAGGTCACCGACCGGCCCGAGTGGCGTTGCCGGCGGCCCGTGCCACGGCTTTCACCGGAAGAGAGCCGGCGGACTTTTCAGGAAGTGGAAAAGAGATTTGCCGAGGAAAGCGTTCACCACGAAGCGGAACGCTGTGCGCGGTGTAATCTCTGGCTATAAACCAACACGGAAGGGGGTGAGTTCGGATGAAGAAGTTCGCAACTTTCCTGGCGATCGTCGCGGCGGTACTGTTCTCGGCCGGGCTGGTCATCAGCGCGGAGGCTCCGGAAAAGATCACCATCAAGTTCGTCCAGAAGACCAGGCCTCCGGTGGAGTTCCCCCACAAGGCCCACATCGCGAGGGCGAAGAACTGTCAGGAGTGCCACCACAAGAACGAGGCCGGCAAAGAGGAGAAGTGCTCCAACTGCCACAAGGCCAAGACGGAAGGCAAGGTGGTCGAGTTCAAGGAGGCCATGCACACCAAGTGCAAGGACTGCCACAAGAAACACAACGGCCCGACCAAGTGTGACGACTGCCACAAGAAGAAGTAAACGCTTTGCGAAAGGGATCACGGGAAAGACGGGAAAGGGCGGGAACCCCCCGCCCTTTCGTATTTAGATTGACTACCTGTCCTCCAATATAGTATACAGTATACGTTTATCCATCATTCGAAGGTGAATCCCCATGGCGGACGATAAGCGCAGTCAATCCCCGATGGACAAAGTGTGGAATCTCTTCACCTCCCTGAAGCTCGCCATCACCCTGATCATCATCATGGCCGTCGCCTCCATCTTCGGGACGGTCATCGAGCAGAACCAGCCGATCGAAAAGTACCGGCAGTTCTACAGCGACGCGACCATCAGGATGCTCGACGCCCTGAACCTCTTCGACATGTACCATTCCTGGTGGTTCCTCCTCCTGCTCGTGCTGTTCACCGTGAACCTTTCGTGCTGCACACTCGACCGGCTGCCGCGGGTCGTGAAGGTCGTCCGGAACCCGAAGACGAGACTCGACGACGGTCTCGAGAAGACGCTCCCCCTGGTGGACCGGTGGAAGAAGAAAGGATCCCTGCAGGCCTGGGCCGAGAAATACGCGGAAGTCGTAGGGGGTGCGGTAGGGAAACCCCTCGTGACGCAGAACAGCGAGACGCTGCACCTCTATGCCGAAAGAGGCGTCGTCTCCCGCTTCGGCGTCTACGTGACCCATCTCTCCATCATTATTATTTTCATCGGGGCGATCATCGGCAACGTGTTCGGCTTCAAGGGATACGCCAACATCGTGGAGGGGCAGTCCGTGCGGTCGATCCCGACGCGGGGAGGCTCCCGGCCCGTCGACCTGGGGTTCGAGGTGCGGTGCAACCGGTTCGCCGTCAGCTTCTACACGGACCAGTTCGGTAACCCGACGCAGCAACCAAAGGAATACGCCTCCGACCTGAGCGTCATCGAGAACGGGCGGGAAGTGCTCCGCAAGAAGATCGTCGTCAATGACCCCCTGCAGTACAAGGGGGTCTGGTTTTACCAGTCGAGCTACGGCCCGGCCGGCGGAGCCTCCGCCCGCGTCAGGGTCAGCAGCGCGAACGGAGGCCCGGTGGCGGATCTTTCGTTCCATGCGGGCCAGCAGGTGGAGATCCCGGGGTACGGGACCATCACCGGCGTGGATTACCAGCAGGACTACCGGGGGTTCGGCCCCGCCCTTCTGGTGGTCCTTAAGAAACCCGGCGGGCAGGCGACGGAGTTCTGGCTGCTGCAGGGGCGGCCCGATTCCGACCGGCAGAGACAGGATCCGTACTTTCTCTCCTTCGGGGGCCTGAGCCAGGCCTACTACACCGGTCTCCAGGTCGCCAGGGACCCCGGCGTGAACGTGGTATGGCTGGGATGCGCCCTCATGGTCCTCGGCATCATCATCGCGTTCTTCATGTCCCATCAGCGCGTATGGGTCCGCCTGACGCCTGCCGCCGACGGCCGCGTGGAGGTCGTCCTCGCCGGTTCGGCGTCCCGAAACAGGCTTGCTTTCGAAAGGAAATTTGAGAAAATACAGGACGATTTGAAGGCGCTCGCGGTTTGAAGGCCCTTTCTTTCATTCCCGCAGTCGCAACAGGAGCAGCATCGCCATGATCAATGTGCGTCTTTTCGACTTGACTACCCTCTTGTTCGGCGTGGCCTCGGTGAACTACGTGGCCGCCCTCTACGGGAAGAGAGACACTCTCGCCCGCATCGGCACCTGGATCTGCGTGGCCGCGGCGGTCGTCTCGACCGCCGCTCTCGGCGTCCGGTGGGCCGAGTCCTACCGGATGGGGATCGGGCGGATCCCGGTCACGAACCTCTACGAGTCGCTCGTGTTCTTCGCGTGGGCGGTCAACCTCTTCTATCTCGTCGTGGAGTGGAAGTACAAGAACCGCACCTTCGGCGCCTTCGTCATGCCCATCGCCTTCCTGACCATGCTGTTCGCCTTCACGAACGAGAGCAGCATCCAGCCGCTCGTGCCCGCCCTCCAGTCCTACTGGCTCCACGCCCACGTGATCACCTGCTTCATCGGGTACGCGGCCTTCGCCGTGTCTGCCGGCGTGGCGGCGATGTACCTGCTCAAGGCCAGGCGCGAGGAGTCCAAGACCCCGGGCGGGGTGGTCGGCCTCTTCCCCTCCAGCAAGGCGCTCGACGACCTGGTCTACAAGGCGATCATCTGGGGGTTCCCGTTCCTGACCGCCGGGATCATCACGGGGGCGGCTTGGGCGAACTACGCATGGGGGACGTACTGGTCGTGGGACCCCAAGGAGACCTGGTCGCTCATCGTCTGGCTCGTGTACGCGGCGTTCCTTCACGCCCGGATCACCCGCGGCTGGCACGGCAAGCGGGCCGCGATCCTGTCGATCGCCGGCTTCCTGGCGACGGTGATGTGTTACCTCGGGGTCAACCTGGTGCTCTCCGGGCTGCATTCCTACGGCGGCTCGTAATACGCGGGTGACATAGAGACGTTCACTACTACGGTACGGGCAGGGAGGTGCCGCATGCGAAAGTCTGTCGGTTCCATCGGGGTGGCCGTACTGGTACTCGGGATTTCGGGTTTTCTCCGCGGTGAATCCCTTGCGGCGGATGCCTGCGTGACGGCGGAATGTCACGCGACGATGGGAAAAGCCGCCTTCGTGCATGGCCCCGTCGGGGTGATGCAATGCGCCGTGTGCCACCTGGAGGCGAAGAAGGGGCACCCGACGAAGAAGGGACCGGACTTCAAGCTGGCGGCGACAGGCAAGGCCCTCTGCGAGAAGTGCCACCAGCCGGTGGACAGGTTCGAGTACAAGCATACCCCCGTGAAGAAGGGGGAGTGCCTCGGCTGCCACGACCCACACCAGTCTTCCGCGGCCAAACAGCTGAAGAAGGCCAAGACGTCGGAGCTGTGCCACACCTGCCACAAGAACACGCAGCAGGCGAAGAAGTTCCTCCACGGCCCCGTGGCCACCGGCGACTGCAACGTATGCCACAACCCCCACTCCTCCCCGAATCCCAAGCAGCTCGTCGCGCGGGGTAACGACGCCTGTTTCCTCTGCCACGAGGACCGCAAGGCCGAGTTCACCCGGAAGTACCCGCACAAGCCGGCCCAGGAGTCGTGCCTGAAATGCCACGACCCCCACAATGCGGACCATCCCTTCATGCTGGCGAGCGAGGGGACAGGGCTTTGCCTCGGCTGCCACAAGAAGATGGAGGAGCACCTAAAGACCGCGGCCGTCAAGCACGGGGCCCTCCAGAAGGGGACGTGCACCACCTGCCACACCCCTCATTCGTCCGACTACCCGAGGCAGTTGAAGACGCACACCAAGGACATCTGCTACACCTGCCACAAGGATATGGGCGCCAAGGTCCGCGCGGCGAAGAGACTGCACGGTCCCGTCCAGCAGAACGACTGCTACGCATGCCACGATCCCCACGGGAGCAGGAACCCGTTGATCCTCAAGAAATACTTCCCGTCGGAGTTCTACAAGCCGTACGCGACGGAGAATTACGCGATGTGCTTCGACTGCCACAACAAGGACATCGCGCTGGACAAGATCACGACGAAGCTTACGAACTTCCGCAACGGCGACACGAACATGCATTTCCTCCACGTGAACAAGGAGAAGGGGCGCTCCTGCAAGGCGTGCCACGAAGTCCACGCAGGGAACCAGGACAAGCACATCCGCAAGGAAGTGCCGTTCGGCAAGGCATGGATGCTGCCCGTCACCTACACGAAAACCCAGAACGGGGGCACCTGCGTCGTCGGCTGCCACAAGCCGAAGACCTACGACCGCGTCAGCCCCGTGAAGTACGAATAGGAGGGGGGGTATGAGCAGGTCCCGTCGTCGCGTCCCGTTGTTTGTATTCACCTTCCTCGCGGCGGTGTGTTTCTCGACGGTCCCGGGGACAGGGTCGGCGTTCCGGAACGTCAAGGAAGGCGCCCCGGCGATCCCCTTCACCCTCAAGGACTTCGAGGGGAAGGATTTCGAGTTCAAGCCCGACTCGGGCAGGGTCACGATCCTGTCGTTCGTGAAGCTCGCGCAGGACCGGTCGAAGGACCAGCTCAGAGATCTCGTAGCCTTGCAGGGCGAGCTCGGGCCCAAGGGGGTGGACTTCCTCATCGTCTCGAGCTATACGGACACGCCCGAGGACGCCAAGAAGGTCGCCGCGGAGATGAACGTCAAGTTCCCGATCCTCCTGGACAAGGACCAGAGGGTCTACGGGGACTACGGGCTGTTCATCCTCCCCTCCACGGGCATCGTCGGGAAGGACGGGAAGTTCGCCTTCGAGCACTCCAGCCACGGGCGCGACTTCAAGGACGTGGTGGGGGGGAAAGCCAAGGTGCTCGCCGGGCTGATGACGGAAGAGGAGTACAAGAAGCTGGTCACGCCGGTCGAAGCGGTCCGGAAGAGCAAGGAGGAGAACGAAGCCGAGCGCTTGCTGGCTCTCGGGCGGACGCTGTTCAAGCGCGGCATGCCCGACAAGGCGGCCGATAAGTTCGCCAAGGCGGTGGAGCTCGACCCGAAGAACCCGGGGGGGCGCATCGCCTACGGAGAGTCCCTGGTGGCGTTGAAGAAGTACGACGAGGCGCTCGTCCAGTTTCAGAAGGCGAAAGAGCTTTCTCCCGCGAGCAAGGATGCGCAGTTGGGCATCGGGACCGTGCATTTGGAGAAGGGCGAGCACGACAAGGCGATCCGGGAGATCTCCGAGGCGGCGATGCTCAACCCCAAGCCCGAGAAGGCGAATTTCTGGCTCGGGGTCGCCTACGAGAAAAAGGGAGATCTCCCGAATGCGGTGAAGTACTACCGAAAGGCCGTCGAGAAGCTCATCAAGGAGTAGCCGGAGGAGCGGAAATCATGGCGGCGATCCGTCCGAGATCCCGGTTCTTCCTGGTCTTCCTGGCCGTCGCGGCGGGGGGGATTCTCCTCCCCGCTTTTCCCGTATCCGGTGATCCCGGCAAGTCCCCCCTGGCGGTCCTTGCCCCGGGCGATGGCGCCCTGGTGTCGGCAGGGCGTGTTCTCGTCATCGGGAGAACGGCCGGGGAAGGGATCGTGCGGGTGGAGATCGACGTGAACGGCAAGGGGAAGCAGTCCGTCCCGGTCGCCGGCGGGGGGTTTTCGGCTTCGGTCCCCATTGCCGCCGGCAGGAACGTCATGCGGGTGAGCGCAGGGAAGGCGTCGGTCACGACCATTGTCTCCGCGGCGGCGAACCTCTCCGCATCGGGCAAGGGGGCATACGTCTACCACGAGGGGGTGGAGAAGTGCGCCGAATGCCACGGAGCGGGGAGGAAGGGATATGCCGTCGCTTCCCCGAAAGATTCCCTCTGCTACAGGTGCCACGACCGGGTGGACGGAAAGAAGCATCTGCACGGCCCGATGGGGAGCGGAGACTGCACGGCGTGCCACGATCCGCACGGTTCGTCCCACAAGTCGCTGACGGTGGCGCGGCCCGACTCGCTGTGCGTCACGTGCCACGATCAGAGAAGTTCCGAAGGCCATATGAATAAGTCCAGGGGGAAGGCGTGCACGTCTTGTCACGACCCGCACTCGTCGGACCGATCATTCCTCCAGAAGTAGTTGTCCGGGGGGAATGACTTTCAGGGGGGAGATGATGGGAAGGAAGGGGAAGGCGGCGAAGGCCCTTGCCTCGCTTCTGCTTTTTGTCATCGGGTTGTATGCCGCCCCGAAGGCCGCCGCCGCGTTCAAGAACGTCCAGGGGGGGATGGAGGCGCCCGCTTTTCGCCTGAAGGACGCGGCAGGCAACGAGGTTTCCCTCGACGCGTTCAGGAAGGAGAAGGCCGTGCTCGTCGTCTTCTGGGCGACGTGGAGCGGCCGGTCGCTTGCGGAGCTCAAGGACGTCCAGAAACTGCTCGCGGAGATGGAAGCGAAAGGCCTGAAGGCGGTCGCCGTCAACGTGGAGCACGAGCACATGACGGACGAGGACTTGCGGGCAATCAAGGATAAGGTCGGGGAGCTCAAGCTGACATACCCCGTCGTGTTCGACTCCGGCCTGGAGACGTTCCGCAGCTACGGAGTGGTTGCGGTCCCCTCCACGGCCATCCTGGGCGAGGGAGGGGTGGTCCGCAGCGCGGTCAACGGCTACCCGACCTTCGTCCTCGCCGAGATCAGGGAACAGGTGGAGGTGCTGCTGGGCATAAGGAAACCGGAGACCGCCGTGGCGGCGAAGGCGGACACGGCGCATAAGCCGACCCGGCAGGCGCTCCTGAACTACAACCTCGGGCGCAGGCTTTACGCTTCCGGAATGGCCGACAAGGCCGAGCCGAAGCTCAAGACCGCGGTCGGCGCGGACCCGAACTGGGCGGCTCCCCACGTGCTCCTGGGGGACATCTATCTCGCGAAGGCGAGGAAGGACCCGAAGAAGGCCGAGGAGGCGAAGAAGGAGTTCGAGGCCGCCATTGCCGCGGACAAGGGAAACGTGGTGGCGAGGACCGGTCTGGCCCGGGTATACTGGAACGCGGGCGCGGCCGCCGACGCCGAGAAGGAAGTCGGCGAGGCGCTTTCGATCAGCGGCTCGTATCCTCCGGCCCTGATGCTCAAGGCCGCTGTTCTGGCCAGGAAGGGAAATCTCCCCGAGGCGGACAACCTGATCCGCAGCGCACTCGAGCTTTCCGGGAGGGACCCCGAGGCGCATGCCCTGGCAGGACGCGTCTACGAGGAGGCGGGGGAGCTTCAGAAAGCCGCGGGAATGTACCGGAAGGCGTGGCAATTGATCGGGGAGTGACGGGGGGCGGCACGGCAGAAATGAGGACACGATTCATCGCGTTTCTGATTACCGCCGCGGCGGCCGGCACAGTGCTCGTGTACGGGATATACCGCGAGGAGATCGGCGAAGTCCTGTTCAACGCCGCGATGCTTTGACTGTCCTGCATCGGGGTCGGGTGATCCCGTGGCATTCCTGAAACGGCGGATCTTCCAGACGCTGGGGACCGTTCTGCCCAACTCCTACGTCCAGGGGTTTTCCCTTTCCCTGGCACACGGCGCGCTGAAAATCTCCCCGGCCCTGTACCAGGGATCGCTGAAGAGCATCTGCACGCCCCTCCTGAACTGTTACGCCTGCCCCTCGGCGCTCTTTTCCTGCCCCATCGGGACGCTGCAGCATTTCATGGTGACGGGGAACGTCCCCTATTACGCGGCGGGCACGCTCTCTCTGGTGGGCGCTTCGGTGGGGCGCATGACGTGCGGCACCCTCTGCCCGTTCGGGTTCCTCCAGGACCTCCTCTACAAGTTCCGGAGCTGGAAGGTTTCGATCCCGGTCTGGACCCGCCACTTCCGGTATGCCGTCCTGGCCATCCTCGTCTTCCTGATCCCTTATCTCACCCACGAGAACTGGTTCTCCAAGCTCTGCCCCATGGGGACGCTGATCGGGGGGCTCACGTGGGTCACCCTCGAGCTGAACGTCCGGGCGATGATCCGTTACCTCTTCTGGGTGAAGATTTCCATCCTGCTCTTCTTCGTCACCACGTCGCTCCTGGTCAAGCGCCCCTTCTGCCGCGTCGTCTGCCCGCTGGGTGCGATCTTCTCCCTGTTCAACAAGTCCAGTTTCATCCAGTTGGCATGGAACCCGGACACCTGCACCCGGTGCGGCAAGTGCCAGAAGATCTGCCCCGTGGACATCCGCCCGGACCGGAACCAGACCAACCCGGATTGCCTCCGCTGCCTGGACTGCACGCGCTGCCCCAGCCTGAAGCTGACGACCGTCCTCCACAGGAACCCGTTCGCAATGCCGTCTCCGGCGGGCAAGGGAGCGGAGGGCGTCGAGGAGGTCCTTGCCCGTTGACCGTCCGCAATCGACTCCCGCTCCTCCCGCTCCTCCTGCTCCTCCTCCTCACGACTCCGACCGGCGCCGCCGAGGAGCCCCTCGTCCTCTTTCCTCCGGACCTTACCCTGGCCACGGAGGGGAAGATCAAGATCTTCGCCTACGTCCCCGGCGGGAAGACCCCGCTCTCCGTCTCGGTGAACGGAATCGCGAGGGATCCGTTGAAGGGGGAGGCGTTCCGGAGCGGGGAAGCGGAGCTGTCCCCCGGGATGAATCTCCTCGACGTGGGAGGGAAATACCTTCGCGTCTTCCTGATCCCCGGCACGAAAATGGAGCAGTTTCGCATGCCCACGGAAAAAGAGGACGCCCCGCTCGTCTACCGATCCTTCCGCCTGCACCCCGCGCTGGATGACGGCTGCGCGGGGTGCCACACCCTCGAGGGCGGAAAGCTCAAGGCGATAGACCAGAAAGAGGCGTGCTACGCCTGCCACGACAATTTCGAGAAGGAGGAGGAGGGGAAGAAGAAATACGTGCACAGCCCCGTGGCCGCCGGGGAGTGCACGGGGTGCCACGACCCGCATTTTTCCAGCCGTACCAAGCTTCAAAAGCTCGAAAAGGGGTGTATGGAGTGCCACGATCCCTTCCCGACGGAAGGGGTCGTCCACTATCCCGTCGGGAACGGGGAGTGCACGGCGTGCCACAGCCCGCACGCGGGGCCGGCCCCGAAGCAGCTCGTCCGCGCCGGCAACGCCCTTTGCCTGGGATGTCACGAGCACGCCCATATCCAGCACCGGTCCGCGACGGTACTGAAAAATCCGGAAATCACCCAGATTCCCCCCGACATTCCGAGAGAGAAAGACCAGTTGTCCTGCCTTGCGTGCCATCGGCCCCACCAGTCCGGCGAGCGGCGTCTTTTCCGCAGGAATCAGGGTGAGCTATGCAAGACCTGCCATCTGGTCTAGCGTCCCCCTGAAAGGGGAATGACAGCCGAATGCGATTTGTTCCCCGTTCCCTGTTCTTCAAGATGTCCCTGTCAATCAGCCTCGTGCTGGCGGTCATCTTCGGGGCGTCCTCCTACATCACCTTCCGGATCCAGTCCGAACAGGCGCTCGACGCCACCCGCAGCCAGGCGATCCTGCTCACGAGGGCGTTGAAGAACACGATCCGCATCGGGATGGAGACGGGACACATCGAGTCCCTGATGTCGATCTTCCACACCGTGGGGGCGCTGCCGGGCGTGGAGAAGCTGCGGGTCTTCGACGAGGAGGGCCGGATCCTCTACTCGGCGAAGCTGTCGGAAATCGGGAAGCTCACCGACGAGCTCGACTACGCGGTCTACCGGAGCCCCGAGCGGAGCACCCCGTTCCAGAGCGCCAATACGGGCCACCGCTCGTTCTGCATGGTGGAGCCGGTCGAGAACGAACCGCGGTGCCAGCGATGTCACCGCAGGGAGATCGAGACCCTCGGTGTCCTCGACGTCTGCCTGTCCATGGAGGAAACCGAGAAAAAGATCGAGTTCAACCGGCTCCTCATGCTCTCCTTCACGGGGCTGGCGATCGTCCTCACCTCGGGCATGACCAGCATCCTCCTGAAGCGGTTCGTCTCCAATCCCGTCGCGAAGCTCGTGGGCACGATGGAATCGGTGGAGGCCGGGAAGCTGGACGGGAGGGTGGATATCCGCAGCGGCGACGAGCTCGGCCGCCTCGGGAACAGCTTCAACGAGATGATCCGCAAGCTCTCCGAGGCCCAGGCCGAGATCGAGAAGTTCCACCACCGGCAGCTGGCACGGGCGGACCGGCTGGCGTCCCTGGGCGAGATGGCCGCCGGGATCGCCCACGAGATCAAGAACCCCCTCGCCGGCATCTACGGCGCGGCGCAGGTCCTCTCCAAGGAGTTCCCCGAGGGGGACCCCAAGCGCGAGATCCTGGACGAGATGATGGCGCTCATGAAGCGGCTCGACAACACCATCAGGGATCTCCTGAACTTCTCCCGGTACACGGAGCCGCAGTTCTCGGAGGCCAGCTTGAACGACGTGATCGACAAGGTCCTGTTCCTCGTGAAGCAGATCCCCGAAGGGAAGCGGGCGACCATCACCCGGGAGTTCGACCCCGCGATGCCGGAGATCGAGATGGACCAGGAACAGATCAAGCAGGTCTTCCTGAACCTGGTGCTCAACGCCCTCCAGGCGAAGCCGGGAGGCTGCTCCCTCACCATCCGCACCTATTCGGAAGTCCCGGCGGACGTGCCCGACGTCAAGCATAACGCCCGCTTCGTGACGGCCTCGGTGACCGACGACGGCCCGGGGATTCCCGCCGACAAGATCGGGAAGATCTTCCAGCCGTTTTTCACCACGAAGGAAGCCGGAACGGGCCTGGGCCTCTCGATGACCCGGAAGATCCTCGATCTCCACGACGGGTGGATCACCGCTTCCAGCGAGGTGGGGAAAGGGGCCACCTTCCGGGTCTTCCTCCCCAAGGTCAAGCTGTGACGGAGTGAAACTTCTCCCGGGTGCATTCCGTATACATATCGTGGGCCCTACCCCGGGTGTTCGGTTATAATCGATAAGATTATCTTAAAGGACCCCCCCAGAAGATGGCGCGTTCCAAGATACTGGTGGTGGACGACGAGCGGATGATCCGCTGGTCCATCCAGCAGGCGCTCTCCAAGGACGGGCACGCCGTGGCGACGGTGGAGACCGGCGAGGAGGCGGTCGCCCAAGCCACCGACGACACCCCCGACCTCGTCCTGCTGGACATCACCCTTCCCGGAATCGACGGGATCGAGGTCCTGCGCCGCCTGAAGGCCCACGAACCCGCCATCACGGTGGTCATGGTCACCGCGACCGAGGAGCTGAAGACCGCCGTCGAGGCGATGCGCCTGGGGGCGTATGACTACGTCAGCAAGCCGTTCGACATCGACCGCCTCCGGGTCATCGTCCAGAATGCCCTGGACCGGCACGAGCTGAGCCAGGAAGTGGAGTTCCACCGGAAGGAATCCGTAAAGAAATACGGTTTCCACCGGATCATCGGGGTCAGCCGCAAGTTGAAGGACGTGGTGGAGATCGCCCGGAAGGTGGCGAAGTCCGAGGCGGCGACCGTCCTCCTCCAGGGGGAGAGCGGCACCGGAAAGGACCTGCTCGCCCAGGCGATCCACTACGAAAGCAGCCGGGCCACCCGCCCCTTCATCCCCATCAACTGCACCGCGCTCCCGGAGGAGCTTCTCGAGTCGGAGCTGATGGGCCACGAGAAGGGCGCCTTCACCGACGCCAAGACGACCAAGAAGGGGCTCTTCGAGGTGGCGGTCGGCGGAACGATCTTCCTGGACGAAATCGGCGACATGAAGCCGGGGCTCCAGGCCAAGCTGCTGCGGTTCATCGAGGGCAAGGCGTTCCGCCGCGTGGGGGGCCACCGGGACATCTCGGTGGACGTCCGGATCATCGCGGCGACGAACAGCAACCTGGCGGCACTCGTCAAGAGCGGACAGTTCCGGGAGGACCTCTTTTTCCGGCTGAACGTGATCCCGATCCACATCCCTCCCTTGCGGGAGCGGAGGGAGGACATCCTGCCGCTGGCGGGACACTACCTTGCCGAGTTTTCCAGCGACTTCAAGCGGGACCTCCGCCGGTTCTCGGAGAGGGCGAAGAGACAAATGCTCTCGCACGACTGGCCGGGGAACGTCCGGGAGTTGAGGAACGTAATCGAGCGGGCGATCATCCTGGGCGCCGAGGGGCAGGTGGACACCCTCGACCTGCCGGTTGCGGAGAGCCGGCTGGACTGGGGTGCGTACACCGCCGGATCCCCGGACAGTGCAGGGGGAGAGGCCTCGGCGGAACCGGTTGGAGATTCTCCTGCCGGCCCGCCGGAGGGACCAGGCGCCGTGTTCATTCTTCCCCCCATGGGGATTGTGTTGGAGGACGTGGAGAGGGACTTCATCCGGCAGGCGCTGGAGATGACCCAGGGGAACCAGACAAAGGCCGCGGAATCACTCGGATTGACGCGGGATGCCTTACGGTACAGGATGAAAAAATACGGTTTCTTGCAATAGCGGCGATTCACTTCACGCATGCTCAACTGGGCATTTTCCCTCAAGGCGGGTGATATGGCCGCACGGTAAAAACGAGGCTAAGGCCTCTATTAAAAAAGGTATTCCAAGAAGATAAGGGAAACGCGAATGTTGGCACCGAAAATGCTCAATTACCGGAGGGGGCAGATGGAAAGGGAAACGTGTGGCAGTTCACGCAGTGCAGGGGGTATGAAGATGTTTTCAAACGGAAAGGACAGAATGGGCAACTTCTGGAAAAGAGGAATTTTCATCGTTTTTCTGACAGCGATTCTGTTTACATCCGTCGCCGGAGTGGGCCTGGCGGAACTCCCCCCTCCGACCTGGATGCCGGGGTTCCCGATCATGGCCGGGCCGCAGCTGATGCTGATGTGGTCGCCGGTCGCCGGGGCGGTCAAGTACAAGGTGTTCGTGAACGGCAAGATGGTCGCCGAAACCGCGGTTTTTCAGCATTTCATGCCGGCGCCCGAGGAGGCCGGTGAGTACAAGGTCAAGGTCGTCGCCGTGGACGCGTCGGGCAAGGACAGCCCGCCGTCGAGGGAGTGGGTGACGAAGGTGTTCAAGCTCGCCCCCCCCGCAACCGTGTACGATCGGGCCACCGAGAAGTCCGTCAACCTCCGCTGGGAGGTGGTCCCGTCCGCGATGGTCTATAACGTTTACAAGCGGGTTGGGAAGGCGACCGAGTACAAGCTGCTGGCCTCCGTGCAGGATACCTCCTACACCGACTCCGACGTGAAGAAGGACGTGGAGATGCGCTATGCGATTTCCGCCAAAGACGCCTCGGGGAAGGAAAGCGCAAAGTCGAAAGATGTCGTCGCCATGATCAAGACCGAGGTCATTTCCAAGGCCGCCTATCAGGATCTCATTCCGATCACGAGCAAGGTTCTCATGGTGATGCGGGGCGGGACCCTGCCCGACGGGCGGGTCGACACGGTGAAGAACCCCGGGGGGGTCACGGAGGTCGAAGGACAGCTTTTCGTCCCTGACGCAACCCGCGGCATCGTCCACGTGTTCGACCGGGCTTCCGGGGAGTACAAGGGCGCCATCGGCAAGCAGGGGAACGGCCCGGGCCAATTGAACCGGCCGATCGGCATCTCCCATGACCGGGACGGCAACCTCCTCGTCTGCGACGCCTTCATGGCCAAGATCGTCCGGCTGAAGCCGTCCGGCGAATTCGTCGACGAATTCCCGTTGCCGCGGTACGTCAACGCGAAGCTGGACATCAATCTGCAGGCCGGGCCCTCCGACATCCGGCAGCTGTCCACCGGCGAGTTCCTGGTGGTGGACAACGCCAACAGCCGGATCATGCTCCTCGATCC
The DNA here is from genome assembly GCA_016220005.1 of Deltaproteobacteria bacterium. Lineage (GTDB taxonomy): Bacteria > Desulfobacterota > Deferrimicrobia > Deferrimicrobiales > Deferrimicrobiaceae > JACRIV01. The sequence goes on from JACRIV010000014.1 coordinate 31,000, forward strand.
CTCGGGGAAATACGTCAAAGACATCGCATTCACGGATGCGAAGGGGGCGACCGGGTTTGCCAGGCCCACCTCCATCGACGTCGACTCCAAGGACCATCTCTACATCGCCGATGCGCTCAACGGCCGCATCGTGGTAGCGGAAAAGAGCGGCAAGGTCCTGCTCTCCATCGGGCAGCCGGGGGATATCGTCGGGGAATTCGGCGGGCTTCTGGGCGTCTGTGCCATCGAGGACATGAAATGGGTGATCGGGGTCGACTCCAAGCACGCCAACCTCCAGATCTTCAGCGCGGAAACGGGGAAATACCTGTATTCGGTGGCATCCGAGGACAAGAAGGTCGCACTCCTCCTGTCGATCCCGCAGCGTGCGACGCGACTTTCCGACACGACGATCGCGGTGTCGGAGGCGTTGATCGACTCGAAGGGCGGGGGGATCAAGATCATCTCGATCGACAAGCAGGTGAAGTGATACTCCATCCGGAAAGGAGGGATGAGCGCGCCGTCCACGTTATTGAAGTGGCTTGTTTAAGGCTCGCATGGAACGCATGAGCGCAACACAAAAAAGGAGGAAAGGATGAGAAAGACGCTTCTGTTCTTGCTCGCGGCCGCAATGGTCGTGCTTTTCTCGCTTCCCGCCTCCGCCGCGATTGTCGGCAGCAAGCACGACATGACCGGCTTGACGGGAATCACCTGGGCGGGCACGCAGGGTACCGCGGGCGCCTGCTCCTTCTGTCACATCCCGCACAAGGCGACCGGTGCGAAGGCATGGTCCGGTGCGCCGGGCGGTACCCTGGGCGTCATCGGCACGATCGGGCAGTTGTGCTATGACTGCCACAACCCCACCGGGAAGTTCCAGACCAGCCCGACCGTCGTCCAGATCAACGTGTTCGACACGCCGACCTACCACGGTCTGACCAGCGGCAGCCTGCCGACGGGCGACACGATGGTCGGCTCGGGCCTGCCGTACGTCAACGCCGCGGCTGACAACATCACCCCCGGCCTGATGGAGTGCTCCACCTGCCACGACCCGCACAACACCGCGGCGGGTTCGGACCCGTTCCTCCAGGGGGCCAATACCGTCAACAACATCTGCCAGAAGTGCCATCAGGGCCGCGGCGACGTCGCCGTGGCGACCGCGCAGGGTTTCGGCGCGGCCGGCAACCCCGGGACCCACCCCGTGAACGTGTTGGCCAACGCTGCCAGTGCGACCAAGCCGACGACCGTTCCGGCAACGATGAGCCAGGCATACCGGGGCTCGGTGGTGTCCATCACCGGGGCTACGCCGAGAACCAATGCCTGGCAGGCCGGCGGACACCTCAACAACGGCCTTACTACGGGAACCGTCGTCTGCGTTACCTGCCATTCGATCCACGGCAGACAGGACGCGGCCCAGACCACCGTCGTGGTCTTTACCGACAACACCGACGCGGGCGCCGCCAGGAAGACGCTGCTGTCGGTCGTCGACTCGAACAACGCCTCCAGCCTGTGCCAGGGGTGCCACGGGACCAACCCGGGCAACGCGGCCAACTTCACCCACCCGGTGAACGTGGCCACTCCCGACACCACGATCTTCAGCACCACGACCTCCCCTTATCAGTTGGGGCTGGGGACCGGGAACGCCAAGGCGCTCTGCCGCTCCTGCCACGGCGTCCACCCCGCCTCGACCGGCCGCGTAGCGACGGCGCAGACCCCGCTCCTGTACTCGGCGCTGGAAGGGGCGACGCCGTTCTGCAGCCAGTGCCATCCCGGCTCGGCGACGTTTATCGGAAACCACCACCCGGCCAACGTGCCGTGGTCCTCGGGAGTGGCGGGGATTGCGGCCAACGCTACCGCCCTCGGCCTGAACAACTCCGCCTGGGCGACCACGAACAACATCCAGTGCTACAACTGCCATGCCGGCCACAACGATCTCGACAACACCTCGAAGCTCCGCATCGCCAAGACGGCGGGCGTCTGGGGAAGCACGGCGAACACGCTTACCACGACCGGGTTCAGAGGGGCCTGGACCGCACAGTGCGTGGGGTGCCACTCGGGATACCCCGCGTTCTACACGGCGAACCAGGACGGCCTCCGTTCCCAGGGCAGCCACTTCGTGGGCAACGTTTCGACCGCGACCCCGAACCTCATGGACTACGTGTTCGCGGGGACCTGGCCGGCCAGCACCACGGCGTGGTCCTACTATGAAGGCACGACCACGGCTCCCAGGGTGGCCTGCCAGTCCTGCCATACCCTCATGAACAACGGCCTCCCGCGCACGGCCACGCAGCCCCTGCTGCTGGGGAACTACAGCGACAACCTGGAGGCCCAGGCGATCGGCACCGGGAACGGCCCTGGCTTGTGCCGCAGGTGCCACATCCCGACCCAGGACAAGTCGGCGTCAGCCGCCAACACCTGGTTCACCGGGTACCAGACGACCGACACGCGTACTACGCTCATCCAAGCGACCCACCCTCTGGAGAAGATCCAGTCGGGCGCGGCCACGAACATCGCGACGTATCCGATCGCAGCCGGCGCCTATGTGACGTATCACACCGCCCCAGGGACCAACACGAACAACGTGAACTGCGAATCGTGCCACAGCGCCCACGGGACCTACGTGGGAATGGGCGGCTACATCCTGAAGGCCGCGTCCGGCGGGGCCGGAGGCACGAACTACTCCGGGAACTTCTCTCCGTCAGCCTCACCGACCAACTGGACGACGATCCAGGGGCTGACCCGGGCGAGCTGGTTCCCGACTACGAAGGACGAGACCGGGTTCTGCAACCTGTGCCACGGTCAAGGCACGAAGGCGAAGTGACGCTTCGCTGGACTGTAATCTGACGTACCTGTAAAATGGTGCCGGCCCCTGGGATTTAAGGGGCCGGCACCTGCTTCTTACACCTACGCCCAAGGAGGATAAAAAGTATGCGTGGATGGAAGATCCCGGTCGCAGCGGCTGCGCTGCTGGCTTGCTTCGCCACGGGCGCCCCGGCGATCGAGGTGGGCAAACCCGCGGTTCCCTTCACCCTGACGAATCCGGTGACCCAGATGGAAGTGTCGCTCCCGGCCGCCCTCGAGAAGAACCCGGCGCTGATCGTCTTCTTCAATACGTCGTGCGCGGCGTGCGAGGCGGAGCTGGTCGCCGCCAAGAACTACCTGCACAACAATCCCAACGCCTTCAAGCTGTTCGCAATCGCCATCGACTCGACGTCCGACGCCCGTGCCCGCGTGAGCAAGTTCATCGAGGACAAGGGCCTCGGCGTGGCCATCGTGCTCCTCGACCCGAAGTTCGAGGTGGCCGAGAAGTACGGGTTCAACTTCACACCGGCCGCCGTGGGCATCGACAAGGAAGGGAAAGTGAAGTTCGTCGTCAACGGCTTCTCGAGGACGGAGTCGAAAGTGTTTACAGGGAACCTCGAATCCCTCAAGTAGATTCGCAGGCGCCCGTTTCGACTCGCGAGGGGGAATTGCCTTGTAGTGGGCTCCGGCCGGCGGCGACGGGCCGGAGCCCTTTTCGCGACCCCTTCGAAGCGGCTTCCCGGACATCTTCCGTGAGAAGGGCAGGATCGAATGTTTTTCCGCGATGATTCAAAGACCCGAGCCTTGTGTATCCCGTTGCTGCTCTGGCTTATGTGCGCCGGCTGCCGTGACGGAGAGCGGAACCCCCCGCAGCAGGGCGGTGCGAAAACCGCCGCGGAGAACGCCGCGGCGGGGAGAACGGCCGACCTTTCGCCGCAGACCGCGGCGCGGGTGGGCGGTCTCGACGTGACGTTGAGCGACCTGAGAGGGGAGGCGGCCGACAGCAAATACGACGCGTACAAGGCGGGATCCCCCGAGATGTCGGCCTTGAGAGCCCTGGACAAGCTGATCACGGACCGCTTGCTTTACCAGGAAGCCGCCGAGAAGAAGGCGTACGAAAACTCCCCGATCGAACGGGAGTTGCGGGTCACGCAGGAAGTCTGGCTGGCCTCCCTCTATGTCAACGAGGTACTGCGCAGGCAGGTCAAGGTGAGCGAAGAGGAGATGAAGCCCTTCCTTCCCGACAAGTGGGACTCGGTGGAGATCTCCATGCTGGTGGCCGACGACGAGGCCGCCGCGAGGAAAGCGGTCTCCGCCGTCCGGGAGGGGAAGTCCACCTTCGAGGAGGAGGCGAAGAAGGGAGCGGGCACCATCGCCCCGAAAAAGGGACGCGTCGGCTGGATCCTGCGGAACACGGCGTTCTTCACGGACAAACGCCATGTCGACAGGATCTTCTCCCTGAAGCCGGGGGAGATGACGGACCCTTTCCTTGGGCCGCTGGGATGGACGGTGGTCCGGGTCGACAATCGCCGCGGGCTCTCCAAATTGGAGATCGAAGAGATCAAGAATACATCGCGGGAGGGCCTGTACAACAGGAAGTTCGACGAGCTCCTGAACCGGGACGCCGCCCTGCACAAGTGGACGCAGTACGCCGACAATACCGTTGCCAAGTCGCCTGGCGCAGTCGTCCTGGAGGGGCTGGGCCGGGTCTACACCAAGGCGGACTTCGACACGTTCGTCAAGATCCACCTCCAGTCGGGACACCTGATCCAGCAGCCCGAGACTCCCAGGGAGATCCTCCGCAACTTCGCGCGGCACATGTCGTGGGCGGAGGAGGCGGGGCGGGCAGGGCACGACAGGCGCACCGAATTCATCGAGAGAATGAGGAGTTTCCGGATCGCGAGGACCGCGCAGGCCGTGGAGGCGAAGATCAAGGAATCCGTGAAACCCGATAAGGATGAGCTTCTCGCTTACTACAAGAAGAACAAGAACCGGTTCCGGGAGGAGGATTCCCTCTGGCTCCTGATCCTTTCCGCCGGCGGCCAGTCCCAGGCCCGCGAGTTCCGGAAGCGGGCGGAGGCCGGCGAGGACTTCAAGTCGCTCATCCGGCAGGCGGGGAGCGACGCGCCCGACGCCCGCGGGGCGGAGGAAGTCGGCCCGCTGACCCGGAAGATGTTTCCCCCGGACCTGGCCGCCATCCTCTTCTCCCTCCGCGAAGGCGACGTCTCCCAGGTCATCCCGCTGGCGGGGCAATACATCGTGGCCAAATGCACGCGGTTCAAGGGGGGTAAGACGAAGAGCTTCGAAGCCGTTCGAAAGGAAGTCCTTAACGCCTACCGGAACGACAACTACATGCCCTTGCTCGAAAAAAAGGTGGCGGAGCTGAAGGCGCGCTACCCCGTCCGGATGAACGAAAAGGCTGTCGAGATCGTCGCAAACGAGATCAGGGAGGAGGCGGCGAAACGTGGAGGCAAGCCGAAATACCACTGAGCTGGACCGCATGACGGGTGGGGGGGCCAGAAAGGGAATGCCGTGCGGGGCGGCGGTGATTGCCATGGCCGCCGCCTTGGCGCTGACGGCCGGCCTGATGGGGCCGCCCCGGGCGTGCGCCACCTCCCCCGAGAAGGACGGCAAGATGGTGGGGAAGGCTTCACCGCGGTTCACGGCCGTTGATCTTGACGGCAAGACGAGAAGTTTCGAAGAGGTGAAGAACGGTTCGCACGCCGTGGTGGTCAACTTCTGGGGGTTGCGCTGCTCGGCCTGCATCCAGGAGATGCCTTACCTGGACGACATTTACAGGAAATTCGCCAAGGAAGGCCTGTTCGTCTTCGGGGTGAACGTGGACGGGATGGACAGGGACGCCATCCGGAAGAAGATGAAACAGATGAGTCTCGCCCCCAGCTACTGCATCGTCGAGGACCCGGATATGAAGCTCGCGGACCTTTTCAACATGAGGGCCGCCCCCCTGACCTACGTCATCGATGCAAAGGGCATCATACGGTTCCAGCACGAAGGGTTCGAGGAAGGCGACGAGAAGGAGCTGGAGAAGGCGGTCGACTCCGTCCTCCGCGGCAAGGCGGATTGAGGGAAGAGTACGGCTTCCTTTTGCAGGAGAGCGGGACATGGGAAAGATGACGCCAGGTGAAAACCGGGCACGCCGCGGTGCGAATGTTCTCCTGAAGTCGTTCGTCCTGGCGGTTTTCCTGACCGCCGTGATCGCCGGGACCCGGTCGTTTTCCGGGGAAACCGCCGGAAGCCCGTACCAGGGTTCCGAGAAGTGCGCCCCCTGCCATCAAATCCAGTACAAGGGGTGGGTGAAGACCTTCCACAGCACGGTGGTGCAGGACGCCAGGAAGAACCCTTCCGCCATCATGGCGGACATGAACGCCCCCGACCTGCCCTTCAAGAAGGAAGACATCGACCTCACGATCGGCGGCCACTGGGACCAGCGGTACCTCACCAGGATCGGGGACGATTACTACATCCTGCCGAGGCTATGGTCGGTCCAGAGCGGGAAATGGCGCCCCTACAGCACCTATGGGTGGCAGAAGCGCCCCTACTCGAAGTATTGCGTCGGGTGCCACTCCGTCGGCTTCGACCCGAAGACCAGGAGGTTCAAGGAGCATTCCGTGGGCTGCGAATCGTGTCACGGCCCCGGGGCGGAACACGTCGCCAATCCCGCCAGGGAGAACATCGTGAACCCCAAACGGCTCCCCGAGGACCGGTCGGAGGATATCTGCGCCTCCTGCCACGTCAGGGGGAAGGACATCTCGGGCGAATACTTCTTCCCCATCGGGTGGAAGCCGGGGAATGACCTCGCGAAATTCCTCGTTCCCATCGAGAAAGACGAGGGAGAGAGCGACCACAACGCCATCCACCGTCTCTGGGACAAGTGGCGGGCGGACCGGGAGGCCCAGGCAAGGTCCCGTTGCGAGGTGTGCGGCATCCATCAGAACGTGAAGCCCCAGGGGCAGCAGATAAGCGTGGACGCGATCTGCATGAGCTGCCACGAATACGGGGAAAAGATGTCGAGCCACACGCACCACAAGGCCGACACGAAGATCGGCTGCGTGGACTGCCACCGGCAGAAGAACCCGGAATCGAATGAAAACAAGGAGAACAACGTCCACTCTTACGGATACTTCCTGATCCACCCGCAGGGGTGCTGGGACAAGGAGATCTACAAGCAGTGCGGGAGCTGTCATTCGGGAAAGACAGGGCAGTGGGCATATGATATCTTTAAAAGTTGGGAAAAAACGGTGATCGTGGACCATTAACCATGACCAACGGGGGCGCGGTGATGAGGGGTGCGTCGCAGCTGTTCGTGCTTTTCCTTCTGATCGGTATGGTTCCGACGGGAACTCTCCCTGCGTTCGCGCAGGACACGGCGATGCGGCTGAAGATCGGCGAGAAGGCGCCCGACTTCAAGCTGAAGGACGTGATGACGGGCAAGGTGGTCAGCCTTCACGAGTTCACGGGCAAGAAGGTGGTGATGCTCGAGTTCTGGGCCACCTGGTGCGACATCTGCAAGCGGGAGATGCCCAACCTCGTCAAGCTCCACACCGGGTGGAAAGACAGGGGCTTCGAGCTCCTCTCGATCGTCCTCCCCTCCGGCAACGTCGACGACATCCGCAAGATCGTGAAGGATAAAAGGATCACCTACGCCGTCCTCCTGGACGCCGACCTTTCCGTGGCGACGAAATCCTTCGGGCTTGCCGGCCCCATCCCGCTGAAGGTGGTCATCGACCACAAGGGCGTCATCCGCTACACGCACGTGGGCGACTATCCCCCGGGGGAGGATGAGCTGCCCTTCGTCCTCGAAGACCTCATCAAGGAAATGGGGAAGGGGAAGTGAGCCGCTGCGCCGTGCGCGTGACACCCTTCCGTCGGCGGGGGGTGGCCCTTCTTCTCTCCCTCTGCTTCCTGGGCATCGCCGCGACCGCCCTTCCCGCGGACAAGACCGTCGAGGTGGGGCATGCGGTCCCGGACTTCTCCCTGTCCGGCCTGGAGGGGCCGAAGGTGTCTTTCAGGAAGGACATCCTGGGCAAGGCGCCCCTCACCCTCCTGTTCTTCATGACCACCGCGTGCAGCGCGTGCTACGAGGAGCTCCAGGAGATCAACGAGTTCGTCGGGGAAAACCCCGGCAAGGTCGACGTCTGGTGCATCGCGGTGGACCTGCGGGGGGCGCAGACCGTGGGTCCGTTCCGGCAGGCGAACAAGTTCCGGGTGAAGTACCTGATCGACCCGAAGTTCTCTCTCCCCAGGACATTTGGTTTCAACTATACCCCGTCCCTCGCCTTTGTCGATTCGAAGGGCGTGCTGCTTCACAAGAAGGGCGGCTACACGCCCAATGAACGCCTCTCCGACCTGATCCGGACGTTCCTCAAGTAAAGGATCTCGATGCCTGCCTGGAAAAGGGTTTACCTGCTTGTCGCAATCGGCCTGCTCCTCCCGCCGGGCGCGTGGGGGTTCGGCCCCGGCGCGAAGGGATACGCGGGCTCCGAGAAGTGCCGGAAGTGCCACGAGGAGATCTACATCCAGTGGAAGCGGACCCCGCACGCCAACATGCTTCGGGACGCGAAGAAGAACCCGGACGCAATGGCGGCGAAGGATTTCTCCGGCGTTCCCTTCAAGAAAGAGGACGTCTGGTGGACGATCGGGAGCCACTGGATCCAGAAGTACCTGACTTTCATCGACAATGACTACTATGTTCTCCCGAAGTACTGGAACCTCGTCAACAACGACTGGGAGCCGTACTCGATCTTCAATTGGAGGGAGCGGCCCTACACGATCTACTGCGACGGGTGCCATACTACCGGGTTCGATCCCGAGACGAAGTCGTTCCACGAACCGTCCATCGGCTGCGAGGCGTGTCACGGCCCCGGCGAGAAGCACGCCGCGACCGGCGCGGCGGCGGACATCGTGAACCCCGAGAAGCTCTCGAAGGAGCGGTGGGACATGGTGTGCGAGGCGTGCCACACGGACGGGAAGGACACGAAGGCCGGCGGCCAGTTCCCATTCCCCGCGCGTTACCGGCCCGGGGAGGACCTCACGAAATATTTCACCGATTTCTTCGCTCCCAAGCCCAAGTCGAAGAAATGGTACTGGGGGACGATGGACTACAAGGAACGGCACCGGATGTTCCTGTTCTGGCAGTCCAAGTTCTATTCGACCGCGCGCGCGTGCGACGTGTGCGGATTCGATCGGGGGATCACGGTCAAGGATGAGCGATACATGAGCCGGGACGAGTATTGCGGCACGTGCCACGGGAAGATCTACAAGTTCGCCTCGGTCCACTCGCACCACGATTCGAGGACGGTCCGCTGCATCGACTGCCACACGCCGCAGGGGACCTCCGGGGGGCAGCGGTACAGCATCCACGACCACAAGTTCGACTTCTCGGGGCCGGAGCTTCCGTGCGTCGAGTGCCACGAGGAGAAGGATATCCGAGGGAAAAAGGCGGAAAACCACGACTTCCACTTTTCCCGTGTCAAGACGCCTGGAAGCCTGACCCTGGAGCAGGCGTGCGCCAGGTGCCATCCGGACAAGGGGATCCCCGAGATCCTGAAGGACTGGAAGCCCGGAGCGAAGTAGCCCATGGCTCTTTCCGCCGCAGAGACCTTCGGCAATCTCGCGAAGAACAGCCGCCTGCAGAACGCGCTGATCGCCCTGTTCTTCCTGGGCATCTCGGCCCTGTTTTTCAACAAGATCTTCACCAGCGACTATGGCATTCACCTGTCCATCGGCAAGCACTTCATCGAAACCGGCAAGGTTCCCGACAAGGAATTCATGAACTACCCGCTTCTGAATCAACCAATGAACTACGAGGAACTCGGTTTCCAGGCCATTCTCTACACGGTCTATCGCGTGGTGGGATCGGACGGCGTCTCCGTGTTCGTCTGGCTGATGGCCACGCTCTCCTTTTTCTTCATCTACAAATCGCTGCGGGCAAGGGACATCAACCCCTATATCGCCCTGTTCACCATGCTGATTTTCGCGATGCCGTTCCGGATTCGCCTGCAGCCCAGGCCGGAGATCATCGCCTACTTCTTCACCTCGTACCTGATCTACGGATGTTCGCTTTTCTACTACAAGGGAAACCGGAAAATCCTCTACACGTTCCCGCTGGTTTTCCTGTTGTGGGCCAACATCCACCCCTCGACGCTGGCCGGGATCGGGGCTGTGGGCGCATTCGGGACGCAAAGCCTCGTGGTGATCTACCGGGACAAATTCGCCAAGGCTTCCCTGAAAAACAACCTGTTCGTCCCGCTGGGGATTTTCGTTCTCTGCGTTCTCGCCACGTTCCTGAGCAAGCACGGGGTTGAAAGCGTGTTGACCCCCGTGAGGCTAATGGTCAACCCCAACCAAATGACCGGTATCTCGGAGATGACCTCCGTGAAGAATTCCGGCTTTTACGAATTCTATAAATACATTCTCGCGGTAAGCGTGGTGTTCGGAGCGCTTGGCCTCATTGCCTGGAAATTGAAGATCCACGACATCATCATGGCCGTGTACGGCTTGAAGCTGCCCCTTCAGGTGGCCCGCGGCATGGCGTTCATGTCGGTCTTCGCCATTCCGATGGTCGCGCAGTCCTTCGACGGGTTCCTGCGGCGGATCCGGACCTACCTGAGCCGGCGCGAGGAGGCTTCGCTCAAGGCCGGGATGAAGGCGGTGAAGGAGAAGGAGCCTTCCCGGAAGAAACAGGGGAAAAAGGTACATCCGGCCGCAGAGCAGAAACCGACCCCCGCCTCGCCTGCGCCTCTGCCCGCCCTCCGGTATTTCCGGCTGCCGATCGTCCTTGCCTGGCTGGTCTTCCTCGGGGCGACGGGCTACGGGGCCTACTACATCCGCGTGGGCACGGCGGACATCGTCGAGAACGGGATCGGCCTGACGGAGCACAAGTTCTCGCTGAAGTCCGGCGAGTTCCTGAGGAATCTTGACATCAAGGGGAACATGTTCAACTTCTTCGACCTGGGGGGGTTCGTGGAGTGGCAGGTCTACCCCCGGAAATTGACCTTCATCGACGGTCGGGCAGGCAACCCCACGTTGTTCATGGAGCACCAGGCGATCACGTCGGGCATGGGGGACATGGAAAGCACGTTCCGGAAGTACAACATCACCTATGTCATCACAAAGACGGTCGACTCCGCGGGGATGGTGCTGCCCCTGATCAATTACCTCGCGATGAGCCCGAGCTGGGAGCTCGTGTTCGCCGACGGGCTTGCGGTCGTTTTCGTGAAAAACATACCGGAGAACCGGGCGATTATCGACAGGTACAAGATCTCCAAGAATGTCCTCGGCGCCCAGATCGTCAGCGAGATGTTGCATTCCACCTACCTGGGGATCAACAGGTTCTTCGTTTATTACACGATCGGGAACATCTACATGAACAGCGGCGATTATGGAAACGCCCGGAAGTTCTTCGAATTGGCGCGTTCCATCCACGACGACCCGAATTTGGCGGCCCTCGTCAGCCGGCTGGACGGCATGCAAAGAATGCGCTGATCGATGAAGGGGACCGGCACCCTTTTCCTATCCGTCGTCATCGTCAACTGGAACGGCAGGCATCTGCTCAAAGAATGCCTCGATTCGATCCTCGCCCAGGGGGATGAGGATCTCGAGGTCATCGTCGTCGACAACGGATCCCGGGACGGCTCGCCCGATTTCCTGAAATCCCACTATGCCCGAAAGATCCTGCTGATCGAGCTCGCGACGAACGAAGGGTGGTCGGGCGGGAACAACAAGGGGATCGAGAGCTCCCACGGCGAATACGTCCTGCTTCTGAACAACGACGTCTGCCTGGGAAGCGATTTTTTCCGGCGTCTCCGCGAAGGGATCTCGATGCATCCCGGCGCGGGGATGTACGCCACGAAAATCCTCAATTACCACGATCGTTCGGTCATCGACAACACCGGGCACGTCATCTTCTGGGACGGCACGGCACGCGGCAGAGGACGGCGGAGAAAAGACGGGCCGGAATTCGGGAAGGAAGAGGAAGTGCTCTGCCCGAGCGGCGCCGCCGGCGTCTACAAGAGGGAAATCTTCGAAAATGTCGGCCCGATCGACGACGATTACTTTACCTACGGGGAGGACACCGAGCTGGGCCTCAGGGCGAGGCAGGCCGGCTACCGGTGCTATTACCTCCCCTCCGCGGTCCTCTACCACAAATACTCCGCATCCGGCGGGCCGTTCACCCCCCGGAAAATCTATTACGTGGAAAGGAACCGGGTTTGGACCGTCATCAAGCTCTTCCCATGGTACCTTGTCGCCGTTTCCCCCGTGATGACGATGGCGAGGTACGTCTTCGGGCTGTACGGGCTGGTTTCCGGGAAGGGGGCCTTGGGGAAGCTGCGGGAGAGCTATTCTTCGAGGGAAGCCATCGGCTCCCTCGTGCGTGCCTATGCGGACGCATTGAGGAAGGTCCGCGTGATGTGGAGGAAACGACGGTCGCTGCGGGAGACGTCAAAGCTCAGCGACGGGGATTTCGTGCGGATGCTGTACCGTTTTTCAGCGGGCATAAGGGAAGTGAGCTACAACGATTAGGACCCGAGGGATCGGGGACGGGTAACCGCGGAATGCCAGGAAACGGCGGAAGACGCGTCATCGGGCCGGCGAAGGAAAATATTTGCGCGGTCGTCGTCACCTTCAACCCCGACCCCGGTTTTCCGGAGCGCATGGCAGGGATTGCAGGACAGGTGAGCAGGATCGTGGTCGTGGACAATTGCTCGGCCCCGCGGGCCAGGGACATGCTGAATGCCACCTGTGTTCGGCCCGATGTCGACCTGATCCTCAATGACGAAAATCTCGGCGTGGCGGCAGCCTTGAACCAGGGTGTGCGCCGCGCCGGGGAAAGGTCCCTCCGATGGGTCCTCGCCCTGGACCAGGATTCCACGGCGGAGGGATTCCTCGTGGAGACGCTCATCGATGCTTTCAACCACTATCCGGGGAAAGAGAGGATCGCCGTCATCGGGTCGAACTACTTCGATGAAAAGAGGGGGAAGCGATTCATCAAGAACGATCGTGCCGATCCTCCTTGGATCGAGCAGACGACGGCCATCACATCCGGGAGCCTGCTCTCGATCTCGGCGTTCGAACGCTTCGGTCCTTTCCGTGAGGATTTCTTCATCGACCACGTCGACGACGAATACTGTCTGAGGGCGCTTTCGAAAGGGTTCAAGGTGATCCTGTGCCGCCGGCCCGTGATCCGGCATCCCATCGGGGCGGCGATGGCAATACCCCTGTTCGGGAAGCCGGTCTGGACTTCCGGCCATTCCGGGATCCGGCGTTATTACATGATCCGGAATTTCGTCGTTTTGGCCCGGGAATACCTCTTCACACGGCCGGGATGGATCCTTTCGCGTGCTTACCGGCACGCCGCCTTTGCGGTTTTGGCGCTGCTGTTGGAACCCAGCAGGGGGGAAAAGCTGCGGATGATGGTGAGGGGGATGCGTGACGGGCTTGCCGGGAGGATGGGCAGGCTCCCCGCCTGAGACCTACAGGTTCAGACGTGGTGGCGCCGCGCGGTCACCTTGGCCTGAAGCGTCGAGAAGGCAAACCGTGCGAGGTGGCTTCTCCGGAGGAGCTCCATGCCGCCTCGGCGTATGACCTTGAGCAGGGATTTGCGCACAGCCGACATCCGGACGTAATCCTTGTCGATGTATTCGTTGAAGATCCTCCAGCCGTCGCCGAAAAACGCAGGGTCTTTAATGTACTCCCAGGTCAACTGGCCCTCGTGCCGCCGGAACTTCGAAAGCGGCTCGGGGAGGAAGACGAAATCCCCCTGTTCCAGGAGATGGAACCACATCTCCAGGTCGATGAGCTGCTTGTACGTCGTTGTGAAGCCCCGCTCCGCGTGGATTTTCCGGAACAGCACGGAAGTCGGCTCGCCGATGAGGTTTCCCTTCAAAAGACATCTCTTGATCACGTTGAATCCGTTGTCTTCGACGAAGCGGTCGGAATAGGAGAGCACCTTCAGGGGGCGAAGGCTGTCGTTCACCAACATCCTTGCCGAGCCCGCGAGGCTTGCGCGGGGATGGGATTCCATCGCCGACACGAGCTTCTCGAGGCACGCCGGCTCAAGGAGGTCGTCGGCGCAAAGGATCTTGATGTAGTCCCCGGCGGCGTATTTCAAGCACAGGTTGAAGTTGCCGGTCTGGCCGACGTTCCTTTCGTTCCGGTAGTACCTGATCTTTGCGCCGGAGTCGATGTACTTCCGAACGATATCGGGCGTCTTGTCGGTGGAGCAGTTGTCCACGACGACCAGTTCGTAGTCGGGGAAGGTCTGCGCAAGCACCGAACCGACGGCGTCCGGCAGGTAGTGCGCGTAGTTGTAAGTCGGTATGCAGACGCTGACTTTGGGGGGATTGTGATCGACCATGTCGGGTGTCCCGCGGGTGACTCCTATGCTAACATCTTGAAATAAGGTGTGGCAATCGCTTTGAATTTGCTGGGTTTCCGGGGAGGCGGATGCGGCAGGAGACGGATGGCCGATTGGGGGTGAACGGGCAACGCGTCTCCGTCGCCATGTGCACTTACAACGGTGGCGCTTTTTTGCGTGAGCAACTCGACAGTATTGCTTCGCAGACACGGCTCCCGGACGAGACGGTGGTATTCGACGACAGGTCTTCGGACGCGGACGCTACCGTGGAGATACTGAAAGATTTTGCCGCCAAGGCTCCTTTCCCCGTCCGGGTCACGGTAAACACGCAGAACATCGGCTCCACGAAAAATTTCGAGCAGGCGATACGAGCCTGTACCGGCGGCATCATCGTTCTTTCCGACCAGGACGATGTCTGGCTTCCGGACAAGCTGGCGCGTATCGAAGCGGTTTTCTCTTCCTCTCCAAGGATTGGCGTAGTGTTCACCGATGGGGAGGTCGTGGATGATGCCCTTCGCCCTTTGGGCTACCGACTCTGGCAGGCCTTCGGGTTCACGCGAAAGATGCAGCGGCGGCTGTCGACGGGGGAGGCCACGGAGGTGCTGCTCAAGTATAACGTGGTCACCGGTGCGACGATGGCGTTCCGGTCCGAATATGTCCCCCTCGTGGTTCCCTTTCCGGAAAGCTGCGTGCACGACTGGTGGATCGCACTCCTGGTTTCCTTCATCGCCGACCTTGCGATGATCCCGGAACCTCTCATCAAATACCGCCAGCACTCCGCGAACCAGATCGGGGGAATAAAGCTCGACTGGTCAGGGAAAGTCGGAAGGGCGCGCGGCGTCGGAGAGGATGTCCTCCGGGAAGTTGCCGACGGATACCGGGCGGCCTACGACAGGCTTTGCTCTCGTGCGTCATCCCTTAAGAGGGAAGAATTGCTGTCCCGGCTTGCCGAGAAGGTCCGTCACTTCGAGGCCCGCAGCGGACTGCCGGACACGGTATTCGGGCGGTTGCCGGTGACCATCAAGGAATTGGTTTCGCTTCGGTACCACAGGTATTCTCTGGGCACGAAGAGCTTTTTCAAGGACTTGTTTCTGCACCCGGCCGGCCCGCGATAGGT
Source organism: Deltaproteobacteria bacterium (assembly GCA_016220005.1). Taxonomy (GTDB): domain Bacteria; phylum Desulfobacterota; class Deferrimicrobia; order Deferrimicrobiales; family Deferrimicrobiaceae; genus JACRIV01. Next base: position 46,269 of record JACRIV010000014.1, read on the forward strand.
TCACATATGGTAAAAATAGTTTTTAAATCATGAAGTCGCAAATGGCACATCCCCCTCGAATCCACATCGCAAATGATATCCTCAAAATGAAAGCGTTATCGGGTTTACGTGTTGTTTTCTCTTTATGTCGTAGTTCCTTGAGTAGCTTGGGTCAATGCTTTTTAAAAACAGATGTGTATGTTCCTCCCCATCCTTCAAGCCGCTGTAAATTTTTAATCACCAAGTGAAAAACGGGCATATCGATAATCCTTAACGCCATTCTTGACAAACGGGAAATTTGATTTTTTATTTTATAACTCGCAGCAGTGCGGTGTTTATCCGACGCACTATCATGAAAGTCCTCTTCAAGGGATTCCTTCTTTATGAGTGAATACAAATATCTGATTGCATGACTGACGGATAAATCCCACCAATTGTATCTGCTGAAATTAACGCTTCCTTCGTCCCTTGTTGTTACAAGGGCAGTTTCCAATCCTTGAGATTCGGCGACTTTTGTAAGCACCGCCGGGGGAATAAGTGTTAAATGGCGGGGAGCGTCCAAATGAGCCCAGAAACGATGAAAAATCTTGAATTGAAGAGATTTTGGATTAGGAGTGGCGATAATAAGTATTCCATCTGGATTCAGTTTTTCGGATGCGGCCTTAATCACAGCCAAGGGATCGGGTAGGTGCTCTATGACGTGCCAGAGAGCGATCACATCGTATAGGGTTGCCTCGTTTAGTCTTGAACAGATATCCGTGCTATTTATGACACTTACACCAACCACATCGGACAGAAATTTACAGCAACGTTCATCCATTTCCATCGTATCGACATGAAACCCAGCCCTTTTCGCGAGAAATGCGAATACTCCGTAGGCCGGCCCGATTTCCAGAAGTTTACCATGGGAGGTGTACGTTAATAGGAGATCAAGCTTATATTTTTCCTGTTCGGCCTTCTGCGCCAATCCATTTATAGTGGGCAAATCATACGCCGGATAATAATCCGGATAAAAACGACTCATATTTTCCGGGATTGGATGGAGGAAAATCACTCCGCAACTTTTGCAGATGTAATATTTAAACGATTCATGAGAAAGTCTCAGGTTGAAATCGAACGTATCGAAGTAGTGTGTTCCTTCTTTGTTGCAAAACGGGCAAGGTCTCCGCATATTAAAAACTCTCATTGCTGTTGTTATCCTTTTATCGCAGACACGCCCCAAGCCGATGCCGACAAGGCCTGTTTCATATTTACATTGCCGTTTGAATATCGTCGCGTCTGATTATCGGCGATCAATAAATTTCCTTGATCTCCCTGCCAGAACGTATTGCTTTTATCCCAATCCTCTTTTTCGTAGCACGTTCCATCCCTACCGACCACCAGCACTTTTAGATTCCTTCTCAATACCTGTTTCGTCAAACTGTTTTTGCCGCTTTCAAATCTGTGGACATCATTTTTTGTGCATATTTTGCTTAGTTTTATGCTCATCATAAGATCTCGCGAGATGACAAATCCATTGGTGCGTATGTGGTAATTCGGGAAGGGGTCGTATTGTGTTCCATATTTCTTTTCAAGAAATCGCCTGATTATATTCGCATGTAAATTTCTGATGGCAATAGGGACGTGAATTACCCTGCCTGCAATGGGTATGTTTTCTCGAATGGCAGGCATGCCTAACACATTTGTGTAGTGACTTTCCCACGATCCGGTTGCTCCGGCAACACCGACGAAACTTTGTTGTATGACCTTATACAACTTTAAGAGCCAATCTTTATCTAATATTATGCTGAATGAGTTTAAAAAGCAAAAATATCGATAGTTATATTTATTCGCAACCTTAAAATATGGAACCAGATCAAATCCAATGTCTGAGACAACATATTTTTTATGAGGGATATTCCTTAATAATTTGGAATAATCAGAAATACTTTTTTTTGAGTGGAATCCTTTGAATATGAATAAGAGGTCGTGTTCGACTCCCCCTTTGTATTTTAAGTAAGAATCTATAAACCTCTCGAAGGGAGTTAATCCGTTTTTAGCGCGGACCAAATGGGAAACGCAGATTTCCGCCATTCTATAGCAATCCTGAAGACTATATTTACAATTATATTACAGTTAGATATCTGCTAAATTCCTGCTTCAGCCATTCGCGTGTATGCGAAAACAGGAGAAAAGAGAATAACAGGGAAAGAGTAAATGTCGAAAACACCCAGAGAGTTGAGGAGGATAGGGAAGCATTGCTTGGGAAAAGCAATCTGGAGAACAGGACAATCACGAATACGGCGATGAGGGGAGAGCCCACATCGGAAAGATACCATTGCCACATCTGGTCCTTGAAGATCCGTGAGTGCATGAAAGGGATCTCGATCAGAAAATATCCTGCGTTGAGGAGAATCCATATAATCGCTGCGCCGACCGAGCCGTACGTCGTGACCAAGACGATAAGGAGCGGCACCAATATGATCACGGCGATCAAGTTCTTGTAAAAAGACAATTTTGTCCAGCCGTATGACAGTTGAAGCGTATAGGGGAGGATCATAATAGAGTTCAACAAGGTTCCGGTAAGAAGAAGGCTCATCAGCAGATGTGTGTTCCGGACCGTCCCTGGATCGTTGATCCACAATAAAAGGATTTCGCGGGAGTAGAATATTGCGGTGATAGCCACCGGAAAGACAACAACCGAGAGAAACTGGCATCCCCTGTGATAAAGCGCGGAAAGTTCCAGTTCCTTCCCCTCCGCCACTAGTTGCGAGAACTTGGGGAACAATGCCGCGAAAACAGGGTGAACCAGGAGATTCAATGCGTTTGCGACGTTGAAGGCCAGGATGTAATACCCGAACATCTCGAGACTCAGGAGCTTGCTGAGGACGATTTTGTCCAGCTGGGTGAGGATCGTCGCGACAACCGAAATCCCCGTCATGCCGGCGGCAAATTTCCAATGTTTTTCCAGAAGGGATTTATTGAAAGAGCTTTTCACACCTGTTTCGGGGAGAGAGGACCATAAGCATGCGCCGAGGAGACATGTCTGAGAAACGCTTACGAGAATTTGCCACTTGAAGTAGGCTTCGATGGTCGGGGAAATGAGCCACAGGACCAACACCGCCCCGACGGCTTGGACGGTCGCCATTCCGGTCCGGACGACATTAAACAGCACTTGACGTTGCAATCCCATAAGGCCGCCCGTGTAAAAAGCGGCCGGCCACTCGAATGCAACCACGATCCCCATGACCTCCAGGGCCTTCTCCACGGTGCCTACGCTTATGCCTTTGGTATTCAACCATTTTTGCGCGATTTTGGGTGCGCAGGCGAGGATGCCGATTGCAATGAGGATGCCGATTCCCCAATAGATGATCTCCATGGTTCGGACGAGTTCCCGCGATTCCTGTTCATTGCCCGGAACCGCGGAGAGGCGCGCCAACTCCCTGCTGACAGTTGAGCTCAGTCCCAGGTCCAGGATGGAAAGCAGGCCGATCAGGGAGATATAAACTCCAATAAGCCCATACGATTCAATACCGAGAAACTTGATGTAAAGGGGGACGAAGACAATGCTGATGATTGCGGTCCATCCCTTGCCCGCGAAGTTGGCGATGATGTTCCGCCGGATGCTGGGAGGGGAGGTCATGCCTTGAGGTATCTCGCAAGGGCGTCCCGCCAGTGCGGCAGCCTGATTCCCAAAAAGGCGGCCTTCCCGTTGGCAAGTACTGAATAGAGCGGGCGACGCATGGTTCCCGATAATCCCTTCCTGTCAACAGGCGTCACTTTCACGTCAAGTCCCAGAACCTCGTAAATTGCTTTCGTGAACTCGTACCAGGTGCATTCGCCCTCGTTGACGAGGTGGAAGAGGCCGGGCGCGGCTCTGCGGTGTTCGATCAGCGCCAGGACGGCCTTCGAAAGATCGTCGGTCGATGTCGGGCAGACGACCTGGTCGCAGCTCATTTCGAGTTCGCGCATCTTGGCGGCGTCGGCGATCCGATTGTCGACGAAGTTCCCGCCCTTGGAAACCGCGCCGGAACGGCCGTAGAGCCCGCAAGTCCGGATGACGATGGCGGAGTCCGGGGCGGTTGATAGGGCGGCATGTTCGCCGGCCAGCCTGGAAATGCCGTACATCTGCAAGGGGGCCGGCCGGTCGTCTTCCAGGTAAGGCGTGCGCTTGTCGCCTCCGAAGACGTAGTCGGAGCTGAAGGTGACGAGGCGGCAACCGGCGTCGCGGCAGATCGCTGCGAGGTCGCGGACGGCGACGCAGTTGACCCGGAACGCCGTAAGGGGCTCGACTTCGCACTGGGGGACATTGTGGAATGCCGCCGTGTTGATGACGACGTCCGGCCGGTGATCGCCGATGACGGACTCGATAGCCCCCCGGGAGGTCACGTCGAGCACTTCTCGCCCCGGAGCGAAGATATCGTGTCCCCCGGCGTTCCGGAGGATGTCGCCGCCCAGCTGGCCCGTCTTGCCGATGAGGAGAATTTTCATCCGGAAGACTGCTTCCCGAAAAGAGGGTAGGACCGATCTTTCCGGGAGATGACGGGGTTGTCCAGCGGCCACCGGATCCCGAACGCAGGGTCGTCCCAACGGACGCCGCTTGCATGCTCGGGGGAGTAGAACTCGAACATCTGGTAGAAGACTTCGGTGTCGTCGGAAAGCGTCTGAAAGCCGTGCGCGAACCCCTCGGGGATGTAGAACATCTTTAGATTGCTTTCCGTCAGTTCCAGTGCTGTCCACCTGCAATATGTGGGGGAGTTGGAGCGAAGGTCCACGATGACGTCGTAAATTGACCCGCGGGCGCACCGCACCAGCTTGGCTTCGGCTTTCGGCGGCAGTTGGAAGTGCATCCCGCGCAAGGTGCCTTTCTTCCTGTTGAAGGAAACGTTGCACTGCGCCACGTCGAACTTGAGGCCGTATTGTGCGAACTCCTTCCGGCAGAAGCTGCGGGCAAAATACCCCCGCTCATCCTCCATCGGCTGGAGATCGATGACATACGCGCCTTTCAGCGCCGTTTCCGTGAAGATCACTCGACGACCCGGACTTCCGGAATGGGGAGGATGAATTTTCCGCCCCTTTCGCGGTAAGCCTTCTGTTGCTCCAAGATCTCCTCCGCGAAGTTCCACGCCAGGATCAGCACGTAGTCGGGCATGTCCGCAAGGAGCCTGTCGGGGGGATGGACGGGCAGGTGCATGCCGGGTGTGAAGAGGTTCTGCTTGTAAGGGCTCTTGTCGACCGTGTATGCGACGAGGTCCGTCGAAATGCCGCAGTAGTTGAGAAGGGTGTTCCCCTTCGCCGGGGCGCCGTACGCCGCGACGCGCATCCCGGAGGACTTGAGCTCCTTGAGCAGTCGAATGAGATCGGACTTGATCTTTGCGGTCCTCCGGGCGAATTCGACGTAGGTCTCTTTCGCGTGGAGCCCCTTCCTTGCCTCCTCTTCCAAGTGCCGCGGGACCGTGCCGGCGACCGGTCGGGATTTCTGGTGGGAAATGTAATAAATGATCGACCCGCCGTGGATCGGTACGTGCTCCAGATCGAAGAGCTCCATCCCGTACAGGTTAAAGAGATAGGACATCGCCCGGACGGAGAGGTAAGAATAATGTTCGTGATAGACCGTGTCGAATTCGGTTTTCTCCACAAAGTCCACCAGGTATGGGGCTTCGATGGCGAGGACCCCGCTGGGCGCGAGGAGGTGTTTCAGCCCCTTTACGAAATCGTGGATTTCGGGGACGTGCGCGAAGACATGGCGCGCGAGGATGACATCGGCGGGGCCGAATCGCTCCTTGATGGTCCGGGAGGTTTTTTCGTTGAAGAAGTCGACGAAAGTGTCGATGCCGGACTCGATGGCGACCCGGGCGATGTTTGCGGCGGGTTCCACACCCAGGACTTTCACTCCGGTCTTCTTGAAATAATGCAGGACGGTCCCGTCGTTGCTGGCGATCTCGACGACGCGGGAATTTTCGTTCAGGCCGAATCGTTCCTTGAAAGAGGCCGCGAGATAGTCGGAATGCCTGTGGACCAGATCCGACGTGGCGGAAAAATAGATGTAATCGGAGAAGAGCGCTTCCGGTGGCACGACGTACCCGATCTGGACGAGCCCGCACTCCTCGCAGAGGTACAGGTCCAGCGGGTATTTCGGCTCATTCCCTTTTTTCAGGGATTCCTCGGTGAGGAAGCTGTTCGCCAGCGCCATCGTGCCGAAGTCAATGATCTTGCAGATGGATTCTTTGCCGCAGAATCTGCAGCGCACGGGCGGTCTCATTCTTGATCAGGAAATTTGGCCCAACGGGCTGTTCTCGTATTGCCCGATCTGGCGGAGGCAGACTTCCCGAAGGTCCCCTTTCTCCTTGTAGGCCCTCGTCCAGGCGACCACCCGGTCGATGGCGTCCTCGAGGTTCCAACGGGGGGACCAGCCCAGCCGGGTTCTTGCCTTGGAGCAATCCAGCTTGAGGAAGTGCGTCTCGTGGGGATGCTCTCCCTTGTCGACCTCGTAGGAAGCGCCGGGACCCCAAGCCTTGCAGAACCGGCGGACGATCCATTCCACCGGCTGGGCGCCGTGGTCTTCCGGGCCGAAATTCCATCCCTCGGCGTAGGCCGGCCCGTCCTCGACCAGTCTCTGCGCCAGGGTGAGGTACCCGCTCAACGGCTCCAGCACGTGCTGCCACGGTCGGACGGCGCGGGGGTTGCGGACCCGGATCTTTTCCTGCTTCAGGATGGCCCGGACGCAGTCCGGGACCAGCCGGTCCTGCGCCCAGTCGCCGCCGCCGATGACGTTGCCGGCCCTTGCCGAAGCGACCCCGACGCCGTGGGTTTTGTAGTCACGGGGGTTGAAAAAGGAGCTCCGGTAGGCGGAGGTGACCAGCTCCGAGCACGCCTTGCTGCTGGAGTAGGGGTCGTACCCGCCGAGCGGCTCGTTTTCCCGGTATCCCATGACCGATTCCCGGTTCTCGTAGCATTTGTCCGTCGTGACGTTGACGACGGCCCTCACGCTTGCGCACTTGCGGACGGCTTCGAACAGGTTGACGGTGCCCATGACGTTCGTGGAATACGTTTCCACCGGGTCCCGGTACGACTCCCTTACGAGGGGCTGGGCCGCCATGTGAATGACGACGTCCGGCCGGCTGTCCGCCATCGACCTCGATAGCTTGTCGCCGTCCCGGATGTCGGAAACGACTGACTTCACGAGCGTGTCGACGCCGCACAGCTCGTAGAGGCTCGGTTGTGTCGGCGGTTCCAGCGCATACCCCGTGACTTCCGCTCCCAGGCGGTGCAACCAGAGGGAGAGCCACGCCCCCTTGAACCCGGTGTGCCCGGTCAGGAAGACCCTCCTGTTCTTCCAGAATCCTTTCAATCCCACACTTTCCACGGCGCTTTTCCGGCGCGCCACGACGCCTCGAGCTGGTTCTTGTCCCGCATCGTGTCCATCGGCTGCCAGAAGCCGCGGTGCCTGTAGGCGACGAGCTCCCCGTTCTTCGCCAGGTGCTCAAGCGGCTCATTCTCGAAGACGGTATTGTCGCCTTCGAGGTAGTCGAAGATTCCGGGCTCGAGGACGAAGAAGCCGGCGTTGATCCATCCCCCGTCGCCCTTCGGCTTCTCCCGGAACCCCAGGACCCGGTCGTTCTCCCCCAGGTCCAGCGCTCCGAACCGGCCGCCCGGCTGTGCGGCGCTGATCGTTGCCAGCCTGCCGTGGGACCGGTGATAGGACACAAGGTCCTTGATGTTGATGTCCGACACGCCGTCTCCGTAGGTGAGCATGAACGGCCGGTTGTCCGTGTATTGCCGGATCCTCTTGACCCTGCCGCCCGTCATGGTGTCGTTACCGGTGTTCACCAGGGTAACTTTCCATGGCTCGGCGGTGTGGGTATGGATCTCCCGCTCGGTCGGCTTCCGGAAGTCGAAGGTGACGTCGGACTCGTGCAGGAAGTAGTGCGCGAAATATTCCTTGATGACGTATCCCTTATACCCGAGGCAGATGATGAAATCGTCGAACCCGTAATGCGAGTACAGCTTCATGATGTGCCAGAGGATCGGCTTCTCCACGATCTCGATCATCGGCTTCGGCTTGAGATGCGATTCCTCGCTGATCCTGGTGCCGAACCCTCCGGCCAGAATGACCACCTTCATTTCGGATCGCCCTCCTTCACCTCTTCCTTCAGCAGCGCCAGCTCCTGGGCCATCCTCTTGTTCATCTGGTGGAGCTTCGAGATCGCGATCGAAAAGTGGATCAGGATGAGCATGATGAAGAGGATGCCGACGAGGAACAAAAGGGAGGGGGGGTAGGCGATCCCGACGATGCGCGACAGGCGGATCAGCCAATCCTGCTTCACCGACAGGACGAGGATCACCATGCTCCCGCAGAGCCACAGGATCGAGTACTCCTCCCGGAGGCGGCGCCGCCGGACCATCTCGAGAATGTAGACGAGGAGGGCGGCGGACATGCACACCGAGAGAAGGGTCACCCTGCTCAACCGAATCTCCTAATGGCGTTAATGAGGAAAGAGAGCGTCACCTTAACCATATAATATATCGCCCCGAACGTCGTTATGGAGGATTTTCCCTCGACGCGGGCGTACATCCGGACCGGGACCTCCGCCGTTCCGGCCCCGAGGCGGTGCATCAGGATGTAGGCGTCCACCTCCGGGTAGTCGGAAGGGTAGTGGCGCGAATAGAACTCGATCAGCCGGCGGTTGATGGCGAAGAAGCCGGACGTGGGGTCGGTCACGCGGTAACCGGTGAAGAGGTTCACCAGGGACCGGAAGAACCGGATGCCGAAGATGCGGGGGATCGACCCGCGGTATCCCGCCTCCCCAAGGAACCTGGAGCCGATCGCCGCATCGGCCTTGCCCGCCAAGATGGGCTCGAGCACCCGGGGGATGTCCTCGATCTCGTGCTGCCCGTCGCCGTCGATCCGTACGAGCGCCTCGTAGCCCCGGTCGCGGGCGAACAGGAACGCCGTCTGTGCGGCGCCGCCGATGCCCAGGTTGCAGGGAAGGTCCAGTACGGTGGCCCCGGCCGACCTTGCCGCGGCAGAGGTCGCGTCCGTAGACCCGTCGTTGACCACGAGGACGTCGTAGGGGAATCTCCGCCTGAGGGCGGAGACGATCTGCCCGATCGTCTGCTCCTCCTGGAACGCGGGGATGGCGATCAGGACGCGATGCGGGGGTCTGTCCATCTCTCGAAGGGTCCCGGGGATCGCCCGGGGCCTCCTACTGCACGACCTTTTCGATCTCCTTCTTGAGCTGGGGAGGCGCCACGGTGCCGACCGCAGAGAACGCGACAACCCCTTTCTTGTCGATGAGGAAGAGAGCGGGAGTCCCCGCGACCCCGTAAGGGTCTGCGACCATGAAGGAGTCTCCCACAAGCTCGTCGAACACGATCCGGAACGCGATTTTCTCGTTCACGACGAACTTGTCGATCGCCTTTTTCAACTCCTTGCCGTCGAGGTTCACGCCGACGACGTGGAGCCCCTTCCCGTAATATTGCTTCGTCATATCGTTGATCAGCGGGATCTCCTCCCGGCACGGGCCGCAGAAGAACGACCAGAAGAAAAGCAGGACCGCCTCCTTGCCGCCGCGGTCCTTGAGGCGGAACTCCTTGTCGGCGAGATCCCTGACCGCGAAGTCGGGCGCCGTGCTGCCGACCTTCAGGGTCTCTATCCCCTTGACCGTCGGGATCTTGGTGTAGGAACTTCCCTTGCTCTCCTGCGCCGCCGACCACCCGCTGGAAACAGCGACGGTTACGGCAACGGTGATCGCGACGATAGAAACGGCCATCCCGCTTTTCATGGCGCCCTCGCTCACTTCCTGATTTCCTTCACGGCCTGTGTGACGACGTCGCGCAGGTGCTTCTCGTCGCCCTGCTTGTAGCCCACGTGGTAGAACCGGATCTTCCCGTTGACGTCGATGAGGAGCGTCGTCGGCAGGACCATCGCGTTGAAGGAGGTGGCGACCTGCCGGTTCTTGTCGATGATCACCGGGAAATTGATCTTGGTCTCCATCCCCTGCATGAACTTCACGACGCGATGGGTGCCGAACGAGTCGAGGTTGACGCCGACGACGACGAGCCCCTTGTCCTTGAACTCGTTGAAGATATCGATCAGCTTCGGCATTTCCTCGATGCAGGATGCGCAGTAGATCGACCAGAAGTCGAGGATGACGACCTTTTTCCCCTTCAGCTTGGAGTACTCGATCGGCTGGTTTTCGATCGTGTGGCCGTTGAACATCGGCGCCGCGTCGCCTTCCTTGATCCCCCCGCCCCCTCCAAAAAACGCCCCCGCCGGCCGTGCGATCGCCAGGATCGCCAGCGCGGCAAACACGAAACGGATCGGGGATCTGCGATTCATTTCGGGACATCCTCCGAGAGTAATTTTTCAACTTATACCACAGGCTTCTCGTAAAACGAAACAGGAAACGTCCGGCTTCGCAAGGCAGGACGGTCCGCTTGACGAATTCTTTACGACCGCTGTAACATATCGGCGAAACGCGGGTATTCTTTGGTGGATGGATACGGTTTCTCCAAAACCTCCAGGAGGTCTTCGATGAAGAAGATCCGCTTCGCGGCTCCCAAGGTGGTCGGCTCTTCCAGCGTTCACCCCTGCTGACCGGTTGCCGGGCAGAAATCGCCAACCCCATTTATCCTCCCCGGGAGATGAGGATGAAACTCACAAAACGGCGCCGGAACCTTGCGTTCTTCGTTGTCGCGCTGCTCACCGGCATCATCGCCCCCGCCGCCCTGGCCGATCCTTTCGTGGACATCTCCGGGACTTCCGGGCTGGCGCTCAACGGGCGAAACAAGGGTGTCGCAATCGCCGACGTCGACGGCGACGGCCTTCTCGACATTTTTATCTCCAACAAGGGAGGCCCCAGTCACCTTTACCTGAACAACGGCGACGGCACTTTCCGCGATGTTACGGAAGAAGCCGGCCTCGAAGAGACCGGCTATGCGATGGGATCGGTTTTCGGAGACGTGGCCAACCACGGGAAGCCCGACCTCTACGTGGCCAAGGGCGGCCGGTACGAAATCGAGTCCAACCGGTTGTATTACAACGTCAGCACCCCGGGCCACCCGAAATTCATCGACATCACCGAGTCCGCCGGGGTGGGGATCAAGACGTTCACCTACGGCGCGGCGATGTTCGACTACAACAAAGACGGGAAGCTTGACATCTACTGCGCCAACTACGGCGTCGGGCAGCGCAATATCCTCTTCAAGAACGTCTCCACCGGCCATCGCCCGGAGGACGTGAAGTTCGTGGACGCGTCGGACGAGGCCGGCGTCGGCTCCGCCGCCTGGGCGTGGAGCGCGGTCGCCTTCGACTTCGACGGCGACGGCTGGGACGATCTTTACGTATCGAACGGCCAGTACCCCGGCGAGGGCAGGAACATCCTCTACAAGAACCTGGGAAACGGCAAGTTCAAGGACGTGACGGACGAGGCCGGCGTCGCAAATAACGCTTGGGCGCTCGGCACCGGGGTGGGCGACATCAACAACGACGGCTGGCTGGACATGTACGTTTCCAACTATGTCGGCGGGAACAAGCTGTTCCTCAATCCGGGCAACGGGAAGTTCAAGGACATCAGCAAGTCCTCGGGCACGGCCCGCGACGGATGGGGGAAGGGCACGGCCTTCGGCGACACCGACCACAAGGGGTTCCAGCACATCTTCGAGGGCGACTGCAAGTTTTCAAAACAGTTCTACCACAACAACGGGGATCTGACGTTCACCGACATCATCGACAGGTATCCTTCCATGAAGTTAGAGACGATCCGCACCAAGGGGGTCGCCTTCTTCGACATGGACAACGACGGAGACCTGGACCTGATCGTGATGAACTGGGAGGTCGGACCCCGTCTGTTCCGAAACGACCAGAATGACAAGAACTGGATCAAGGTGAAGGTCGAAGGGACGACCTACGACGACCCGGCGTACCAATACCGGTCTACCCGCGACGCGGTAGGCGCCAAAGTGCGGCTCTACAGGAACGGGAAAATGATCGCGTTCCGCCAGGTGATGACGGCCAACGGTTTCTGCTCCTGCCCCCCGCTGGAGGTCCATTTCGGCGCCGACGCGAACTACAGGTATGACATCGAGGTCACGTTTCCGAGCGGGATCAAGGTCGTCAAGAAAAACGTATCCACGGGCGTGTTCCATCATATCCGGGAGGACGAGTAGCGGAGACCCTGCGTGCGATCTTCCCCGCCCCGCTGCACGCCCGGATGCGGCGGGGCTTTTTTTCTTGCTCTCCGAGGTAGCCGATGACACGCCATAGCCGTTTCCTTTCCCCGCTCCTTCTGCTCGGCGTGATCGTTTCCCCTGCCCTGGGGGCGCCCGTCGAGTGGGACAAGCCGACGATCTCCGGAAACGTCACCTGGTCAGGGGAGATCGTTCTCCGCCAGAACGTGGTGGTTTCCCCGGGGGCGACGCTGCGCATCCTTCCGGGCACGTCCGTCACGGTGGGGACCGGCAAGGGGATCGGGCTTACCGTTCTGGGCCGCCTTCTCGTCGAGGGGGAGGAAAGGGCGAAGGTCACGTTCCTGCCGGAAAAGCCGAGATGGACGAAGGTGTTGTGGGGGGGGATCAGGCTTTTGGGCGGGCCGCGGGCGGGGCACTTGCTTTCCGGTTTCCGGATCGAGGGGGCGCAGGAGGGGATTACCCTCACGGAGACGTCCGCACGAATCGCAAACGGGGTCTTCGCCGCGTGCGAAACGGGAGTCCGCGGGAACCAGAAGTCGCAGGCCGCGGTGGACAACTGTCTCTTCGAGGGGAACGACGCCGGTGCGGTCATCTCCCTGGGGGGGGAGGGGATCTTCCGGCGGTGCCGCCTGGTCAACATCGAGGGGTACGGCATCGTCGCGGACAAGGGAGCGGTCCTGAAGATGTCCGGTTGCTCGTTCTCCCGGGGGAAAACCGGAGTCTTCTCCCTGACGGACTCTCCCTTCAGAGTGGAGAACAGCACGTTCCTCTCGCTGGAAAAGGGAATCGTCGTCCGCCAGGCGGGCAGGGATTCGGTGATTTCCCGCTGTTCGTTCGAAAACAACGGTACCGCGATCCTGGCGGTCCAGTTCTGCGCCGTCGAGGTTGCCGATTCCGTGTTCCGCGAGAACCTGACTGCCCTGGACGTACAGGAATTCTCGGCCCCGAAGATCCACCACAACCGGTTCGAGGCGAACCAGTCGGCGGTCAATCTGCTCCGGAAGTCGCACGCCGTGATCGAACACGACGTTTTCGTCCATAACCGGAACGCGGTGGTCGTCAACTACTCCTCGTACCCGAAGATTTTCGGGAACAACTTCGATCGGAACGACATGAACGTCCGGCTGGAGAAATTCCAGTCCGGGGATTGGGAGGAGCGCGTGGGCTCGCAGGGGCTCATCGGCGCCGAGGTGGTCAGGCGTGGCTCCCGGAACGTGGAGTTGGCGACTCAAAAGATCCCGTTGCCCAAACGTATCGACGCCAAGGGGAATTACTGGGGACCGGACGCCGACCGCGATCCCGTCAAGGGGACGCTCGGGAAGATCTGGGACGGGAGGAAGTTCGGGCCGGTCCGTTACGAAGGGTTCGGCGACGCGGAGTACGACATCGATGTAATAGACTTCTCGGAAGAGGTTCTTTCGCCGGTCCCGGAAGCCGGGCCCCGGGGCGGAGCGATCGGCACAGGAGAGACCCGATGAGGCACAGCGTGAGAGCGGCGGCAGGTCTCTTTGCAGGGACGGCGTGTTTCCTTTTCCTTTCTTCCTGCGGATCCGCAACGCGGAGCGCGGGAATGAAAGCTCCCGATGCAGGTCTTCACACGGTGTTTCCGGGGACGCCGCCGAGCAGGGAGGCGCAGGCGGCGATCGAGGAGGCAAAGTCGGGGGACCCGGCGAAGATCCGGGCCCTTCTGCCCTACTTCCTCACGGAGGACAATGAGCGGCTCGTCCGGTTCGTGGTGACCCTGAAGGGAAAAGCGGTCCCTCCGCTGCTCGAGGCGCTGGACGACCCCGAACCCTGGAAGGCGGAGCTGGCCGCGGGATTGCTGGGGGAGCTCCGGGCCAGGGAGGCGGTCCCGAAGCTCACGACGTTCCTTCAGAGCGGCAGGCCGCGACGATACGTGGCGGCTTGGGCGTTGGGCGAAATCAAAGATCCCGCCTCCATCCCCGTGCTGATCGCTTCCTTGTCGGACAGGACCGAAGGAGTGGTAAAGGCGTCGACGCGGGCCCTGATCAACATCGGGAGGAAAGGAACCGCACCGCTGATCGCCGCCCTGCCGTCTTCGTCCGGACGTCCCCGGAAGGCGATGCTGCGCGCGCTGGAGGATATCGAGGACACCCGCGCCGAGGGCGTCATCCTGGAGGTGCTGAACGCCGAAAAGGACCCGGTCATCCAGGCCGCCGCGGCGCGCGCCCTGGGCAAGTGCGGAACGGCGAAATCCTTCGCCCCCCTGGAGCGCTGGCTGGAGGAGGGCGATGTCATGGTGCGGGTGGAGTGCGCCTGGTCGCTGGGGATTCTCGTGGCCAGGCCCGCCGAGCCCGCACTGCGCAGGACGCTGGAGTATTCGGACGTGAACGTAAGGGAATGGTCGGCGCGGGCGCTCGAGAACATCACCGGGAACCGTGTTTTCTACCGCGACGCCTCGGGGAAGATGATCCTTCCCTACAACCTGTACCGGTAGGGGACCGCGTTGCAGAACGACCTTCGGATTATCGCGTCGCTCTTTCTCGATCAGGCGAAGGCCCTGTGGCCTTTTTACCTGGCCGGGATCGTGTTTGCGGCCGTCATCAAGACGCTCATGTGGGACCGGCGCATCCGCGCCTCGCTGGTCCATCACGAGAGGGCATCGATCTTCGTGGCCACCTGCGCCGGTCTTGTGTCCCCCCTTTGCTCCTGCGGGATCCTGCCGGTGGTGATCGCGCTGTCCGCGGCGGGGGTCCCGCTTCCTCCCGTGCTGGCGCTGCTCATTACCTCCCCGCTGATGGGGCCGGACGCCTTCCTGATCACCGTCGGGCAGCTCGGCTGGACCTATGCGTTGTGGAAAATGGGGATCGCCGCGGTAGTGGGACTGGCAACGGGATTCGCGGCCTTGTCGCTTTCCCGGCGCGGGATTCTACGGGGCACGAGCTTCAAGGTCGAGAGGATGTACGGGGAGGGAGGCGCCGTCCGGCCGGGGTTCGAGGAGATCGTGAAGGCGGGATGCTTCTCTCACGCCGGCGAGCCGGGCGGGGTCGTCGACCGCGAGAACCGGGGTCTTTTCTTTCTCGAGCGTCTGCGGGACATGGGGCTCCTGGTCGGGAAATTCCTCGCGGCGGCGCTGCTCCTCCAGGCCGTCATCACCTATTACGTCCCCGCCAACGCCGTCGAGCCGTTTCTCGGCAGGAAATCGGCGCTCTCCGTGCTGTTTGCGACCCTGATCGCCATCCCCCTGCCGCTGTCCCAGGTGGTGGCGCCGTCCGTCATCAAGGGGTTCCTCTCCGCCGGGATGAGCCCCGGGGCGGCGATGGCGATGTTAGTGGGAGGGCCGGTGACCAGCATCCCGGCGCTCTCGGTTCTCCTCGGCGTCTACGACCGCCGGGCGTTTGCTCTTTACCTGGGGATCGGGGTGACAGCGGCATTCACCGCCGGAACCCTGTTCCAGTCCTTTTATGGATGAGATTCCGGGGAAGACCCCGACAAGGGGAAGGAGGTTCTGCGGATGAGAGGGCGTGCGCCGCTTCGTCCTGTTCGTTTCCTCGTTTTCATGGCAATCGCCACGGTCCTGGCTGCAGGGATAACGCTTTTTCCGGGATGTGCAACCCCGAAGGGCGCCGGGAAGACGGATGGCGCCGTCGGATCGGCCGGAACCGCGCCCTCGAGCGGGGTGGAGGGGACCGTGTTCGTTCCTGCCGAAGGCGTCTACATCTATGTCTACAGGAAGGGGGCGGACCCTCACGGCCCTGCCGACGTGATCCTGCACGCGCCGACGCCCGCGGAGGGCAATTTCGCCATCGACCTTCCGCCGGGGGATTACGTCCTGGTGGCCCGCCGCCGCGCCAACCTGGAGAACAGCGGGCCGATGTCCGCCGGCGACTTGCGCAGCGTCCCCGTCCCCGTTCAGGTGCGCGAGGGGCGGAAGGTCTCCCTGAACCTGCTGATGAACGCCAAGGAGGACACGGAAGTCCGGTCCTTCACCACTCCCAAGGAATGGACGACCGCCGTCGCCGGGAAAGTTAGCGATCCCGACGGCAACCCCATCGAGGGGGCCCGGGTCCACGTCTACACTTATGTCCAGATGTCCGAGCGGCCCAAGTACGTGAGCGAGAGGACCGGCCCCGACGGGAAGTATCTCGTCTTCCTCCCGAAAGGGGGGACCTATTATCTCGCCGCGCGAAACCGCTTCGGAGGGCCCCCGCGGATCGGCGACTTGTATGGCCGGTACGAGGAGGGATCGATCAACCCGACCGGCGTGGTGATCCGGGACGGCGAGAGGCGCGAGGGGATCGACATCACCGTCTTCAAGGTGTGGTAGCAGCGATTGCCCAGGACCATTCCGCGCACGGATCGATCCGCCGGCATCCTCCTTTTCTGCTGGCTTCTTTTGGCGATGCCGGCCTGTTCCCTGAAACACCCTCCGGCCGCCGGCAACTTCCCGGAGAAATCCGGACCTGGCGAGGGAACCGGCATCGCCGTACGGGTGACGTACCGCGAAGCGCCGCAGGCCGGCGCCAGGGTGGAATGGCGGCGCCAGCCGGTGGAGGAGAAGGAGTCTCCCGCCGAGCTCGGCATGACGGATGGGGGGGGGAACGCGGCGTTCGATCTTCCCGCCGGCCGGTATTTCCTCGTCGTTCAGTGGCGCGGCGACGGCAATTACGAACGTCCCATCGCCCGGGGGGACCGGTTCACCTATTTCGGCGGCAACCCCGTGTACGCGGAACGGGGTTCCTTCCGTGAGTTGTTCATCGGCCTGGAGGAGTTCGTCGAAGCGGAGCCTCCGACGACCGCGCCGCAGGGTGGAACCGGCGTTTCCGGCCGGGTGATCGCCGGCGGGGCCCCGGTTGGGAGCGCTTACGTGGGCGCCTATCTGCGGACGGATACGGCCTTCAGGGACCTGGGGTTCGCCGCTTCCGCGCCCACGGGGGAGGACGGCGGCTTCCTTCTCGATCTCCCGCCCGGAAAATATTACCTGGTCGCGAGAAAGAGGGCGGGAGGCGGGGTAGCGGGTCCGCTTCGGAAGGGAGACCGGTTCGGGTACTACGCCGCGAACCCGGTGAGCGTAACCCCCGGACACTACACTCCGGTGGTGATTTCAGCGACCTCCCTCAAACTGCGCAACGCCCCGGCCTACTCCGGGGAGTACAAGGCCGCTTCCTCGATCGAGGGGCGGATATTGGATCCGGCCGGCAAGCCGAAAAGGGGGGTGTACGCCGCGCTCTACGACAACCCCGACCTCCTGAACAGGCCGATTTTCCTCTCGGACGTGACGGGGGAAGACGGTCGGTACCGCCTCCCCGTTCCCGTCCCGGGGACCTATTATCTCGGCGCGCGCAGCGGCTACGGCGGCTCCCCGGCTCCCGGCGACCTCTACGGGCGGTATGAGGGGAACCCGGAACATGCCGTGACCATCAAGGAAAGGGACCACCTGACCGGCGTCGACATCGTTGTGAACGAGGTGTGGTAAGATGCCGGTTTTCCTGGCAGCCGCCGGGACCTTGGCGTACGAGGTCCTTCTTACACGCGTCTTCTCCGTCGTGATGTGGTACCACTTCGCCTCGCTGGCGATCGCCATCGCGATGTTCGGCCTTGCGGTGGGAGGGCTACTTCCCTACCTGCTCCTGCGATGGCGAGGCGCCCCCGGGGGGCCTGCGGAGCTGCCTCCCTCCGCCGGGGTGTGGTTCTCCTCCGTATCGCTCCTTTTCTCCATCGCCCCGTACCTCGTGCTCCTTCTTTTGTCGCGGTACCCTCTGTGGGGGGGGAGGCTCCTGGAAGTCTTTCACCAACCGTACTTCGAGCCGTTCCGCGCCGGCGCGGGTCACTTGCCCCCCGGGGGGGATGCGCTGCAGATCGGCCTCCTGCTGCTGTTTTTCTCTCTTCCCTTCGCCGGGGCGGGGGCGGTATTCGCCGTTGCCTTCTCCGCACAAGGAAAGGAAGGGAAGACGTACCTCGCGGTGATGGGAGGTTCCGCGGCGGGGGTTGCCGCCTATCTTGCCGCGATGCGGGGCGGCTCGGGCCCCGCCGCGTTTCTCTTCCTTTCGACCCTGTTCTCCCTTTCCGCGGCGGCGTTCGCCGCCAGGAAAGGGGGCGTACCGGTTCTCGGGTGTTTTTTCATCTTTCTTTCGGCACTGCTCTTCCTCGCTGGAGTACTGGAGAGCAGGTATCGGTTTGCCGAGATCCGGTTCGTGCGCGGGCGATACGAGCCGGGGATCCTTTGGGCGCGTTGGGACGCCGTTTCCCGTGTGGCGGTCTACCCCGTCTCCGACGAGGAATCGGCCAAAGCTTGGGGGATGAGCCCGGCGTACGCGGGACCGGTCCCCGAACAGATCGGGATGGTGGTCGACGATACGGGGTACACGGCGCTTTTCGGAACGGGGAAGGACCGGGCGTCGACGGGTGCGTTCCGAAGCAACATCGCTGCCGCGGCATACCGCCTCCGGGGCGGGGGATCCGCGCTGGTCATCGGGCCGGGAGGGGGGAAGGACATCCTGTGCGCCCTGGCCTCGGGCGACTTCTCGGTGACCGCGGTGGAGGTGAACCCGCTGGTGGTCCGCGCCGCCGACGGGGAATTCGGCGACTTCACCGGACAGCCCTACCGGATGCCGCGTGTCCGGGCGGTCGTGGCGGAAGGGCGCAATTTCCTGGCGTCGGACCGGAACCGGTACGACGTGATCCAGATGACGCAGGTGTTCGGCCGGATTCCGCCCTCGGCGGGGGCGTTCACGATGACCGAGGACCACCTCTATACCGCGGAGGCTTTTCGGGAGTACCTGTCGCACCTGTCGGACAACGGCGTGATCAGCGTGACGAGGTTCATCTATGAGCGCAGAGTGTGGCGGATCCTCGCGATGGCGCGGGATGCTCTTCGCTCCCTCGGGTACGCCGACCCTCGCCGGCACATCCTTGCGTTCCGCGACCGCGGGCTCATCAACGTCCTCGTGCGCCGGACACCCTGGCCCGACGGGGAGATCGCCGCCGCCGGACGCCTCTCGGAGGAGATGCGGTTCCCCCTTGTCATCGCGCCGGATCGCTCTGCGGCCGGTCTGCCTGCGATGATTCTCTCCGGGGGGGAGGGGGACATGTCCTTCGACCTTTCCTCGCCGACGGACGACCGGCCCTTCTTCTATTACACGCTCCCCCCCAAAGCCTTCCTGTCGGCTGCCGCGATGAAGGCTAACGAGTTCGAGGACCGCGCGGTGGCGATGCTGCGCGGCTTTCTCGTGAGCGCGGCGGTAATGTGCGCGCTTTTTCTCCTCGCGCCGGCCGCGGTCCTTGCCCGCGCCAACCTCGCGCGGCCCGGTTCCGCCGCCACGGCGTACATGTTTTGCGTCGGCGTGGCCTACATCGTCTGGGAGATCGTGATGATCAAGCAGCTGGCGCTCCTGTTCGGAACCCCATTGGTCGCGTTTGCCGCGGGTCTCACGATGGTTCTGGCATTTTCCGGCCTCGGAGGGTATCTCGCCGGGCGCGACAGGACCGGGGGCGCCGGTTGGGGGCTCGCGCTCGCAGCCGGCCTGGTTTCGGCGTATCTTTATTATGCGGGGCCGATGCTCGTCCGCTGGGCAGGGACGTCCCCGGGGTTTCGTCTGGCTGTTGCCGCGGGTTTCGTCCTTCCCCCCTCCGTCGTGATGGGGAGGTTTTTCCCGACGGGCTTGCGGCGCTTCGGGGGAGACGGCGGCGCCGTCCCCTTTTACTTTGCGGCGAACGGCGCCGCGTCGGTTCTCGGCGCGGCCTTGACGCAGGCACTGACCATGAACCTCGGCTACCGCGCGACGACGCTTTTCGGGGCGATCCTGTACGCGGGGTGCGCCCTGCTGCTTGCCCGAACCGGCAGGGGGAGGGCGGGAGGAGCTTGAGGTTGGGGCGGGGCTTGAAAAGGGCGGCCATCCTGTCGGCTGCCGGCCTTCTCCTGTCGGCTGCCGACGGCTGCGCGCCGAAGAGCGGGACGGTCGAAGGGAGGGCGACGGTCGCCGGTGCGCCGGCCGGCGGCGTCGAGATCCGGTTCTTCGTCAAGGCGGGAGAGGAACGGACGGGAACGCCGTTCGCCGTGAAGGCGGCGGGGAACGAAGGGGCCTTTCGGATGGAACTCCCGCCGGGCTTGTACTACGTCATTGCGCGGAAGACGGCGCGCGAAGGCGGCCGAGACAAGGTCTACAAGGGCGAATATTCGCGGAACCCGGTTTCCGTCCGCGCCGGCAAGGCGGTTTCCGGGGTCGACATCGCTCTGGCCGAGATGTCCTCCGCCGGCTTTGTCCCGCAGGAGGGGACGGGGGTCAGCGGAACCGTCCTGTCCGGAGGAAAACCGGCGCGAGACGCTTACGTGTACGCCTACTCCACCGACGCGGGGACGGTTCGGGGGCCCGCGTACGTCGCCTTCGCGAGGACGGACGACCAGGGACGCTTCCGGCTCCTCCTGCGGGAAGGATCGTTCGTGATCGTCGCCAGGCGGAAGGGGAGCGAGAACGAAACGGGCGCGATGCAACCGAAAGGCGAGTCCGGCGGCGAAGGGGAAAGGGTTGCGCTCGCATCGGGGACGATGAAGGAGATCGGGGTGATTGCCCTTCACCCGCTGAAGGAGGAGAAGCGGCGCTTGAGGGCTGAGGCGGGAGGCCAGGAGAAGCAAGGGGCCATGCTCCTGGGGGCTGTCGTCCGGGACGACGGCTCTCCCGGTGCCGGGGTGCATGTGATGGCGTATGCCGACCGCCGGATGATCGGTCGTCCTTTCGCCATCTCCGGAAAGACGGGAACGGATGGCGTTTTCCTGCTCCGGTTGCCGAGGGCGGGAAAGTTCTACCTTGGCGCGAGAAGCGAGCGCGGCGGGCCGGTCTCGCCCGGAGAATGGGTGGGCACGTTCGACGCCGCACCGGATCATTCGGTGGAGGTTGCACGCGGGGGAAAGAAGGAGGGACTGAAAATCCGGGTGATCGAAAAATGGTGACGGGATGATGTATTTGCGAGGAACGGTCGGTAATCCCATCGAGAGGTGCGTCCTCACGGCCGTCGCGGCCGTGCTCGCCCTGGCTTTTTTGGTGTCGTCGCCGGTCTTGGGGAAGGAGATCTCCGGGAGCAGGTCGTATGCCGGAGAGGTCGTGGTCCCCAAGGGGGAGACGTGGAAGGTCCTGCCGGGGGCCGTCCTCCGGTTCCGCGGGGGGAAATGGATCGTGCGGGGAAAACTGCTCATCGAAGGGACCGCTTCGCTCCCCGTTCGCATCGTGGGGGATGACGCCTTCGAAGGGCTCGACATCCGCGGAGAGAGCGGCTCGGTGGTTGCCGATGTCATACTGTCCGGCGGGACGCGAGGCGTTCAACTGACCAGCGCGGAGGCCGTTTTCCGGAAAGTCCGGTGGGAGAGGAACGGGGTCGGCCTCGATGTGGGGCAGTATGCGAAGGCCGCGGTGGACAACTGCACGTTCGAGTCGCCGTTCCGGGTGGGGATCCTGGTGAAGCGGGGCGGGGCGGCCGAGGTTGCGGGCTGCCGGTTCACCGGCGCCGGAAAGGCGGGAATCTATGTCTACGGCGCGAAGGACGTGAGCGTCAAGGAGTGCCGGTTCGAGTCGAACGCCACCGGCCTTCAGGCAGCGATGTCCGGGGTGCGCGTGTCGGTCAGGGAGTGCGTCTTCCGGGGCAACGGGATCGGAATCCTTGCGGAAAGGATGGCGGAGCCCAAGATCGACGGGTGTGATTTCTCGGGGAACCGCGTGGGCCTCCTTTTCTCCCGCCGCTCCGAGGGGAGCGTGTCGGGGAGCCGGATCGCGGAAAACGGCGACGGCGTCGTGGTGGAGTTTTCCTCCTACCCGGTCTTTCACGGGAACCGGTTTCGCGAAAACCGCGACGCGGCGGTGCGACTCCGGCATCAGTCCTCCCAGTGGGAGGAGGAGTTGGGGGACGCGGGACGCGATTCTCCGGAAAGGACGCCGTTCGGCGCCGGGCCGGAAGGGAGAAAGGATTTTCGCCCCGGCGGTGAGGGAACGATCCCCCGCCCGCAGGCCGGGGCACCCGGCAGACCTCCGGGGAAGAAGGGGGACCTGACGGGAACCGTCGATTTCCGCGGGAACGACTGGGGGGAGCTGGCCGGCGAGGTGGCGAAGGGGGGGGAAGTCGCCGCTATCCACGACGGCCGCGCAGAGCCGGAATTCGAATACAAGGGAAAGCGGTACCGGATGGACCGCGTGCTCTTGAGGTGAGCCGATGAAACGTCTCCTTCCCGCGTTGTTCCTCGCGGCGGCGTCGCTGTCCTTCGCGGGCGATTTCACCGGCGTACGGGGCCGCGTCGCGCTGAAGGGAGAGGTGGTGCCGGGAGTGACCGTCCTTGCGTTTCGCGATTTCGAGGGAGCGCTTGCGAGCGAGCCTGCGGCGCGGTCGCAGGGGACCGGAGCCGAAGGGACCTATGCGCTGGAGTTGCCGCCGGGGAATTACTTCCTCGTCGCGGTCAAGTCCGGAAACGGCTCCCTCACGGGATTGCGCGAGGGCGACCTGTTCTGCTTCTACGGGGGGAACCCCGTCAGGATAGAGGCGGGGAGGGCGACCAACGTCGGCTTCAACCTGGTCCGAGTGGAGAAGGACCCGTCGCCCGAAATCTCCACCGGGGTGAGCGGAGTGGTCTACGACGAAAACGGCAGGCCGCTTTCCGGCGTCGTCTACTTCTACGGAAGCCCGGCGGACGGTTTCAAGGGGATTCCGGGGTTCTTCGCGCGGGTCGGCGAGGACGGGACCTTCCGGGCGCGGGTCCGCAAGGGGAGTTTCTTCGTGATCGCGCGGAGGCGGGGGAGCGGAGATCTGTTCGGTCCCACGGAGATCGGAGACTATTTCGGCTACTACACGCGCAACCCCGTCGTCTTCGCGGAAGGAGAAAGCCGCGGGATCCGGATCGACGCCGTCCGGCGCCTCGGGATGCTGGAGAAGTTCGAGGGGGTCTCCGTCGAGCCGTCGGGGATCGTCCTCCGGGCGAGGATCGTGGACGTCTCCGGCGCCCCGGTCCCCGGAGTGCGGCTCCTCGCCTACCGGACGGAGGAGATGACCGGCCGCCCCGCCTACGTTTCCGGCAGGTCCGGAAGCGACGGTGCCGTGGAGTTGACGGTCGTGGACGAAGGGGTCTATTTCCTCCTGGCCCGGGAAAAGCTGGGCGGACCGGCGGAGGGGGAATGGTACGGGAAGTGCGGCGGGTCCGGTAGCCACTCCGTCAGGGTTACGAAGGGAATGACTGCCGACCCGCTGAAGGTTGTGGTGGAGCGGAAGTGACCGTGCGCCATCTCTCCCCCAGGTCGGGCGCGGCCGCCTTCTGCGCGCCGCTGTTTTTCCTGCTCGTGGCCTGCGCTTCCGTGCCCGTGGCGAAGAAAACCCCGGTGCTCGCGGGGCGGGTGACTTTCCAGGGAGCGGCCGTGCCGGCTGCGACCGTGACGCTGTACGACCGGTATACGCTGACGGACAGGCGTGCCGTGCTGTCTGCCCGGTGCGCCGGGGACGGCGGCTTCTCGGTGGCGGTTCCGCCGGGGAGCTATTACGTCGAGGCCGAGGGGACGTTCGAAGGAACGGCGGTCTTCGCCTTCTCGGGGCAGAACCCCCTCCGGTTGGAGAGCGGGGATCGCTGGCTGGGGATGAAGGCGGTGCGCAGGCCGAAGGCGGAAACGGTAGCCGCCCCGGCCGGCCGCGGCGCCGCCCTGGAAGGGGAACTCCTGTTCGGGGGCGCCCCCGTAGAAAACGGCTACGTCTACGTGTATTCCTCGCCGGACGGGATGTTCAAGGGGATGGGGATGGCGATGAGTCCGCCCACGGGTCCCGACGGAAGGTTCGCGGTGGAAAACCTGGCGGAATCGTTCTACTACCTTGTGGCTCGACGCCGCGGGTGGGGAGGGATGACCGGCCCCCTGGAAAAAGGGGACCTCTATGGATTCTTCCCGGGGAACCCCGTCTACCTGAAGGAGGGGACGGTCACGCGGGTGCGGATCGAGATGGTGGAGAAGGAGAAGCCGCTTTCCTATTCGGAGGTGACCTCGGGGACCGAAACGGTGCTTCGAGGGAAGGTGATCGATCGTTCGGGCGCCCCCCAGGCCGGCGTCTACGCTTTCGTCTACGACAACAGGGTGTTCGGACACCAGCGCCCTTACGGACACTCGGGGAAAACCGGCCCGGACGGGGCATTCGCGATCTACCTCGACCGGCCCGGCACCTATTACCTTGGCGCGCGGGAGAACTTCGGGAACTCGCCCCGGCCCGGCGAGCGGCTTGGCTTTTACGACGGCACGCCGGACCACTCGGTGGAGGCGGCTCGGGGGAAAACGGTGGAGGCGCTGGTGATCGTCGTGGACCGCGTCCTTTCGGAGGAGAGATGAGCCGGTGGGCCGTTTATGCCACCCTCTCGGTCATGGTTGCGTTTCTGTCGTCGGGCTGTGCCGGCGCACCCCGGCAGCCGGGGGGCATTGCGGCCGGGGAGAAAGCGCTGCCCGTCCGGGGCGTGAGCGGAAGCGAGACGTGGAGCGGCGAAGTACGGATCTGCGGGTCGGTCGTCGTTCCCAAGGGGGCGACCCTCACCATTCTGCCGGGGACGGTCGTTCGCTTCGAGAAGATCGATGTGGACGGCGACGGCATAGGCGATTCGGAACTCTATGTCGAGGGGAACCTCATCGCCGAAGGAACGATCGAACGGTCGATCCTCTTCACGTCCGCGGAGAAAAATCCTGCCCCGCGAGACTGGAAATACCTGTTCATCAACCTGAGCCGGAAGGCCATCCTGTCGCACTGCATCTCGGAGTACGCCTTCTCCGGGGTCCAGATTCATTTTTCCCGCGCCTCGGTCTCCGGCTGCTGGTTCCGGAACTGCGTGGACGGCCTCCGCTTCTCGACCGCCGAGGGGATCTTCGAACGGAACCGGATGACGGGGAACGTCTACGGCGTGCGGTACGAGGAACGGAACTCGAAAGTGGTTCTTACGCGGAACGACATCACGGGGAACAAGGTGGGCATCTTCTGCGTCATGGAGTCCCCGGGAAGGATCACCATCCGTGAGAACCGGATCCACGGCAACGAGGACTACGACTTCAAGCTCGGGAACCGGCAGAAGGCCGACATTCCCGCACAGCAGAACTGGTGGGGGGCGACGGACCCCGACGCGATCCGGGCGAAGATCTTCGACCGGCGGATGGAGCCGGACCTCGGGAGGGTCCTCTTCGAGCCGTTCCTGGTCGTCTCCCCGCCCGTTATGGACCGGTACTGGAACTGATGCGGCGTCGGGGAAGAATACCGCCACCGAGAGGCGACAGAAAGAACGTCGCCGCCGGCAGGCTGGTCGTGCGGATGCCGGGGGAGAGGCGGTAGCGACCATGCGTACTCTGCGACGCATTTCCCAGTGGGCGGTATTCCTGCTCTTCGCGTTCCTCTTCCTGAACACGGAGTACAAGGGCAACGACGTCCTTCCGTATGCGGTTAACGTTTTCCTGCGGCTGGATCCCCTGGTCGCGGGGGCGGCGACGATTTCCGGGCGAGCCATCATCAGCCTGGTGTGGCCCGCGCTGGTCGTGGCCGGGCTCACGATCCTGCTGGGCCGGTTCTTCTGCGGATGGGTCTGCCCGATGGGCTCCGTGCTGGACGCCGTCGACGCGACCCTGTTTTCGACGCTGAAGCGAAAGGACGTGGTTCCTCCCTCCTGGCGCCGTTATAAGTTCCTGATCCTGTTCTTCCTGGCGGCCTCGTCGCTGTTCACGCTCCAGTGGGTTTTCCTTTTCGATCCGATCGGTATTCTCATCCGCTCGCTCACCGTCTCCCTGTTTCCGGCGTTGAACCTGATCCTTCACAAGTCGTTCGGCGCACTCTACCAGGCCAACCTCGGGCCGGTGACCCGCGTTTCCGAATCCATTTACGGGTTTCTCAAGGCGCACTTCCTCGCCTTCGAGCAGCCGGTTTTCCGCTCGTCCGCGCTGGTCGGCCTTCTTTTTCTCGGCATCCTTGCCGCCGAGTATTACCAGAAGCGGTTCTGGTGCAGGAACCTTTGCCCCCTGGGGGCGCTCCTGGCCCTGTTCGGCAGGTTCGGGCTGTTCCGGAGGCGGGTGGCGGAAGCGGGCTGCACAAGGTGCGGCCTGTGCGAAACGACCTGCCGCATAGGGGCCATGCGGGACCCTACCGCGACGGACCATGGGGAGTGCGTCGAATGCATGGAGTGCCAGGCGATCTGTCCGGAGGAAGTCGTCCGGTTTTCCGGAAAGGAAGGGCGGCAAGGAATCGCCGTGGACCTGTCCCGCAGGGACGTCCTCACGTCGGCGGCCCTGGGCGCATTTACCGTGCCGTTCTTCCGCCTGGAGGCGCATCGAAAAGCGGCGTATCCCGGTTTGATCCGGCCGCCGGGCGCGTTGCCGGAGGACGAGTTCCTGGCGCGCTGCACGCGGTGCGGCGAGTGCATGAGGGTCTGCATCGCGAACGGCCTCCAGCCCACGTGGTTCGAAGCGGGGCTGGAAGGGTTATGGAGCCCCATCCTGGTGTCGAGGGTCGGGTACTGCGAATACAAATGCACCCTTTGCGGACAGGTCTGCCCGACCGGCGCCATCCGGCGGCTTTCCCTCGCCGAGAAGAAAAAGGTGAAGATCGGCCTCGCGGAGATCGACCGCAGCCGGTGCCTGCCCTGGAAGGGCCAGTCCGACTGCATCGTCTGCGAAGAGCACTGCCCGACGGGGAGCAAGGCCATCCTCCTCAAGGAAGAGAAGGGGGTGACCCTGTCCGGCGAAGTGAAGGTCTTCAAGAAACCCTACATTGACGAGAGCCTCTGCGTGGGGTGCGGGATCTGCGAGACGAAGTGCCCGTTGACGGACCGCGCCGCCGTCTACGTGACGTCACGGGGTGAGACGAGGGCGGCTATGGGAGCGGCCGCCCAATGAGGCCCGTATCGTTCCGGATTCCTGGCGGCCCTTTCCGGATCGGCGCGTTGTTTGCCGTTTTTTCGGCGGTGGTTGCTCCGGCGGTTACCCTTTCCCATCCCAACGCACGCTTCTTCCGGGGGGACATCTCCGTTTCGACCTCGTGGGAGGGGATCGTCCGCCTTACGGGGACGGTGGTGATCCGGGAGGGGGTGACGGTGACGGTGGAGCCGGGCGCCGAAATTCTGATCCAGCCCGGCGTCGGGGCCGACATCGTCGTGCGGGGCAGGCTCCTCGTGCGGGGAGTCCCGGAGAGGCCCGTGCTGTTCGACACGGCGGGCGGCTGCGCGGCGGGGCCGTGGGGCGGAATCGTCTTTCGGAAAGGGGCGACGGGAATCCTGGAGCACGCTAAGATCCGTTGTTCGTCGACCGGGATCGCCGGCGACCTCTCGGGGGTGACGCGGTCCGGCGTCGCCGTCGAACGGGGCCGGTGAGGGAGAGTGGGTCGATGCGGATCCTCTCCCCCGTCGACCGTGCGGCGGAGGTGCCGGTGCTTCTTTCCGCCGGCGCGGAGGAACTCTACGCGGGGTATGTCCCTCCGTTCTGGTCGGAGAGGTTCGGGCCCGTCGTCTCGTGCAACCGGAGGAGTTACGCGGAGGCAAGCGTCGCCTCGCCGGAAGAGCTGGACGCGCTGATCCGGGCAGCCGCGCTGCGCGACGCACCCGTTTACCTGGCGCTGAACGCCTCTCCGGTCCCCGAAGAGATGATGCCCAGGATGGTGGAATTCGTCGTGGACCTCGCGCGCCGGGGCGTCCGGGGGGTCATCGTCTCCGACCTGCCGCTGCTGTTGGCCCTTCGCGACGCAAAGTTCCTGCGGCTCGATCTGCACGCGAGCACCCTCTTTTCACCCTTCAACGGGGCCGCCGTCGCCTTCCTCCGGCGGGCCGGCGCGACCCGGGTGATTCTCGCGCGGGAGCTCTCCACGGCGGAGATCGGGCGGATCGTCGCCGAATCCGGACGGACACCTATCGAGGTCATCGGGCTGCGAGGCAGGTGCCCCAACATCGAGGGGTTCTGCACGCATCTCCACGACGACCCGCAAAGGACCTGGCCGTGCGAGCTGCGTTACGAGAAGGAATGGATCGGGCCGGGCGCCGGAGTCCCCAGGGAGATCCTTCTGGCGATGGAGCGGTACGAGGGCTCCGACCGGCATTACTCCTGCGGCCTGTGCGCCGTCCCGCTGCTGGAACGCGCCGGGGTGCACGCCCTGAAAATCGTGGGGCGGGGCGCCGAGAGCGAGCGGAAGACCTCCGCCGTGGAGGCGGTCCGCGCCATGCGGAAATGGGGCCGGGAGGCCGCCCCGGACACCGCGGAATGCGCGCGGAGGGGGAAGGTCCTTTTCCAGGAGATGCACGGTCGACCGTGCCGGCCGGAGAATTGCTACTTCCCCGAGTTTGGCCCGGGTGAACCCTCCCCCGCAAGAGAAGGGCCGCCCGGCAGGAAGAAGGGGAGGCCGTAGATGCCCTTGGAATACCGCTACGCGGGACCGGACGGCGATCGGATCGGCAACCTCCCGGCGGGCGTCGGCGCGGCCATCGGGAGCGAGTACTGCGTCCACCTGCTGCCCGGGCCTGCGGAGCTGATGGAGGCGGTCGCCGCCGCGCGGGAACGGCACATTCCGCTCCTGGTCCTCACTCCCTATTTCCGCGACGTCGAGCTGAGGAGGGCGGTAAGCCTGTTCCGCCGCATCCCGCGGGACGCGGATCTGGACGTAGCGGTGAACGACTGGGGCGCACTGCTCGCCCTCCACGATCTTTTCCCCTGGCTGCGGCTGTCGCTGGGACGGCTGTTGTCGGGGCAGAAGCGGTGCCCCCGCATCGGGATCTCCTCCCGTCTGACCGCCGACGGGCGGTCCTGGCACGGGGAGGGGATCTTCTCCTCCGGCCGGGCGAGGAGTTATCTCCGAGAAATGTTCGGCGTATCGGGATACCACGTGGACTCCCTGCCGTGGGGGGAAACTCTCGCGGAATGCCCCGCTGAGGACGACGGGAACTCCGCCCCCCTCCACTTCATTCACGGCCCTTCCGCCATTGTCACCCTCTCGGATGCCTGTCCCTGGATTTGCGGGAAATCCTCCGCGTCGGTCCCGGTTTGCAGCCGTCCCTGCAGAGACGGCGCGGTCGTCCTGAAGGAGCCGTCGATGGGGGAAGGGTTGGTTCAGCGGGGGAAGGCGCGCTTCGTCCGCACCCGCGATCCTCGAAAATTGGCCCCTTCCCCGCCCTCCTGCCGCATGGTTTTCTACGACGACCTCCCCTGAACGGGCCCGCCGGGTCTCCGCGCGCAGGAAAGGCTTGGCAGGCAAATGAAATGAAAGGAGTGGCATAACTCGGTAATTTTGTAACAAATCATGGTCGGAAAGGTACTTCCCGGTAGTGAGGAAATAAAGAAAACAATTCATATTCTTACGGTTTTTTTCTGTCGAGTTGATAGGATGGAAAAATGCGGTTCCGGCACAGCAGTCTCTATTTCTCGTGCATGGCGAGAACGACTTCCTTGTCCGGATGGGGCGAGTCGGGGGATCCGCCACGCGCCTTGCGCGCGCCGGCCGGGGAGGTTCGAGGGGGAAGGGGTCTGGCGTGTTGCGCGCTGAAAGGTCGGATGCATCCTGCAGGACCGGAAGACTGACCGCCGGACGGCTCGCGGGGGGATCGGTTCTCTTCGCCGCAATCGCGGTCGCGGCGTTTCTTCTCCATCCGGCGGGGGGACGGGCAGGCGTGCTCGGCAGCCCGCACGATTTCTCGACGGCGGGGCCGTGGACGCAATCCACGTCGGTGGCGCCCGGAGGCGCGTGTTCGCCGTGCCACATCCCCCACAAGGCGCTGGACGATACGTTATGGGCCCGGGACCTCTCGGGATACCGGAGCAAGCTCACCCTCGCCAACGGGCGCTCGAGCCTCACCGGCCGCAACTATCTCCTTCCCCCTACCCTCCGGTGCTACGACTGCCACGACTACCACAATTCCATCGATTTTGAGAACCCGAGCACTCCCGCCTTAAGCCTTTTCAGCACCAATCATCGCCCCCAGGACATGCTTTTCGGCTTCACGAAGAACGGGCTGGGAAGCATGACGGAGTACAACGCGGGCCCCCAGACGGGGAAGACGAGCCCCGGGTATTACGAGACGAATCCGCCCGGTCCGCTTTCCTCGTACGGCGTGAACACATCGGCCCCGCTGGCCCAGACCGGGGGGCACTATTTCAAGCAGGACCCGACGCTGGCGGCCTTGGATGCCTTCGACAACGGGGACAAGCTGCCGTGCCGCGACTGCCACGATCCGCACGCGTGGGACGCCAACTGGCAAGCATTCATCCGCAGGACCTGGCCGTCGGGCAGCACGGTCGCCACGCGGCTGGGATCGACCGCCACGGCCAGCTCGGTGATGGCGAACGACTCGACTCCCACGGGGCGGCGGAGCGACGTCAACAGCCGCAACCTTTGCATCGCCTGCCATGGGACTTCGGACACGCTGCAGTCGGTCTTATTCAACGAGATCAGCACCAGCTACCGGAGCGACGTCCGGATCGCCCGTCCGCCGACGACGATCGTCGAGCACAGCGGAAGCGGCCCCCAGGCGTCATGCGTGACCTGCCACGCCCACAATTCCATTCCGGCGACCTGCAACGGCTGCCACGGTTTCCCGCCGAGCGACACCGCCAGCCCGCGGTACCCGGCGACCGCTTCCTCCACCTTCGTCCCCGCGCCGGACCCCGGGGTGAACGATTCCCACCCCCGGCACTACGGTTCGAAGTCCGGTGAGGCCCCGAACTCGTTCTCGGTGTATGCCTTCTCCTGCGACGTCTGCCATTACGGGTCGTTCGGGACGGGAGCGGTTACCCTCAACCAGCACACGAACAGCAGGGTCTCGGTGGTCCTGCAGGGAGCGTACACGAAAGCCCCGAACGGCCCCGGCGGCTTGTACGACAACACGAACTACTTCAACCCGGCCTACCCCACGTACGCCGGGCAGCTGGACAACACCAACCAGGCGGGCGGATGGGGCTCCGGCGCCCGCTACGGCGGCAACAGCTGCAAGAACGTATACTGCCACAGCGCCGGCCGCGCCCAGACCTCGATGGCGCTCGACTGCACCGTCGACTACCCGCGCCCCGCGTGGAACAGCGGGTCCCCGGGGTGCAACGGGTGCCATGGAGTCGGCACCGACAACACCACCGGCGGCGGCATCTATTACGGCATGCCGAATTACCCCTCGGGCCCCGGCGGAAGCGCCACGGCGAATTCCCACGAGGCCCACGTCGATGGCGGAGTGGAATGTTCGAGGTGCCACGCCGCCACGGTCACGGGGACGCGGGCGGGGCGGGCCATCGTCGGCACGGTGCCGTCGAAACACGTGAACGGCGTGCGGGACGTGGTCTTCGACAGCATGAACCCGAGCGGAGTCTACGACAACGTGGGCAAGACGTGCTCGGGGACTTACTGCCACGGGACCCCCGGCACGCTGCCG
The DNA here is from genome assembly GCA_016220005.1 of Deltaproteobacteria bacterium. Classification (GTDB taxonomy): domain Bacteria; phylum Desulfobacterota; class Deferrimicrobia; order Deferrimicrobiales; family Deferrimicrobiaceae; genus JACRIV01. Next base: position 77,752 of record JACRIV010000014.1, read on the forward strand.
AAGTGGGGGGACCCTGCGACGGTGGTCGGCTGTTCGGCGTGCCACCAGAACCAGGGGGCGACAACGGGATCGGCTTCCTACGCGGCGACCCATCACCCGCACACGTTCAACGCCAAGTTGAGGATCGCGTGCGAGGTCTGCCATGCCAACAAGGCCGCTTCTCATACGGACGCGGCGCATGCGGGCGGGCCCGCCAACGCGGCGACCGGGCAGTCTGCGGAGGTGCTGTACACCGACAACGCTTCGAGCCAGACTTACGACACGCTGGTGTTCCTGTCCAGGAACATGTGGACCAACCCGTACACGGGCGGCGCGGTCACCCCATCGTATGCGGGCGGAGCATCCTACGTGGGCAACGACGCGGTCAACTCCAATCTCCACTACACGGCAGGTACGTGCGGCAACGTCTGGTGCCATACCAACGCCAACCCCGTGGCATGGAAGGGAGTACCCGGCCAGAACGCCTACCGCTTCCCCTCCTGGGCAGTCACCTGCACCCAGTGTCACCGGCCCCGTGCTTCGGACGTGGATTGCACCCAGTGCCATCGCGGAGTCTCGACTGTCGCCGCGATGGCCGGGGCGGACAACCTGAGCAACGCCCACATCACGCATGTGGCGACCGACCGTTACAAGTTCACTTGCGACGAGTGCCACGCATGGACGGTGATGAACGACCAAGACGGGACCAGCGGTTTCGGCATCATCGCGGGGACGGGCCACGACAACCATGTAAACGGCATCAAGACGGTGAAGTTCGGGACGACGCTGCGGACGACTACCATCGACCAGTCGGGGGGGGCGTACGATAACGCGGCGTACCGCTGTTACAACACGTACTGCCACAGCAACGGGACGGACAACGCAGCGTTCAACACGCCTTCGCAGTGGCCGGTGGACAACACGATCTCGTGGAACTCGGCCACGGGGGGGACGTGCACGACCTGCCACGGAGGGAGCAAGACCTCCCCAGGCCCGATCGCCACCGGCTCGCATGCCAGGCACATCGCCTCCTATAAATGCTCGGCCTGCCACGGTCTTACGATCGCGGCGTCGAGCGACAACGTCCTGAACGCGTCCACGGGATATACCTACCACGTCAACGGCTCGAAGACCGCCCAGGCGGGGGATAACAACACGTTCACCTACACGCCGGGAGCACCCAGCACCTGCACCGCCATCAGCTGCCACGGGGGGAACAACGCGGCCTGGGGTGGAGGACCCCTGGGATGCCAGGATTGCCATGGCGGGACCACCGACGTGGACGATTACTGGTACAACAACGGGATCATGGCCAAGGTCCAGATGTCGGGAGGCTGGGACAACACCGGCCACGGGAGGATCGGCTCGAACTACGCCTCCGGCAACCCGCCCGCCAACGACGGGAGTCGGTACGGCTCCGCGGTCACCCCCAACTGCGTGAACTTCTGCCACGATGCAGGCCAGCCGCACATCGACAACACCACGGGGAACAATTTCTTCCGGCTGGCCACCGGCCAGGGCGGCGCCGGAAGGACCGCGATCACCCATGCGACGGCGAACAACGTCTGCAGGCAATGTCACGACACGTCCTACGGCGGCAGCTACCAGGCCCAGGCCACCAGGAAGATCGGGACCGCCCATTACGGGAGCAGGCATTCCGACCCGAACTACAACGGGGGAACCTTCTGCTGGGACTGCCACGACCCGCACGGGGAGCCCAGCGACTACATGATCCAGGGGAGCGTGGCGACACGTAACGACAACGGGGTGGGAGGGATCGGCATCCCGCTGGCGGTGGCGGCGGTGGCCTTCGGCAAGGCGGGAGCAAACTACACGGGGACGGACTACGTCAAGGCCGGATTCAACGGCCTGTGCCAGGCGTGTCATGACCCGGCCACGGGCATCGCCCACTTCAACACATCCACCTACGACAGCAGTCACAACCTTGGCACCCGCTGCACGCAATGCCACACCCACAGCAGCAACTTCGAGGCGAAGTGCGTCGACTGCCACCGGGACTCCGGCAAACTCGACAACAACGCTCCGACGATCGTCTGGCCGGGCGGGAACAGGTCTCCCGTTCCACCGGGAACGGTCCAGGGAGGATACGGCTCCCACCTTGTCGCCCTGAAGAACGAACCGGCATTCAGCGGTTCGACGGACTGGAACGCACAGTGCAACAAGTGCCACAGCGGGCACGGCGGCCCGGTCCAGGCGCCCATGCCTCCGACGAGCTGGACCGACCCGTCAGGCCGGCTCTCGGGGACGAACATGGCCCAGAGGCTGGGGCTCGAAAACTACGCGGTGGACAACGGCATCCGTCTTGGCGGGTCGGCGACCACCGGAGCGACGGAAGCCGAAATCTGCTGGAATTGCCACAAGAACGCGGCCAACAACGTGAGCGAGTGGGGGCCGGGGGACAGCAACGTCGCCTTGGCCGGGTTCCCCAAAGTCCAGTTCCCGACGCAGCACGACGGGACGCCGACCGCCTTCGACTACGGCTGGATCTGGGACAGCGCGTACGCCACGAAGGTGCAGGACTGGACGTCCGGGTACTGGAGGGACGAGTACTGGTGGGGGGCGGGAACGGCCGCCGACCCGGGCCTGAAGCGCCGCATCGTCTCCGTGCACTCGGCCAACCTCGATCCGGCGGGGCAGTCCTCCAGCGTGGCCGCGAACGTCAACGCGGACAATACGGTCAACTACACCGCCCCCACGCTCGAGAACAAGTCGTCGATCCGCTGCTCGTACTGCCACGACGTGCACGACCTGAACAAGGCCCAGGATCCCTTCAACACGGCCAACAAGGAGACGAAGTCGGGGACGCCGTACCTGAGGGGGAACTTCATCAGCAACCCGTACCCGCCCGACATGCCCCCCCGTTCGGGCTACCTCTATCCTACGACGGGAGGTCCTACCCAGGGCGCCGGCGCGTACGGGAACCGGTTCCGGGCGAACACCACCGGCCAGGTCTTTTCCGAGGGGACGCCGCGCCTCTTCGCCTTCACCTACACGACCACCAACGTGAAGGGGGGCTATTTCATCGACAACAACAGCGGCGACCCGGCGACCGGCCTCACCCAGTCGTCGGTGTACGGGCTGTGCGCCTTGTGCCACGCCACGAGCGTGGACGGCATGGACTTTTACACCGGAAAGAAGCTCTGGCTGGGGACCAACGGGCACAGCAACTCCACCTTGGGCGGGACCGGCTCCAACGCGTCGGAGCTCTTCGATGCCCGTCGGGGGGGGACCAACAAGTATATGCAGATGCAGGACGGGGTCAACGTCTCCCAGTGGGGGAAAAACGTCGGCTACAGCAGCAACGACCAGGGGGTCGGAGCATGGTGGAACATCTTCGGCCCTCCCCAGCCGTGCGACTCGGGAGGGGCCAACTGTCCTCCGAAAAACAGCGGATGGTACGGTGGGACGCCGGGGAGCACGACGAGGGGGGCGGGCTATGCCACTTGGTACGGCGGGGCGACGCCGCCGAAACCGGCCCACCGGTTCACCTGCTCCAAGTGTCACTCGCCTCACTCTTCCGGGCTGCCCGCGCTGCTCGTGACCAACTGCCTCGATATCGGGCTGGCCAACTGGACGGGGAACGGCGGGAGAGTCGGGCCGAACGCACCGGGCACCTACTGGACGCGGGGACCGGGGAACTGCCATCGGAAGAAGGGAACGGAGCGGGGGTGGAACATCCTCGCCCCGATGCAGACCCAATAAGGCGCGGCTCCCTGTCTACGGGAGAGCCGTGCATCGGAAAAAATGTCGGGCCGGGGGTTTTTTGGGAACCGGGCAACGCGGCGACAAGCTGTAACACGGGATGAACAAAGGCGTATTAACTTGTGGGAATTATCGTGGATTGGACGAGATGAAAGAACGCGCTGCCGTAAAAAAATGGATGGGGGCCATGGTCGTTTTTCTCCTTGTCGGGACGTGGCTCGCCCCATCGATGGTGGATGCGCGCGAACTGGCTCGCGAGACCTTCGACAACGTCGCGCCCGCGCCGGGGTCCGAGATCGTGCCGGGCCGGGACGCCAAGGGAAAGGGATGGACCCACACTTCTCCGGGATTCGCAGTGGACAACCCGTCCTTTATCGATCTGCCCGTTTCCTTCGACAATACCGTGCGGCGGGGAGCGATCTCCTTCGACCTGCAGCGGAAGGCCGGCGACGCGCCGACGGATTACCGGTCCGTGTTCGCCCTCAAGGACCCCGAGGGGAACAATCTCCTTCTCTTCCAGGTGACCTGGACCTCGTCCTTCGACCCCCGGTTTCCCGCCATCGCCCTGAAGGGAGGGCATTACTACGCCAACAGCCTGGGGCTCTGGAGTCCATGGATCGTGCTCGACCGGGAGGTTCCCCCGGGGCGGTGGATCCACGTCGACCTGACCTGGGACGACGACGCAAAGCGGTACAATCTTTTCGTCGACGGGAGGCCCGTCGACGCCAGCCCGAAACTGCCCGATCCCACGGCGGGGCGGATCCTTCCCGATCCGCGGGAAGAGATCAACCGGGACCTGGCGTCCCGGAACTGGCCTCCCATGTTCTTCTCCCGTCCCTTCGCCGATTTGCTCTCCCGGACCCGGCTGATCCGTCTCGGGATCAACAGCGTGCCGGAAGCCCCCGGGAGAGGGACATCTCCCCTTTCCAACGCCGTGCTCTCGAATTTCGTCGTCCTGGTTGACGAACTGCCCAAGGGCCTGGGGAAGAGCGCCATCTCCTCCGTCACCGACGACTCTTTCAAGGTCGCCGGGATCTCGGGGAAGCTCGTCGGGGGCGACAAGGTCAACGTGGAGCTGGTTGCGGGGGCCGGCGGCAAATCCTCCTTCGACATGGGAATCGTGAAGGGGATCCCCCTGTCG
>JACRIV010000102.1 GCA_016220005.1 Deltaproteobacteria bacterium
CGAGAAGGTGGTCGGCGACGGGACGGGGAAACCGCTGGAGAAGCCGGAGCAGATCTTCACGGCCGGGCGGGAGGTCCTGAAGGACAACCGGATCGGGCCGAAGGAGACGCGGGAGATCACCCACGTTTTCCCGGTCGGCGGCCCGAGCCCCGCCACCGCCGAGGTCGCCCTGACCTACGAGATACCCACTCCCGATATCGCACCGTCCGTTCGCATGATCGAGCTTCCCATATCGCGCACGATCGTGCCGGCGAGGACAGGGATCCCGGCGCTGTACATCTCCCTGGCGGCCCTGGCCGTCGCCCTGCTGCTCCTCCTGGCCGCGTTCTACGTCCGCCGGTGGGTACGGAACGAAGGGCGTACCTAGCTAGGTCTCTTCCAGCTCCTCGCCCCGGGTCCGCGCGACGCCCGACTCGAACGCCGCGCGCTCCACCGCCTCGGCCACCTTCGCGTGCATCTCCATGTTGAGGATGGAAGGGACCAGCTCGCCCGTCTCCGCGAACACGCTGATGGCCTTGGCCGCGCCGATCTTCATCCGGTTGTTGATCTTGCGCGCCCTGGCGTTCAGGGCGCCCCGGAAGAGGCCGGGAAAAGCGAGCGCGTTGTTGGCCCCGCGGCCGTCGGCGGCGAACGAGGCCCCCGCGGCCCGCGCCTCCTCGGGGGCGATCTCGGGCTTGGGGTTGGACAGCGCCAGGATCACTTGGCCCTTGCGGATCATCTCCTTCTTGATGAGGCCGGGAACTCCGGTCGTGCAGATGACGATGTCGGACGATTCCATGATCTCGGGCAGCGTCACCGGCTTTCCGCCGGCCGCAGCGAAGATCTCCCTGGCGGTCGGGTTGATGTCCGCCCCCTGCATCTTCCGGACCCCGTAGGCCATCAGGAGCTTCGAGATCCCCATGCCCGCGGCGCCCAGGCCCACCATCCCGACGGTGTCGTTCTTCACCTGCATGCCGACGTACTTGCTGGCGTTGAGGAGCGCAGCGAGGACGACCGTCGCCGTGCCGTGCTGGTCGTCGTGCATGACCGGGATGTCGAGCATCGCGTCGAGCCGGTCCTCGATCTCGAAGCACTCCGGCGCCTTGATGTCCTCGAGCTTGATGGCGCCGAACGTGGGGGCGATGGCGGCCACCGTCCGGACGATCTCTTCGGTGTCCTTCGACTGGATGAGGATCGGCACGCCGTTGATCCCCACGAGAGCGTCGAACAGCACCGCCTTCCCTTCCATCACCGGCATGCCGGGCACGGCCCCGATGTCCCCCAGGCCCAGGATCGCCGTCCCGTTGGTCACGATCGCCACGGTGTTGCCGATGGCGGTGTAGTCGTAGGCCAGCTCCGGCTTGCGCTGGATCAGCTTGCAGACCTTGGCCACGCCGGGCGTGTAGATCTTCCGCATCACGGAGATGCTGTCGACCGCCATGCGGGCCTTGACGCTGATCTTGCCGCCCCTGTGGAGCTCGAGCACGGGGTCGATGATGTCGGAGATGATGACCCCTTCGACCTTCCCCACCTCCTCCAGCACCGCCTGGAGGTGGGCGTCGTCGTCCACGAAGACCGTGATGTCGCGGGTGTTGTACTCGAGGCCGTAGCCGACCAGCCGGATGTCTCCGATGTTGCCGCCCGCGCCCCCTATCGCCGAGGCGACCCTGCCGAGAAAACCGGGCTGGTCGAGGATCATCATCCGGACCGTCTTGACGATCTTGTCGATCCCCTTTTCTATCTGCATCGCCTCATCTTATTTCCCGGAATCTTCTTTGTCAAACCGCGGGGAGACGGGGTAGAATGGCGCCGATGATCGTCTCGTGCGCCGGGTGCGCCGCCCAGAACTTCGTGTCGTCCGAGCGGATTGCCGTCGCGGAACCGCCTCCGCGCTGCTGGAAATGCGGGGAGCCGCTGCCGGCCGGGGGGAGCGAAACCGTCTCCGGCGCGAAGGAATCCAAGAAGGGCGCAAAACCGGCCGAAAATCCAGGAGGCTTGACGGATGTCTAAGATACGGGTCGCGGTCGCGGGCGTGGGAAATTGCGCCAGCGCCCTGCTCCAGGGGATCGAATATTACCGGAACGCCCCGGAGCACGCACTCGGCGGCATCATCCCCGGGCTGATGAACCGCGACATCGGAGGGTACCTGCCCGGCGACATCGAAATCGTGGCGGCCTTCGACATCGACCGCCGGAAAGTGGGGCGGCCGGTCGGGGAGGCGATCTTCGCGGCCCCCAACTGCACGAAGCGGTTCGTCTCCGACATGTCCGCGGGCGGCCCGGTCGTCCGGATGGCGCCTGTCCTCGACGGCCTGGCGCCCCACATGCGGGATTACCCGGAGGACCAGACCTTCCTCCCCTCGGACGAACCTCCGTGCAACGTCGAGACGGCGCTGCGCGACTCCGGCGCAGAGATCCTCGTGAGCTACCTGCCCGTGGGTTCCGAGCGGGCCACCCGCTTCTACGCGGAGATCTGCCTCGCGGCGGGCGTCAGCCTCGTGAACTGCATCCCCGTGTTCATCGCCTCCGACCCTGCGTGGTCGGAACGGTTCAGGCAGCGGGGGATCCCGATCATCGGGGACGACGTCAAGTCGCAGCTCGGCGCCACGATCGTGCACCGGGCGCTGGCCCGCCTCTTCTCCGAGCGGGGGATCCGGGTGCGCAGGACGTACCAGCTCAACACGGGGGGGAACACCGACTTCCTGAACATGCTCTCCCGGCAGCGGCTCCAATCCAAGAAGATCTCGAAGACGGAAGCGGTGACCTCGGTGCTGACCCATCCCATCGCCGACGAGGACATCCACATCGGCCCTTCGGATTACGTCCCCTGGCAGAAGGACAACAAGCTCTGCTTCCTGCGGATCGAGGGGGAAGGGTTCGGCGGCCTGCCGATCGAGGTGGAGCTGCGCCTCTCCGTGACCGACTCCCCGAACAGCGCGGGGGTGGGGATCGATGCCATCCGCCTCTGCCGGCTCGGGAGGGACATGGGGCTTTCCGGGCCGCTTCTCGCCCCGTCGGCCTATTTCATGAAGCACCCTCCCGTCCAACTGCCCGACGACGAGGCGCGGAGAGAGCTCGAGGAGTTCATCGCCGACTACCGGGCCTGGCGGCGCTCGACAGGAGCCGCGCCCACGACGCCGTGCACTTCTCCCACGTAAACCGGCCGGCGAGCCGCGTCCCCCCTTCGGCAAGGCGCGACCGCAGCCCTTCATCCCGCCAGAGGGACCGCATCGCCTCCGCCAGCCCCCCCGGCGCATAGGCGATCCTTCCCGCCCCCGCTTCGGCGCGAATTTTCTCCCCCCAGTATCCTTCGGCGGGCACGATCACCGGGACCCCGGAAGCCAAAGCCTCCAGGGGCACCAGGCCGAACGATTCGTACGCGGAGGGGCAGAGCGCCGCGTCGGCCGCCGAATAGAGCGCAGGCATCCCCGCGTGGGGGACCGGGCCGGCGCAGAGGACCCCCGGGGGAAGGCTCGCGGGGGCGGGACGCTGGCCCGCGATGAGGAGCCGAAGCGAACGCCCCCCTCGTTCCCCGCGAAGCGCGCGGAACGCATCGACGGCGGAAGGAAGGTTCTTCCCGGGGTCCTCGCGGGTGGCGAGAAGGAAAAGGAAGGATCCGGCCGGAACCCCGAGCTTGCGCCTCGCCTCGTCCCGGGGTGGAGGACGCCGGAAGGCGTCGTCGACGCCCGGCGGGATGACCGTCCCCTTTCCCTCCAGTGCCCGAAGCAGCTTCCGCGTCGCCGCGAAATCGAACTCCGAGAGGAAGACCACCCGGTCGGCCTCCCCGGCCAACGCCTCCTCGGCCGCCATCCTGGCGGACAGGAGTCCCCGCCCGCTGTCCTCCGGCCGACGCTCCTTGCGCGCCTCGACGGTATGGTACATGAACACCAACGGCGGAGGGGAACACAGCTCCCGCGCTGCCATTCCGGACATCCAGTAATGGGCGGAAACGGTGTCGTAGGACCCGGAGGGGGCGGCAGCGCGCAACGTCCTGCGGGCGTTCTCGACGAACCGCGGGAGCGAACGGTACGCGGACTCGCGGGAGGGCGGGTCCCTCCAATCGCACGGGACGTGGAAGATGCGGACACCGGGAAACGGATGGGTGACCTCCACGACGGGCCCCTTCCCCCGCGTCAGGACGTCGGTGCGGATTCCGTGGGCGTACAGGCCGCGGAGGAGGCCCCGGAGGAACACGTTCATCCCCCCCGAGAGCCCCACGCCGGGCTCCTCCAGCGGGCAGGTGTGATAGGAGACGAGGAGATGTTCCACGGCGGAACTATCGGACCGGGAGGCCGAGCACCGCCCGGTACACGATCCGGTCCCGCCCGCCGAGGTCGTACTTGTACCGTTCCCTTCCGCGGAGGAAATCGAATTCCCTCAAGCCCCTCCGGATCGCGTCCTCGAGGCAGCGGGCAAGCAGGACGAGCCCGGGGCTCATGCCGCCTCCGCCGAACCCGGGGTCGTATCCCGAGTTGTACAGGAGGAGGGCGCCGTCGTATTCGATCTGGAAGGCGGAGGCGACGTCCCCCCGCGTGCCGCGGAGGAACGCCAGCCGCAACTGCCCGGCGGTGAAGAACCCCTCGGCCACCTTGCGGAAGAACCTCTCCATCCGGTCGTCCATGAATCGCCGCTTCGCGGGAGTGCTCATGCGGTGCAGCGCCACGAAGGAAGGGAAGTCCCGGGAAAGTTCCTCGGGCGTCCCCGTTACGCGGAAGGAGAGCCCCGGTTCCGCCTCCGCGGCGCGGCGAAGCTTGCGCCGCAGCTCGTGGCGTTCCTTTTTCCCAAGCCCCCCCAGGTAGTCTTCGAAGGTCCGCGGCAGGGAGATGTAGGGCGAACGGTCCAGCTCGGCGAGGTCGAAGGAGAATCCCTGGTCCCTGCAGATCCCCGGGAGGAGGGAGAGCGCGGGGGATCCCTCCACCAGGTTCGGCAGGCAAAGGGGGCCTTCCGAAAGCAGGTCCCCCGCCGACCGGAGGAGCTCGGCCCAGAACGTCCCTTCCTGTCCGGAGGCGACCACCGGGCCCAGGGAATCGGAAACCTGCTCCCCTCCCAGCAGCTCCCATCCCCCCGTGTTCTCGCGCCGGCACAGGAAGAGGAACCCTTCGACCTGTCCCTTCCGCTCCCAGCGAGCGATGCGCTTGGGACGATCCGGCGCGAACGCCTCCGCCCAAGGGAGCAGGAACCGGGGGGAAAGGAAGGGCGAGGGGCGGAAGGAGCGCGAAAGGACGCCGTCCCATTCATCGACGGAGACATCCTCCATCCGCTCGAAAAAGGACAGGGCCATCCGCGTTCCGCTCCGGTCCCGCCCTCTCAAGCCTGGGGGGAGAGCGGGATGACGACGGTGAAGGTGGACCCCCTGCCCGGCTGGCTCTCTACCCGGATCTCGCCGCCGTGGTGCTGGACGATCCCGTAGCTCACGGAAAGCCCGAGCCCCGTCCCTTCCCCGACGGGCTTCGTCGTGAAGAAGGGCTCGAAGATCCGGTTGAGATGCTCCGGTTCGATCCCGCCGCCGCTGTCGGCGAACTCCGCCTCCAGGACGCCCCCGTTCCGCCTCGTTCTGACCGACAGGGTCCCGCCCCCGGGCATCGCCTGGGCCGCGTTGAGGATCAGGTTGGTGAAGACCTGCTGGAGCTGGAGCCCGTTCCCCTTGATGAAGGGGAGCTCCCCGGGCAGGTCGGCGATCACCTTCACCTTGCTCCGCGTCAGCGACTTGTCCAGGAAGACCAGCGTCTGGCGGACCACGTCGCTCAGCTGGATCTCCTTGAGCTCCTCGGTGTGCTGCCGCGCGAACTTGAGCATGTCCAGGATGATGGCCCGGCACCGCTGGGACAGCCCATCGATGTGGCCGAAGTAGGCGAGCATCTTCGCCACCTCCTGGGGGGTGATGCGCTCGGGAGGCTTGTCCCGGAACTGCTCGAGGGCGATCTCGGAATACCCCATGATGCCGCTCAAGGGGTTGTTCAGCTCGTGGGCGACCCCCGCGGCCAGCTGCCCCATCGCGGCCAGCTTCTCGACCTCGACCATGCGCAGGTGGACCTTCTCCAGCTCCTGGGACTTCTCCTCGACCCGGCTCTCGAGCAGCCGGTTCCAGTCGGAGATCTCCTGCACCGCATTCTTCAGGGAGACGCTCATCCGGTTGAAGGCCTGCGCGAGGTCGGCCACCTCGCCCTCCCCCTTCACCTGCACCGTCTCGCCGTACCGCCCCTCCGAAATCCCCGCGGAGAGACGGGTCAGGTCCGTGAGGGGACGAAACGCAAGGGACGACAGCAGGAAAAAGGCCGCTCCCATCGCGGCGCAGAAGGCCAGGCTTCCTCCCGTGACGCCCAGGGTCGTATGGTACAACGCCTTCTCCTCGTTCGCCCGCGAGCGGAAGATGACGGCGGCGACCGTCTTCCCGTCGAAGGTCTTGAACGGAGTCGCGACCCCTGCTTGCGATTCGGGCTTGCAGTCGAAGGTGAAGTAGACCGATTTCCCCGATTCCAGGAGGAACCATTGCCGGCTGTCGAAGAGGATCTTCCTCAGGCATTCCAGGCACTCCTGGCAGGCGGACGAGGTGGCGATGACTTCCCCCTTCCCCAGCAGGGAGATTTCTCCGCCCAGGCTTGCCCGCTTCCGGCGCAGGAACTCGCGCCCCAGGGAGAGGGCCGCGGTCGCGACCTGCCGTTTCTTGCCGTGCCGTCTCCCGGGAGCGGCGGCTACCAGGTGCAGGCGCCCGGGGCCTCCTCCCTGGATCACGTAATCGACGGTGGGGATCCCCGCGAACGCCCGCTCCAGTACCTCCGTCAAAGGGCCGTTCGTCCGGTGGTTCGACATGAACGTATCGATCTCGATCCCGCGGAGGCGCGCCTGCTCGACCAGGGTGATCTGCATGGCCGCCGCCCCTCCCAGGTTCGACCCCTGCTCCTCTATCGCGGCGGCCCCCGCCGAGAGCTGGGCGAACAGGGACAGCTCGCTGCGGAGCTGGAAGAGCTCGGACTCCAGGCGACCCATCGCGTCGCGCATTTCGTGCCGCGTCCCCTCCTGCAGGTCCCGCTTGACGAAATGGCGGATGGAGAGGATCACCCCGATGGCCGTCAGAAGGAGAAGGAGGAGGAATACCCCGGTGATGCGGAAGGTGATGCTGTGACGGAATCGGGAGAACGGGATCATCACTTCTTTCCGAACGAGTAGCCGGCTTCCTGCGCCATGTCGTACATCCTGGCGTAATCCTCGTCAGACGTCGGGACGAACCGGTCCGCCCCCAGCAACTCGAGCGCGGCGCGCCCCGCCTCCGTCCGGTCACACCCGAGGAGGATGTCGCGCAGGCGGCTCCTCTGCTTCGGGTCGAGCAGCGGGCTGACGACGAGGGCGTTTTCGGGGAAGCGGACGGAAGATTCCAGGATGCGGATCCGGTCCTTCAGCGAGTAGGAACCGCCCTTCTCCCGTTGCAGGGTCATCCGTTTCAGGACGAGGTCTTTCACGGCGGCGCCGTCCACCTTTCCTTCCGCCACCAGGTTGATCGCGTCCGTGTGGGTGGAGACCCTCACGACCCGCGAGAAGAACTGCCGCTCCCCGACTTTCGGACCCTTGGCGAGCAGAAGCCTGGTGAACAGTTCTCCCGCCGAGGTGTTCGGGACGTACGCGAACGACTTGCCCCGGAGGTCGGAGAAATGCCGGACCCCGCTGCCATTGCGAACGACGAGCAATCCCTTGTAAAAGGACACATTTTCCGACTCGGGGCGGGCCAGCGGCACCACGCCCAGCCTTTCGTGGAGCCGCCCGTAGATCAGGCTGCCCACGAACGCGGCGTCGATCCTCCCCTCTTCGAACTCGCGGAGGACGCTTCCATACGACTCCATGTGCTTCAACTGCGTCCGGACACCCATCTCCTCCGCGATCGTCTGGCAGATCCCCGAGTAACGCTTCTCCTGCTCGATCGCCCCCAGCTCCGGCACCACGGCGATGGTGAGATTGCCTGCCAGCGGAGACTTGCGCGTGGGGGCGAACAGTCCCTCGGTGGCCCTGCAGTGGCACGAGGAGAGGGAGAGATTACCGGCCGCCGGGATCAGCCCGAGGGATGCGAGCCGGTGCATCCCGTCCACCGAGGCGAGGTAATTCGCGAAATCGATGACGTGCCGGGGGGCATCCTTCGGAAAAAGGAGGCCGTATTCGAGTCTGGCGGGATACTTCCGGGACGGGACGTTGGTGATCGCGGCGGGCATCCCGTCGATGACGAGCGGCACGGCGGGAAACTGCTCCACCATCAGGCGGGAGATCGGCCCGTACGCAAGGTACGAACTGAGGCTCTTCAGCGCGTGATAGGCGTTCTCGCTCGTCTCCAAGGTGAGCGCGGCTTTCGTCGTCGGAAAGTTTCCGGCGAAAAGGGAGGAGGCGATGGCGATCCGCGTCGACGAATACACCGGGCGGTCGAGGACCCGGATCTCCCTGTCCGCCCCCCCGACCTCCTTCCAGTTGGTGATCCTGCCCGAGAGGATCTTCCGGACCTGGTCGAGCGAGAGGGCCCGAACCTTCGCGTCGTTGGAGGCGTAGAAGGCCACGCCGTCGAAGGCATAGGGGACGTAGCTCAGGTTCGAGCCCTTTTTTTCCGGGGAGAAGCCGCGCGAGGTCACCCCGATGTCCACGATCTTTTTTTCGACCAGTTCGGGGATATTGATCCCTTGCGTCTGGGAGATCTGGAACTGGATGTCGTGCCGGGTGGAATACGCCTCGGCGACCTTCTGGAAGTGAATGTGGAGCTCGTCGGAGGCGGCCGCCCGGACCGTCTTCTTGCCCGGGGAGGGCGCGGACAACACCTCCACCTGTTTCCGGGAGGTGGAATCGCAACCGGGAAAAAGGAGGAGAACGGCGACGAACAGCGCGGGAACGGTTCCCTTCCAATCGATGGAGATCACGGCTTCCGCTCCGTCCCTTCCCTCCCGATGAAACCTTTAGTCGGCGTGGCCACGATCCCGGCTTCCATGAGGCGGCGGACCGCCTCTTCGGCCACGGCGTTGGCCGCACTGTTGACCGAACGGAGGACCCCCTCCGGGGTGATGAAAAGAGGATCCGTGTACCAGAAATTGCTCGTGGCCACGCTTCTCCACCCCGGCGGCGCGCTCGGCCCCGCGCCGTAGATCGTCAGGGCCACGTAGGCCTCCGCCTCCACCTTCACGGAACCTTGGCGCTTCACGTTCACCCGGAACTCGTCGACCCGCCCCCAGACCCTTGCCGGCACGCCTGGAGGCGCCTCCGACTCTCCGGAAACGCGCACCACGGGAATGCCCTTCTCCTCCAGGGCCCGGGCGATCAGGTCGGCCATCGAGCGGCCGGGCGCCCCCTTCCAGACGATCGGCCGGACCTGGTCGTAATCGCGTCCGATCTCGGGGGACCGGGAGCCCGCCCACGTGAAATCGAGCACGGCCACCGAGGGGCCGCCGGGCGCTGCGGCGGCGGGACCGGCCGCCGGCGGACGGGACAGGCCTCCGGGCAGGTAGAGCGCTTTCCCGGTAACGCATCCGGACAGACTCCACCAGAAGACCAGAGCGAAGAACCACATCCAGCGGGCGCTTCTCATGGAATCTCCCCCATCTACTATAATATTCGGCAGACGACGCGCGTATCTTTTCTACTTTATGGCATACATTCAAAGCTTTCAACGGCATATCGCCTTGAAATCCCGGCTCCCGTTGACGTATGGTGAAGGACACCGAACGGTGCGAGGAGAAGCGATGCCTGCAGCCCCCGAGATCCGGGAAGCGATCCGTAACGGTTCGTGGATCAGGAAGATGTTCGAGGAAGGCGCGCTTCTGAAGGCGAAGAAGGGGGTGGAGAAGGTCTTCGATTTCACCCTCGGGAACCCCTTCGGGGACCCTCCGGTCCCCCTCGCGCAGGAGATCGCCCGGCTCGCCGCGGATCCTCCCCCGGACCTCCACAAGTATATGCCGAATGCCGGCTTCCCGGACGTCCGCCAACGGGTGGCGGAATCGCTGGAAAAATCGACGGGGCTCCCCTTCACCTCGGGGCTGATCGTGATGACCGTGGGGGCGGCCGGGGCGCTCAACGTGGCGCTGCGGGCGATCCTGTCCCCCGGGGACGAGGTCGTCGTGATCGCCCCCTATTTCGTCGAGTACCTCTTCTACATCCGGAACGCCGGCGGGGTCCCGGTCGTGGCCCGGTCCAGAGGGGATTTCCAGCTCGACCTCGAGGCGGTCCGGGCGGCGCTCTCCTCCCGGACCAAGGCCCTCATCCTCAACACCCCCAACAACCCCACCGGCGCGGTGTACGGGGCGGACTCCCTGCGGGCGCTCTCCCATGTTCTTGCGGAGGGGGAGGAGCGGACGAAGGGACCGATCTACGTCCTCTCCGACGAGCCTTACCGGAAGATCGTCTATCCCGGGACCACGTTCTCTCCGCCCGCCGTCTCGCTGCGGAACACCCTGGTGGCTTATTCCCATTCCAAGGACCTGAACCTTCCCGGAGAGAGGATCGGGTACCTCGCGGTCAGCCCCCGGGCGGCGGACGCGGCGGAGCTGGCCGACGCGTGCGTCTTCTGCAACCGGGTGCTCGGCTTCGTCAACGCCCCCTCCCTCATGCAGCGGGCGGTCGCGGGCTTCCAGGATGCGGAGGCGGATCTCTCGGTGTATCGACGGAACCGGGACGCGCTCGTCTCAGTCCTTACGGAGTCCGGGTTCTCCGTCGTCCCTCCCGGCGGGGCGTTCTACCTCTTCCCGCGCTCCCCGGTCGAAGACGAGATGGAGTTCGTCGCCGCGGCCCGGGAGGAGAACGTACTCGTCGTCCCTGGAAGCGGGTTCGGCCGGGAGGGGCACTTCCGCATCGCCTTCTGTGTCCCCCCGGAGACGGTCACCCGCTCGCTGCCATCCTTTCGAAGGCTGGGGGCGCGGTTCTCCGGGAGGAAAGGGTCGCAAGGATGAGCGTCGTGTTCCGGAGAAACGTCGCCCGCATGAAAGGGTACCGGCCGGGGGAACAGCCGCAGGAGGGCGGTTTCATCAAGCTCAACACGAACGAGAACCCCTACCCGCCTTCGCCCAAGGTCCGCAGGGCGATCCTCGAGGAGGCGAAAGACGCCCTGCGCCTTTACCCCGACCCGGACTCCACGCGCCTGCGGCGCCAGGCCGCGCTCACCTACGGGTTCGACCTTTCGCAGGTGATCGCGGGGAACGGGTCGGACGAGCTGCTCGCCATGATCGCCCGCGCCTTCATCGGGGAGGGGGACGCCCTGTGCTGTCCCGTCCCCACGTACACGCTGTACGAGACACTGATCCGGATACAGGAGGGAAGGCTGATCGGCATCCCCTATCCGGCGGACTACGCGCTGCCGGGGGCCCTCTTCCGCTCGCGGGCAAGGGTCGTCATTGTGGCGAGCCCGAACTCCCCCTCCGGGACCGCCGTCCCGCTTTCCGTCCTCTCCCGCCTGGCCGACCGCGCGGCGGGCCTGCTCGTCATCGACGAGGCGTACGCCGACTTCGCGGAGGAGACGGCCCTCTCCCTGGCGCGGGAGCGGGAGAACGTGATCGTCCTGCGGACCTTCTCGAAGTCGTTCTCCCTGGCGGGAATGCGGATCGGGCTGGGCTTCGCGCACCCCCGGATCGTCGAGGGGCTTTCCAAGGTGAAGGACTCCTACAACCTGAACCGCCTGAGCATCGCCGCGGGCGAGGCGGCGATGCTGGACGTCGCCTGGATGGAGCGGAACGCGGCCGCGATCCGGAAGACGCGGGAGCGGCTGGTCGCGGAGCTCCCGGCGGTCGGCTTCGAGCCGTTCCCCTCGCAGGCCAACTTCGTCCTGGCCCGGAGGGCGGGAGGAAAAACGGCCAAGCCGGTGTACGAGGCGCTCAAGGCACGGAAGATCCTTGTGCGGTTCTTCGATACCCCGCGCCTCTCCGACTGCCTGCGCATCACCGTCGGGACCGACGGGGAGATCGATGAGATCCTGAGGGCGCTCCGGGAAATCCGGCCGTAACCGGCAGGGGACCGCGCGTTACAGCGTCACCGTCCAGTTCCTTCCGTCGCGGTTCCGCCACGCGGCGGCAACGGAGCGGTCCGGCCGCCTCTTCAGAACCTGGAAGCAGTACTCGACGACGCTCCCCGCGGCGCCGAAAACGAACGCCTCGAACGTCCGGGGAACGGGATGCCCAGCGAGCTCCTCCGACCGTTCCGCGAGAAACGCCTCCCGGTTTTCCGCGAAGAAGTAATCCTTTGCCCTCCCCTCGGGCGAGGCGTAATTCCTGACCTCCATCACGGTGATGTTCCGGGCGGTCCAGGACGGATCGGCCCAGATGAGACGGGCGCAGACCACGTCCCCTTCCTCGTCCTTCAGGGTGAGCCTGGCGCAGTTGATCTTGTCGGCGACGAGCCCGGTCCGCTCGTCGGTAATGTGGTACAGGAAGTAGGGCATGGGCCGGTTCTTGAGCACCGAGAGCGCCTCGGGGGCCTCGACGACGGGCGCGGCGCCGTCCAGGGGAAGCGCCGCTCTGCAAAGTTCCGCCGAGGGCTTCTTCCGCATCGCCCCGAAGCCGAAACGCACCGTGCCGGTCCGGGGCTCCCCTTCCCGAAGCGGCAGCAGGAGCCGGAACATTCCGCACCCCGGAGCGGGCCGCAGGTTCCCCCCCGCCGCTTCCTCGACGGCGGAGAGGTCCCCTGCCGTCTCCTCCCCCGGAACGGACAGATCGTAGGCGGGGGAGAACCACTCCGCTCCGCCCCGGACGGTCGAGAAGAAGTAGCGGACGCGGAGGCGCCTGCCGGGCGGCGGGTCGGGAAGGAAGAGGCGCGCCTCCCGCCTGCCCGCTTCGGCCGTGGACGGCACGATGAGCGAGCCGCGGGCGGCCGCCGCGCCGGGAGAGTCTTCGGAACCGGCCGCGTAGTGGAGGAGAACCAGTTCGGGGCGGTCAGGCCCGTCGATGAAGACACGTCGCAGAAGAAGCATCGCCCAAACCCCTTTCTCGAAGCATGGCGTCTACTATCCTATCTTTCATGGTTGGGTTCTCACTCGTACCCCAGGCGGGAGAGCTCTTCCTCGTCCATTCCGAAGTAATGGCCGATTTCGTGGAGAAGGGTCAGCCGGATCTGCCGCCGGAGCTCGGCGGGATCGGGAAAATCCTCTTCAAGGGGGCCCCGGTAGATCGAGATCTTGTCCGGGAGATTGCCGGAGAGGGAGACCGAGCGCTCCGGCAGGGGGACCCCGTGATAGAACCCGTAGAGCGTGTCGTCCTCGGGGATCCCCAGCTCGTCGAGGAGCCAGTCGGCGGGCCAGTCCTCCACCACGACCGCCAGGTTCTGCAGCGCCTCCCTGAACGTCCCGGGAAGATCGTCCAGCGCCTTCCTGAGGATCTCCTGGAAATCGACCCGGGGCACGGGGGGATGCCTTACTTGCGCCGGACGAGCATCCCGGGCCGGATCCGGGCCACCAGCCGCTCCGACAGGGCGGCGGAGAGGGTGTACCCCCCCTCCGTCACGGGGGTGGCAAGGATAATCGGGAGCTCCTCCCTCCGCTCCTCGTCGGCAATGATATAGACCGTCTCACCCTTTGTCATGAAGGGGGGGGCGAACGACACGGCGACCCTGTCCCCCTGGATCCCGACTACCTCCCCCTGGTTCACCATCATGTCGACCACGAGGCGGTCCGTAATGAACGGATCGCGGAACTCACGGAGCCGGACGAGATGCTTGACCTCGTTACCGAACCCCTGGCGCTGCAGGTAGAGGGCGCAGTCGATCGAGTCGCCCCCCAGCGTGATCGTGGGAAAGAAGTCCGACGGGTCTTCCCCTTCGTTAAGCCCGACGGGGAGGAGCCGGCGGATGTTGGCGGGCGAGTCGAAGACGAAGTCCACCAGGCTCTCCTCGATCCCGAACTGCTGGGTGAGAATCCGGTGCACCTCCCAGTAGATGACTTCCCGGACCTGCTGCAGGGCGGACCGCTGCGACTGGGGCGAATGGCTCCCGAAGGGGTTGAAGCCGATCTGGATCTGGAGTGGATAGAGGAACGTGTTCAGATCGTCCTTTTCCCTGGCCCTCTTCATATACTCCTTGGCCAAGACGGCCGCCATGCGGTGGAACTTCTCGATCTTGTTCAGGGTGAGGCGGGAGCTGACCTTGATCTCCCCGCCCGCATCGTCGAGGAGCGCGCGCCCCAACTCCCTCCGCAGATCGTTCTGGTGCGCGTAGATCGCGGACAGCCGTTCCCGAAGGGCGTCCAGGTTGTTCGGAGTGCTCCACACGACGTACGGAATCCAGTCGTCCGGGTTCAGCGACCTGTACAAATCCTCGGGGAGGGGCTCGGTATAGGAGATGTCCCAGTAGACCGAAGCCAGGCGCACGGTCCGTTTCTCGCTCGTTTTCCGGTTCTCCAGCGAGACTTCCTGCAGGCCGTCCAGCTCGAACGCGGAAAGCGACAGCACCAGCTTCCCCGACGCCTTCCGAAGGACCTTCCCGTCGATCCGCACGGAGAACATGGGGACCTTCGCCGCCCCGGCGGTCCCCGCGAGAAACAGCAGGAGGAGCGCCGCAACAGCGGCGCCGTATCGTGGAAATGCGCGTCCCATTGGCCTTCCCGGTAATTCTAACCCAAATCGGACCGGTGTGGGCCAACAAGAACCGGAGGGGATTTTATCGGAAGGCGGCCCCCTCGCCGCCCTGCGGCAGGTATTGATCGACCTTGATGTTCCAGTCCCGGGGGTCGAGGGGCTTGACGATCGTCCGCTTGAAACGCTGCGGGTCCGCCGCCCTCTCCATGAGATCCGCGGGGAGAGGTTCCGGGTAGCGCCTCCC
>JACRIV010000103.1 GCA_016220005.1 Deltaproteobacteria bacterium
CCAGCCCCAGCATCGAGAACGAGAAGATCGACAGGTAGGCGAAGTACCGGCTGTACCGCGGATCCCCGTGCATGTAGCCCACGGAGAAGACGTGGACCAGGGTCGACACGCCCGACACCACGACGAGCATCACGGCGGTGAGGTTGTCGATGAGGATCCCCGCCTTGATGACGAACCGGCCGCCCAGGTCGAGCCACGGGTACACGACGTGGTACTTGAAGTTCGGGTCGTGGATCCGGAAGACCTCGAAGAAGATCGCGAGCGACATCGCGAGGGCGGCGCCGATCGTGGCGATGGAGAGCCAGTCCCCCTTCCGGGGAAGCCGCTTCCCGACCGCGATGTTGATGAAGAAGGACGCGAGCGGCAGGAACGGGATCAGGTAGGCGTATCGGATCAACGGTTCATCCTCTCCTTGCGGGTTCCGTCCTCACCCTTTCAGGTTATCGGCCGTGTCCACTTCGACGGTGCCCGTCGTGGCGTACAGGCGCAGGAAGATGGCCAGCGCGACGGCCGCCTCGGCCGCCGCGAGCACGATCACGAAGACGGCGAAGATCTGGCCCCCGATGACGCGGGACACGTAATGGGAGAACGCGACGAAGTTGATGTTGGCGGCGTTCAGGACGAGCTCGACCCCCATCAGCACGGCCACCGCATTGCGCCGCGTCAGGATCGTGTAGAGGCCGCAGCAAAAGAGCGCGGCGCCGATGACCAGCAGCTTGTCCAGGCCCATTTACTTCGGTTCCTCCATGTCGGCCGATCTCTCCTTCTCGCCTTCCGGGCGGGACAGAAGCGCGGCCCCGATCAGCGCGGCCAGCAGCAGCACCGACGCCACCTCGAAGGGCAGCAGGTACCGGGTCATCAGCAGCTCCCCGATCTCCGCGGTGGTCGGCTGGTAGGAAAGCCCCGGCTTGACGGGGAATTTCGTGGAAACCGCCGTGTACGACAGCACGCCGAAGAGCGCCAGGCAGAGGAGCGCCGCCTGCCAGTTGAAGTGCACCGGGTTGGAGATCTTCACGGTGGAGATCCGGTTCGAGAGAAAGACGGCGAACAGGATCAGGATGAGGATCCCCCCGACGTAGACCAGCACCTGGGTTGCGGCGAGGAAGTCCGCGGAGACGAACACGTACAGGCCTGCCACCCCGGCGAAGGAAAACAGGAGCGCCACGGCGGAATAGATGATGTTGGGGAGGGTCGCCACCAGTATGGCCGACGCCACCGTCAGGGCCGCCACGAAATAGAAGATCAGGTCCGCCGGTCCCGTCATCCCTTTTTCTCCCATTCCTCTTTCGCGGCGTCGGGCGCCTTCGGTCCCCCGGGGTTCCCGCCGCCGGGATTCCCGACGGCCGCCGCGAAAGCGGGCGCCGCGGGAACGATGGACCCTTCCGCCTTTCCAGGCCTCAGGCTCTCCGTCATCTTCGGGCTCTCCGCCGCCTTGGCGGCCTCCGCGGCCTTCGCGGCTTCCGCGGCCTTCGCCGCCGCCTCGGCCACCTGCTTCGCCACGCGCGCCTTGATCTCGGCAGGGTCCTCGTGGACGAAGTGCAGGATGAGCTCCCCGCGGTCGACGGAGGCCTTCTCGTAGCCGCTCGTGTGGGTGAGGCACTTGGTCGGGCACGCCTCGACGCACAGCCCGCAGTACATGCACCGGCCGATGTTGATGTCGTAGGAGGCCAGCACCATCTTCTTGTCCGCCCCGCGGACCGCCTCCAGGGAGATGCAGTCGACCGGGCAGACCTTCACGCACATCGTGCACGAGGTGCAGCGTGCGATGTCGTTGTGGAGGAATCCGCGGAAGCGCTCGGAGGGCTCCCGGCGCACCTCGGGGTACTGCTGGGTGATCTCCTCCTTCGCGTCGACCCCGTACCGCGCGGTGATCCGCATACCCTTCGCGGTGGTGACCACGGCCTCCACGATATCGGCGATGTATTGCTTCAATCCCATATCCTCATCCGATCAGCGAAGCGATCAGCGCGGGGATTCCCTTGCCCTTGAAGATCAGGAGCCACAGGGAAACGCCCAGGAGGTTCACGAACGTGAGCGGCACCAGGTATTTCCAGGACATCCGCATGAGCTGGTCCACGCGCAGCCGCGGCAGCGTCCAGCGGACCCACATCATCACGAGCACGAGGGCGAACGCCTTGATCAGGAAGACGGCGAGCGAGAGGAGGTTCCCCCAGAGCGCCGGCAGCGCCTCGGCGCGGAAGAACGGCACGTGCCACCCGCCCAGGAAGCAGGCGGTCGCCAGGGCGGCCACGACGAACATGTCGCCGAACTCCGCCAGGAAGAAAAAGGCGTACCGGATCCCCGAGTATTCGACGTTGTACCCGGAGACGAGCTCGGACTCGGCCTCGGGGATGTCGAAGGGGGTCTGGTTGGTCTCGGCCTGCGCCGCGGTGAAGTACAGGAAGAAGGAGAAGAAGGTGAACGGGTTGTGGAACAGGTTCCATCCGAAGATCCCCAGGAGCCCGCCCTGGGACCGGACGATGTCCTGGAGGGACAGGGAGCCGGCGATCAGCACCGCCGGCATGATCGCCATCCCCACCGGGATCTCGTAGGAGACGATCTGGGCCGCCGCCCGCATCCCGCCCAGCAGGGCCCACTTGTTGTTGGAGGCCCATCCGGCCATCAGGATCCCCACCACCACGAGGGAGGTGACCGCCATGACGTAATAGACGCCGATGTTGAGATCGGACGCGGTGAGCCCCACGCCGAACGGAAGGACCACGAAAGCGGCGAAGGAGCCCACGAACACGAGGTACGGGGCCAGGATGAAGAGGAACCGGTCGGCCTTGGCCGGGATGATGTCCTCCTTGAGGAGGAGCTTCGCCCCGTCGGCCAGGAACTGGAGAAGCCCGTACGGCCCGACGCGATTCGGGCCGATGCGCACCTGGATGTCGCCGGCGACTTTGCGCAGGACGTACGACCCCAGCCCCCCGAAGGTCAGGGCGAACGCCAGAAGGACCGCCGCCGAAAGGACCATCATCAGCAGGGTGACGGTCCACAGGGGAACCCCGGCGATGGCGGGCACGGCGCTGACGAGGGAACGGGCCAGGGCTTCCATGTTATCGATCGATCTCCGGCAGGATGATGTCGAAGCTCCCGATCACCGCCACGATATCCGCGATCATGAGCCCCTTCGTCACCTTCTCGAAGACGTTCATGGTGACGAAGGAACCGGTGCGGATCTTGAGCCGGTAGGGGTTGACCGTCCCGTCGCTGATCACGTAGAACCCGGTCTCGCCCCGGGGGCACTCCGACCGGAAGTAGACCTCGCCGGCCGGCGGCTTGAAGAGCCTCGGGACCTTGGCCAGGACCGGCCCCTCGGGGATCTGCGCGATCGCCTGGCGCAGGATCTTCACGCTCTCCCGCATCTCGTTGATCCGAACCATGTACCGGTCGAAGCAGTCGCCGACCTGCCCCCGCTCTCCGGTTCCCACGCAGACATTGAACTCCAGCTTCGGGTAGACCGAGTACGGCTCGTCCCGGCGCAGGTCGAACGCAACGCCCGAGCCCCGCAGGTTCGGCCCGGTCAGCCCGTAGGCGACCGCTTCTTCCGCGGTGACGACCGCCACGTTGGCCAGCCGGTGGAGGAAGATCTTGTTGTAGGAGATGAGGTTGTTGTATTCGGGGATCTTCGGCTCGAAGTAATCGAGGAACTCCTTCGTCTTCTCGAGGAAGCCCTGCGGGAGGTCCGCCGAAACGCCCCCGATGCGGGCGAAATTGTAGGTCAGCCGGTTGCCGCAGATCTCCTCGAAGAGGTCGTTGACCCGCTCCCGCTCCCGGATGGAGTACAGGAACGGCGTGAACGCGCCCATGTCCGCCGTGAACGACCCGAAGGCGATGAGGTGCGAGGAGATCCGGTTGAGCTCGGCGACGATGACCCGGATGTACTCGGCCCGCTCGGGGACCTCGATCCCGGCGAGCTTTTCGACGGCCCACGCCCAGGCGCAGTTGCAGTTCATCGAGGCCAGGTAGTCCAGCCGGTCGGTGAAGGGCATGAACTGGGCGTAGGTGACCCGCTCGCCGATCTTCTCCAGGGCGCGGTGCAGGTATCCGACGTCGGGCTTCGCGTTGACCACCACCTCGCCGTCGGTGCGCAGGAGCACGCGCAGCACCCCGTGGGTGCTGGGGTGCTGGGGCCCCATGTTGATGAGCATCTCCTGGGTGGGAAGCGCTTCGGCCGGCGTCGTCATACCTTGATCCCGTGGTAGAACTCGGGGTACTTGTAGTCCTTGCGAAGCGGGTGCCCGTCCCAGTCCTCCGGCAGGAGGATCCGGCGCAGGTCCTTCGACCCGGGGAAGTCGATCCCGAACAGGTCGAACGCCTCCCGCTCCATGAAGTTGGCCGCCGGCCAAACCGCGTCGACGCTCGCCACGGCGGGGTTCTCCCGGGGGAGGAAGACCTTCAGTCCGACGGTGTGCCGGTGCGTCATCGAGTAGAGGTGATAGGCGACGGCGAACCGGTCCTTGTAGTCCACGCCGGACAGGCACATGAGCGCATCGAACAGCATCGCCGGGTCGTCGCGCAGGTAAAGGGCGACGTCCGCGATCCGTTCGGGGGCAACGACGACGAACGGCGGGCGGAACCCTTCCGCCTGGAGCTCCACGATCGCGTCGCCGAACTTCGCCTTAACGGCGTCATGGATAGCCTGGGGTTCCACCGTTGTCCTTTACGCCTTCTTCGCCGCGAAGTTTCTCTTCTGCTCTATGATCTTCTGGAGTTTCAGGATCCCGTCGATCAGCGCCTCGGGCCGCGGCGGGCAGCCGGGGACGTAGACGTCCACGGGGATCAGCAGGTCCACGCCCTTCACCACGCAGTACGAATCCTTGTAGAAGGGACCGCCCGTGTTCGCGCAGGACCCCATCGAGATGACGAACTTGGGCTCCGGCATCTGCTCGTAGAGCCTCTTGAGCCGCTCGGCCATCTTGTGGGTAATGGTGCCCGCGACGATCATCAGGTCCGACTGCCTCGGGGACGCCCGGAAGACCGCGCCGAACCGGTCGAGGTCGTACCGGGAGGCCCCGGTCTGCATCAGCTCGATGCCGCAGCAGGCCGTGGCGAACAGCAGGTACCACAGCGAGGACTTGCGCGCCCAGTTGACGAACATGTCGGCGTTGCCGACCATGACGTGCGCCTCGGGGCTCAGGGCCCCCGGGGCGGGAGACATTGCCGCGCCGCCGTGTGCGGGACCGTGGCTCATCTCTCCCCCTTCCGGGGCGGAGTCTCCTGCATCGTGCGCACCCAGTCCAGGTCGCCCTCCTTCCACAGGTAGGCGAGGCCGGCCAGGAGGATGACGATGAAGATGAACGCCTCGACGAACGCGAGAAGGCCCAGCCGCTGGAAGACGACCGCCCAGGGGTACAGAAGCGCCACTTCCACGTCGAAGATGATGAAGATCAGGGCGATCACGTAGAAGCGGATGTTGAACTGCACCCAGGAGGAGCCGAAGGGCACCTCCCCGCACTCGTACGTGGACAGCTTGACCGCCGTGGGATTCCGCGGCTGCAGCAGGCGCGAGACGCCGAGCATGAGCGCCACGGTGGCTGCGCCGAGCACGATAAACACGAGGACCGTTGCGAATTCCGTGAGCATCCTGTCAGGTTCCGCCTAAACGTTCTATTCTAGAGAAAACCCCTGCGTTGCAGACAAGGGCTATAAGGATGATCTCCTTATTTCGGGGGAAATCGCTTGTATACAATCGACACTATACGATACTCGGGAATCTCCCCAAGTCAACCAAAAAGTTGCCACCGGCCGCCGGAAGGGTCGCAAGGAAGTGAACCGGGAGTCGATCGCGTTCCGGGATATAATACCACGAATGGAATCCCGCCTGCCCATCCTCGTCCCGGAATTGCTCGCCCCCGCGGGGAGCAGGGCGGCGGTCACCGCCGCCCTGTCATCCGGCGCGGACGCCGTCTACGTCGGCGCCAGGGGCTTCTGCCGCGGGGGACCGCTGGTGGGCCTTGTCCCCGAGGAGATCGACGACGCGGCCCGCGAAGCCCGCAGGGCCGGGGCGAAGCTCCAGGCCGCGTTCAACACCGTCCCCGGTGCGTCCGAGGTCCCGGCCTTTCTTTCCGCCCTCCGCAGGTGCCGGGAAGGAGGGGTGGAAACGGTCATCCTCTCCGACCCCGGCGTGATCGCCCTCGTCGCCCGGGAGTTCCCGGACCTTGCGATCTGCGCCTCCGTGGGAGTTTCCGCGCTTAACCCTGCCGAAGCCCTCTTCTACCGCGACCTGGGAGCGAGCGCCGTCGTGCTGCCCACCGCGGTGTCCCGGGAGGAGGTCCCCGCCATTAAGGCGGCCTGCGGACTGCGGATCGAGGTGTTCGTCCGCTGCCGGGCGGAGTTCATCGTCCAGGGCAAGTGCGGGCTGTCCGGCTACGCCCGGGAGGCGGGCGATATCCCCGAACGGCCGCATCTCGGGGAAGCGGGGGCGCCCTCCTCCGCCAAGAGGGGGGGGCGGTGCTTCCTGACGTGCGCGGCGCTCCCCGTCGACCGGACCCCCTATTCGATCGAAGAGGAGCTGCCACTTTGGATCCGGGCCGGAGTCGACACGTTCAAGGTCGAGGGAAGAGACCTTCCCCCGGACAAGCTCTTCCCCCTGGTCTCCCGCCTCCGCCGCAAGCTCGACGCCGCGATCATCGGTCAGCCGTAATAAACTTTACTTTAAGCCCAGGGACGTTCAAACAACTTTATCTGGGGGACGTTCTTGAACTTTACTTTTTACGGCGGAGGGACGCATTGGGGACGTTCTTCAACTTTCCAGAAGGAAACAGCGCTGAAAGTTGAAGAACGTCCCCAATGCGAAAAAGTAAAGTTCAAGAACGTCCCCGAACTTCAGATAAAGTTGTTTGAACATCCCCATTTACGGCTGGCCGATGATCGCCTTGCGCAGCTCCTTGGGGATCGGGATCGATTTCCACGAGGCGTCGATCGCGCGGCACGAGATCTTCCCGTCCGCCGCCAGCACGTCCTTCCCGTCCACGGTGCGAAAAAGGGAAAACCCGAACGTGGCCCCCTTTTCCTCCACGCGGACAAGGCGGGTGCGCAGGGTGAGCAGGTCGTCGAACCGGACGGGCGCCCGGTACCGGCACTGGGTCGCCACGATAGGGAACCCGTAGTTCTTCTGCCGGTTCCGGTAGACGGCGTCGGGGGAGAGCCCCCTGCCCCGCAGGAACTCGTCCAGCCCCCGCTTGAAGTAGTCGAGAATGGCGGCGAAGTACGCCACGCCGTACGGGTCGGTTTCCCCGAAACGGACGCGGATCTCAACGGAATGCGAGGCGGAAGGGGGCATTCTTTCCTCCGTACCGTTCAGGGGAGGTTCTTTTCCCGTTTCTGCTTCAGGATTACCCCACCGGAGCCCGCAAATCAAACGATTCCGTATGAGCGAGGGGAAAAAACGCTAAAGTAAACATATGAAGCAGGTGACCCACCAGGACGATTCTCCCGACGCCGGGGATGCGGGTCGCGGGACCAGCCCCTCCGCCGGCG
>JACRIV010000104.1 GCA_016220005.1 Deltaproteobacteria bacterium
CGGGTCGAGGACGGGGAGACCATCGACATCCTCTCCGTGGTGTCGGGGGGGTGAGCCGGCCGTGAAGTGCACGCGATGCCGGAAGACGCAGGCCGCGGTCGACCTCCCGAGCCACCACTCCGCCTTCTGCCCCGAGTGCTTCTTCGTCTTCTTCCGCCGCCAGGTGGAGGAGGGGATCCGCAACTTCTCCCTCCTTTCTCCCGGGGACCGGGTGCTCGTCTGCGTCTCCGGCGGGAAGGACAGCCTCGTCCTGTGGGACGTCCTGATGGAGCTGGGGTACGACACGGAAGGGCTCTATATCGACCTGGGGATCGAGGGGTACTCCTCCCGCTCCCGGGAAAAGGTGCAGTCCTACGCCGGCACCCGCGGGAAGGAGCCGATCGTGGTGGACCTGCACGCAGAGGGGGTCCCTATCCCCCTGGCGGCCAAGAGTATCCGCAAGGAGGAATGCTCCGTCTGCGGAAAGGTGAAGCGGTACTTCTTCAACCGGGTGGCGGCGGAGCGGGGCTTCACGGCCGTGGCCACCGGCCACAACCTCGACGACGAGGCGGCACGCCTGCTGGGGAACCTCCTTCACTGGGACCGGGACTACCTGTCCCGCCAGCACCCGCTGCTTCCCGGGGCGGGGGAAGGGCTCGTGCGGAAGGTGAAGCCGCTGTGGCGCGTGAGCGAGCTGGAGACGGCCGCGTACGGCTTCCTGAAAGGGATCGACTACGTCATCGAGGAGTGCCCGATGAGCGAACACGCCACCTCTCTCGTTTACAAGGACGCGCTCTCCCTGATCGAAGAGAAGATGCCGGGTACGCGGCGGAAGTTCTACCAGGGGTTCCTCGAGGAGAGCCGCCGGTGGAAAGAAGAGGGAGCGGACGAGGAGAATGCCGCCGCCCTTCCCGGAGCGTGCGCCGTCTGCGGCGCGCCGACCTACGCGGAGGTCTGCTCCTTCTGCCGGTTGAAATCGCGAGTTACTAACCCCGGGGACGTTCTTAAAACTTTTTATGGCTTTCAGGGACGTTCTTGAACTTTTGTTTCGTAGTGCTCGAAAAGTTCAAGAACGTCCCTGATAAAAAGTTTTAAGAACGTCCCTGACTTCAGGAGCGGGTGATGGGCGGTCGAAATCCGACGGGGCCATTCCGGGCGGGAGAGGACGTCATCCTCGTCGATCCGAAGGGCGAGGAGCACCTTTTGACCCTCACGCCGGGGAAGCCCTTCGGGACGCACAAGGGGAACATTCTCCACGACGACATCATCGGCAAGCCGGACGGCAGCCGGGTGTGGACGGCGAGGGGAACCGTTTACCGCATCTTCCGGCCCTCGTTCAACCAGTACATCCTGAACCTCAAGCGGCACGCCCAGATCATCTACCCCAAGGACATCGGGCCAATCCTTCTCTGGGCGGACATCTTTCCCGGGGCCGCGGTCGTCGAGGCCGGCGTAGGCTGGGGCGCACTGTCGATCAAGCTGCTGGAGGCGGTCGGGCCGGGCGGGCGGCTCATCTCCTACGAGGTGCGGGAGGATTTCGCCGAGAGCGGCAGGAAGACGGTGACGCGGTTCCTCGGGGAGTGCCCGAACCACGAGATCAAGGTCCGCGATATCTACGAGGGGATCGACGAGAAGGAAGTGGACCGTGTCGTTCTGGACCTGCCGGAGCCGTGGCGCGTCGTGCCCCACGCCGCCCAGGCGCTCACGCCGGGGGGGATCCTGCTCTCCTACCTGCCCTCCACGCTCCAGGTCAAGCAGATGGTCGATCGTGTCGAGGAGCAGGGATCGTTCACGGAGCCGGAGGTCTTCGAGGTGATCCATCGCCCCTGGCACGTGAAGGGCCAGTCCGTGCGCCCCGTCCAGTGGATGTTCTCCCACTCCGCCTTCATCGTCGTCAGCCGGAAAATAACTTAACCCCAGGGACGTTCTTAAACTTTTTAATCCGCGGTCACGCTTAACATTTTTTCATCGGCATGGTTGGCTGCCTTCAGGAGATAGGAACCGCCCGCTTCCGTAATCCCGAGCCATCTGCAGACGGAAGACTGAGCCATTCCTTGATCCCTCACGCACTCTCTCAATATCTCCCGTCGTGCGCATGACGTAAGACGGTCGCGACGGCCGTCCAATATCCGGTCTGGTGGCACCTTAAACTTGGCGGACACTTTACCGACGACATCCAGAAAAATCGGATGAGGGCCATCCATACCCCCTATCGAGGAATTTTCAATCAACGTCCGACCTCCCTTCATCCCCCCTGCCTTTTCCTCGAACGAAAACTCTCGCCGCCGGCCGCATAGACCTTCCTCCAAAAAAGCGAGGTAGATCTCCATGCCGGGTAGATACCCCGAAGAAAAAAATTCTTGTATGAAGGGATACTTTTCCCACGGCAACCTGCCGGACGTTATGATTTCATGATGCCCCGTCCACGGAAATCGAGACAGGGTTTCCACTGACTGTACGAT
This sequence comes from Deltaproteobacteria bacterium, assembly GCA_016220005.1. GTDB lineage: Bacteria > Desulfobacterota > Deferrimicrobia > Deferrimicrobiales > Deferrimicrobiaceae > JACRIV01. The sequence goes on from JACRIV010000104.1 coordinate 2,442, forward strand.
ACCGGAACGCACCGGATTCAGATGGATATACCTAATCAATTCCAGCAAATAACGTTCCGTATCGATAACGGAAGATTTATATCGGTTTTGGAAAAGATGCCCAGACCTTTCGTACTTTCGATTGAAGTAAATCGAGTAGCCGGACATCAGACAACGCATAAAGCCGGCAAGATTTCCGGACTCGCTGTGAAAAAGGAGATGAAAATGATTCGGCAGGAAGGCCCATGCCAGACAACCTGCGTGGAAGCGCTCAAGATTTTTCAGAATCCTGTGACGCAGTTCTTTTCTGTCGCCAGGATCGGCGACGATGTCTCTTTTCTCAATACCTCTTGCGTAGACATGATGAAACGCGCCGGGGAAATCGATACGTGGCCGCCTTGCCATGCCCGTGTGCCAAGCAACAAGCACGCCATGAAGAGTCGGAGTCGGGTGAAAGGAAATCGGTGAGATTAAAAAGTTTAAGAACGTCCCCAAGTTTTAAAGTAGTCGAAGGTGCGGGAGAGACCGACCGAAAATGCGACCTTCGGGGCGTATCCTAACAGGTCTTTGGCCAGGGAGATGTCGGCCAGGGAATCGCGGACGTCGCCAGGCCGCTGAGGCTCGAACCGTGGGGCCACCCGCCGCGCCGCCAGCCCGTAAATGATATCGAGAATGCCCAACAGCGAAACCCGTTCCCCACAGGCGATGTTGATCGTCTTCCCGCACGCCTCCTTCGGCGCGGCACACGCCAGCAGGTTGGCCTGGACCACGTTGTCGATGAAGGTGAAATCGCGCGTCTGGAGACCGTCCCCATAGATGGTCGGAGGCTTACCCGACAGGACGGAAGCGATGAACCGCGGGATGACCGCTGCGTACGTCGACGCGGGGTCCTGCCGCGGCCCGAAGACATTGAAGTACCGGAGGGAGACCGTTTCGAGACCGAACACCTCGTAGAAGATCCGCATGTAGTGCTCGCCCGCAAGTTTCTGGGCGGCGTAAGGGCTCTTCGGGTTGGACGTCATCGACTCCCGCTTGGGGAGCTCGGGAGTATCGCCGTAGGCGGACGACGACGCGGCGAAAACGACCCTCCGGACGCCTGCATCCCGGGCCGCGACAAGCATGTTAACCGTCCCCGTCACATTGATCTCGTTGGACAGCGCGGGGTCCGCGACAGAGCGTGGCACCGAGGGGAGCGCTCCCTGGTGGAGGACATAGTGGACCCCATCCACGACCTTGCGTAACATCGCAAGGTCCCGCAGATCCCCGTCGACCAACTCAAACGCATCCCCGAACTTTTCCGCGAACCCAGCCAGGTTCTCCCGCTTCCCGGTCAAGAAATTGTCCAGGACGCGCACCTTGTGCCCATCGGAGAGAAGGGCCTCGGCCAGGTTCGATCCGATGAACCCCGCCCCGCCGGTCACAAGATAGAACATCCGTCCTGTCCTCCCGGATTATTGGGATGCAAAGTTTAAGGACGCCTATTAAGCTTTGAACAGTGTCCCTATTCTGAAAAGTTCAAGAACGTCCCCTACTGAAAAGTTGAAGAACGTCCCCGAGCAAAGTTGTCCCCGACTAAAGTTTTATGACCTTGCGGCTGTTGCGGCCCTTGAGCGCGTTGCGGGTGTCGACGACCACCTTCGCCTCGCGGGCGACCATCGGGTAGTCGAACGCCGCGTGGTCGGTCACGATCACCACGCAGTCGGCCCTGCGGAGCGTCGCGGCCAAGAACTTCTCCGCCTGGAGACGGATCCCGTGCTCGTCGAGGACCGGGACGTACGGGTCGCAGTAGGAGAGCTTCGCCCCCTTCTTCGCCAGGAGCTGCATGATGTCGAGGGCCGGGGACTCGCGCACGTCGCCGACGTCCTTCTTGTACGACACCCCGAGGATCAGCACCTTCGCCCCGTTGACCGATTTCCGGAACCGATTGAGCGCGTCCCCTACCTTGTCGACGACAAAGTGGGGCATCTGCCCGTTGATCACCCCCGCCAGCTCGATGAAGCGCGACTCGAAGCCGTACTGCTTGGCCTTCCAGGACAGGTAGAACGGGTCCAGGGGGATGCAGTGCCCCCCGATCCCCGGTCCGGGGTAGAAGGGCATGAAGCCGAACGGCTTGGTCTTGGCCGCGTCGATCACCTCCCAGACGTCGATCCCCATCCGGTCGCACATGAGGGCGATCTCGTTCACCAGCCCGATGTTCACCGAGCGGAAGGTGTTCTCCAGGAGCTTGACCATCTCGGCCACGCTCGCGCGGGACACGGGATGGACGTTGTCGAGCACGCCGTTGTAAAGCGCGGCCGCCACCTTCGAGCACGCAGGCGTCACGCCCCCGACCACTTTCGGGATGTTCTTCGTGGTGTACTGTGCGTTGCCCGGGTCGACGCGCTCCGGCGAGAAGGCGAGGAAGATGTCCCGCCCTACCTTGAGCCCCTTCTGCTCGAACATCGGCACGAGGACCTCGTCGGTCGTCCCCGGGTAGGTGGTGCTCTCCAGGACGATCAGCATGTTCTTATGGATGTACTTGGCGACCTGCTCGGCCGCGGCTACAATGTAGGAGAGGTCCGGGTCCTTCGTCTTCCGAAGCGGGGTGGGGACGCAGATGTTGACCGTATCCGCCTCGGCCAGGGCGGAGAAATCGGTCGTCGCCCGCATCAGCCCGGCCTCCACGGCGGTCCGGATCGCCTCGGGGGCGATGTCCCCGATGTATGATTTCCCCGAGCGGATCATCCGGACCTTTTGGCCGTCCACGTCGATGCCGATCACCGGGATGCCCGCCCCGGCGTATTCCACGGCGAGGGGCAGCCCCACGTACCCCAGCCCGATCACCGCAGCCGTGAAGTCCTTTCGCTTCAGACGGGCGAGCAGGTCGTCGCCGCCTTTGTCATCCGTTCCGACCATCGTCGACCCCCCGCAACGCAAACCCTAATAAAAATGCCCACGGGGGCGGGAGAACCCGGGTTCCTGTGGGCACCTTGTTATAAATCTACCGAAATTCAAGCGGATTTCAACTTCTTTATCTCCGCGATCAACTCGGGAACCGCCTTGAACAGGTCGGCGACCAGCCCGTAGTCGGCCACCTGGAAGATCGGCGCCTCCTCGTCCTTGTTGATCGCCACGATCACCTTGGAATCCTTCATTCCGGCCATGTGCTGGATCGCCCCCGAGATCCCCACCGCGATATAGAGCTCCGGCGCCACGATCTTCCCCGTCTGCCCCACCTGCCAGTCGTTGGGCGCCCACCCCGCGTCCACCGCCGCCCGCGAAGCCCCGATCGCCGCATGGAACAGGTCGGCCAGCTCCTCCACCAGCTTGAAGTTCTCCTGCGACTTGATCCCCCGCCCCGCGGAGACCACCACCCGCGCGTCGGTCAGCTCCGGGCGCTCGGATTTGGTCTCCTGCCGCGACACGAAGGCGGTCCCGCCCGCATCCGCCGAGACGGCGACCGGCTCGACGGGGGCCTTCCCCCCGCTCGGGGGGGCCGGGTCGAAGGCGGTCTGCCGCACCGTGAACAGCGGCGGGCTGCCCGCAAGCGTAACCGTGGCGATCGCGTTCCCCGCGTACATCGGGCGGCGAATGAGGAGCTTCTCCCCCTCCTTGGCCAACCCCACGATGTCGCTGGCCAGCGGGGCGTCGAGCAGCCCCGATAACCGCGGCATGAAGTCCTTCCCGAAGGTCGACGCCGGGGCGAACACCGCGCCGTAAGCCCTCTCCTTCACCACCCCGGCCACCGCCGGCGCGTAGGCCGCCGCAAGGTAATGGGCGAAGGCCGCCCCCTCTCCCAGGAGCACCTTCCGGACCCCGTAGCCCGCCACCGTGTCCGCCACGGCCGCCACGCCGTTCCCCAGGACCATCGCGTCCACCTCGCCCCCGGCCAGGCCGGCGTAAATCTTCGCCGCCGCGATCGTCGACAGGGTCGTCTTCTTGAACGCCCCTTCCTGATGCTCAACGACTACCAGTATGTCCGCCATGGCTTTCCCTCCCGATCTTTGCCCAAGTCCGGATCGCCCCATCATTAAAAAGTTTAAGAACGTCCCTAAACTGAAAAGTTGAAGA
>JACRIV010000105.1 GCA_016220005.1 Deltaproteobacteria bacterium
ATGGGCGAAGAAGTTCCGATTGGACGGGGTCGTCTTCCAGCGGTCCGATTCATGCCGGCTCCTCAGCGGCCCGATCCTCCTCTTTATGAAGGAGCTGGAAAAACACGGGATCCCGACCTTTGCGATCAACAGCGATTACGTGGACGCCCGCGACTGGGACGACAAAAAGATGAAGTCGCAGCTCGCGAGCTTCATCGAGACGATCATGTGAGGAGGACCGAGGTGATGCCTTCTGTCGTACAGGTACGTCGCCCTTACTGGAACACGGAGATCGAGTCGAAGCTCAACACGCCCGAGATGAAGGACATCCAGTGGGCGAAGCTCAAGAAGAAGCTCGAGTACTTCTATGAAGCCACGCCCTTCTGGAGATCTCGAATGGAGCGGGCCGGAATCGAGCCGGGAGACGTCAGGACCTGGGACGACTTCCACAAGCGAATCCCCGTGTTCACGAAGGACCAGTATCGCGAGTACGCGGAAGAGTGCCAAGGAGACATCTCGAGGATGCTTGATGGCTTCATGGGGGAGGATGCGAAGAGGCTGGTCTGCCTCGCTGCCACGTCCGGAACGACCGGTGAACCGGCGCCCTATCCGTTCACGGCAGAGGATCGACAGGCGTGGGCCGAGTTCTTCGCGAGGCAGCTCTGGCGGGGAGGTGTGTTCCCGGGAGACAAGGTCCTGCACGGCTTCGGCTTGAGCATGTTCATCGGCGGAACGGTCCTGTGCATGGCCATGTCCGACTACGGCGCGTGCTGCATCCCCCTGGGTGCCGAGGCCGGGATGGAGGCCATCGTCCGGTGCGCCAAGCTCTTCAAACCCAAGGCGCTCGTATGCACGCCATCGCTCGCGGAGTACATGATCGAGAAGGCCCCGGAAGTCATCGGCGCAAGCGTGGGTTCGCTCGGCATCGAGCGGCTCCTCTGCGGCGGGGAGCCGGGGGCGGGCATCCCGGAGGTGCGCCAGAAAATTGAAAGCGCCTTCGGGGCGAAGCTCTTCGACATCGGGGGAGGAGGTTGCTCCTGCGAAGCCCCCGGGTACCAGGGGCTCCACTTCTTGAACGAAGATATCATGCTCTTCGAGCTCGTCCATCCGGAGACCCACGAGCACGTCCCCCTCGAAGATGGGGCCACCGGCCTCCTCGTCTTCACCCAGCTCCCTGGCACGATGGGCTGGTCGGGGCTTCGCCAGACCCCCAACGACATCGTTCAGGTCTTCACCTCGCCTTGCTCGTGCGGAGGCACGGGCTTTCGCTTTCGGATCATCGGGCGCGGCGATGACATGCTCAAGGTGAAGGGGGTGATGGTCTACCCCCCAGCCGTCGAGGGCGTGATCAACGCCTTCGTGCCCCGCGTCACAGGGGAGTTCCGGATCGTCCTGAACACGCCTCCTCCGCGGGTCGTCCCGCCCCTCATATTGAAAGTGGAGCACGGCGAAGGCCTCTCTGAAGAGCAGCTGCGGGATCTCGAAGGGGAAATCGCGGAGGCTATGCATCGCCGGATCAAGGTCCGCCCCAGAATCCTGTGGGTATCCCCGAACACGCTGGGTCGCTTTCTGAAGAAGAAGAACCTCTTCGAGAGAACCTACGAAAAGACACGACAACGGCAAATGGAGGAGAAACCATGAAGATCCTGAGCATCGTCGGCTCACCCCGGGTGAACGGGAACACCCGGTTCCTGGCGCAGACGTTCTGCGACAGCGCAAGAAGCACCGGCTGCGAAGTCGAAGAAGTCATCTTGAACCAGAAGAAGATTCACGGGTGCATTCACTGCGACGCATGCCTCGAGGCGGGAGTCTGCTCGATCAAGGACGATCAGGAAGAGATCATCGAAAAGATGAGGGCGGCGGACGGCTTCGTGCTGTCCAGTCCCGTCTACTGTTTCAGTGTCACCGCCCAGATGAAGGCGTTCCTCGACCGAACCTACTCGATGTGTCGCCCGAAATGGGTAACGGGCGTGGAGGGGAAACCGGTCTTCTTCATCGTCGGCTCCGGCGCACCGGTGAAGCAAGACCCCAACTACGTGCTCCACCACTCTCTGACCTTCGAGACGATGTTTCGGATCGCCAGAGCAGCCAAACTGGCTCAGGGCTCCGTCCTGCTGAAGGTTGCCATTGACCCGATGGCTCCGTTCGACGCCACCTCCGACACGCTGAGGATTCTCTACCAGGTCTCAAGCATCCTCGGGCTGGAACCGGTGGGGTACATCGCGGCGGAATCGCTCGGCCACGACAGGGACGCCGTCCGGAACCATCGGCCCGAGGACGTCCAGAACGCGGCCGCGTCCGGGGCCAAGTTTGCCTTCGTGGGTGGAATGATGAAGGCCAAGGCGTTCCTGTAAGCGTACGAGCAGCAACCCGGGCTGCTTCTTGCCTTGGGAGAGGATTGGGGGCATTGGGCTGAAGTATCGGCGACTTGAAATAATCTTGCGAGAGGAAAGGGAATGCACTTTGTCGGCATCGACATCGGGTCCGTAGCGTCCAAGATCGCCATCATCGACGAGGCGGAAGAGCAGGTGGGCTATTGCGTCACTGACACCACCCCTGACATCGACGAGACGGCCCAGGAACTCCTGGATCGTGTTCTCGCCGAGATGAACCTCGCCCGGTTCGACGTCGCGTACATCGTCGGCACCGGCTACGGGCGCTCCACCATATCGCTCGCCGACGAGAACAAGACGGAGATCCTCTGCCATGCGGCGGGGGTCCACAGGCAGCTCCCCACCGTCCGAACGGTGATCGACATCGGGGGTCAGGACTCCAAGGTGATCCGGTTGAACGAGGCAGGCAAAGTCGCAAATTTCGCGATGAACAACCGTTGCGCTGCCGGGACAGGGAGGTTCACGGAGGTCATGGCGAAGGCGCTCGGGATCGAACTGCCCCGCTGGGGTGAGGTGGTCCGGTCCGCGACGCGCAGAGAGAAGATCAGCAGCGTCTGCACCGTGTTCGCCGAGAGCGAGATCATCTCCAAGATCATGCAGAAGGTCCCGCTGAACGAGATCCTCGCCGGTGTCTGCGATTCGATCGCGACAAGAATCATCGAGACGGTCCAACGGGTCGGCGGTGGCGAACCCGAGATCGCCTTCACGGGCGGGGTTGCCAACAACGAGGGCATCCGCTCGGTCTTGGAGGACAGGCTCGGCGCAAGGCTTCTCATCCCGAGGATCCCCCAGAGCACCGGGGCCTACGGGGCCGCGGTGCTCGCCCGGAAAGCGTGGGGGAAGCAGGGCGGGCCGGCCACATCGCCCGCGGCCTGAAGAGCGCCTGAACGCCCGGACGCCAGGAGTAGAGAAGATGAAGGTCCGTCACCTGAACTGCTCGACGATCCATCCGCCGTGTGCGCGGCTCTACGACCCCGGAGGGCAAATCTTCCGCCGGGCGGACCTCGTCTGCCACTGTCTCCTGCTGGAGACCGGCGACGGCCCCGTCCTGGTCGATACCGGGCTCGGCATGCGCTACATCGAGCACCGGGAGGCGTTGGGGAAGGGCGTCTTCTTCTTCCTCAAAGCGCCGCTGGACCCGGAGGAGACCGCGGTTCGGCAAATCATCCGGCTCGGCTACAAGGCGGAGGACGTCCGGCACATCGTGATGACGCACCTGGACCTGGACCACGCCGGCGGGCTTCCGGACTTCCCGCGGGCACGGGTCCACCTGCTGGCTCCCGAGCACGACGCGGCCATGAACCCGACGAAACGGGAGCGGCAGCGCTATGTGGCCGACATGTGGGCCCATGGAGCGGATTGGGTCACGCACGCCGTCGGTGGAGAGGATTGGTTCGGTTTCAAGGACGTGCAGGAAATCCTGCCCGACGTTTTCCTTGTGCCTCTCATCGGGCACACGCGCGGTCACTGCGGCGTCGCCGTCAAGACCGGGGAGACGTGGCTCCTGCACTGCGGAGACGCGTACACGGACCGATCGGAAGTGAGGCCGGACGGCAAGCGCGAGACCCCGTTGGGGCCGCGTCTCTACCGACGCAGGATCCCGGTCGACTACGAGCGGAACATGACGCGGCAGCGAGAGCTGCGCCGCCTCGCCCGGGAGCACGGAGATGTCGTCACCTTCTTTTGCGCTTCGGATCCGCACGAGTTCAGGCTGTTGTCGGAGGGGGGATGACCCAACGGGCAGGTCGGAGAGATTTCAGAAAACCAGTGAAGGACGGTGGAGGCGATGGTGGAGATCGAAGGAATCGACCGGCTGGTGATCGGGGTGAAGGACCTGGACAAGGGACTCGCGCTCTTCGGCGAGGTTCTCGGGGCCAAGTTCCAGGAAGTCAAGGGGGGCCCGGCAGATCTCGCCGGTGTAAGGCTCGCGATCGACTTGGATAAACATCTTGAGCTGATTTCTCCCGTCGATCCCAAAGACATGAACCCTCCGGATCCGGTCACGTTGGCCCGGTGGCTCGAAGAACGAGGGGATGGCCTCCTCTATGCCCTCGTGCTCCGGGTAAAGGACCTGGATAGCGCAATCCGTGAGCTTCAAAGCAAAGGCATTCGAATCGTCGGAAACCGCATAGAAAGGGAGACGGTGGAGCAGTTTGGGCTCCAAGGGTTCAAAGAGGTTTGCCTTTGTGAAGACGATACGTTTGGGATCAAGATCGCGTTGGTTGAATACCAGAGGACCGACAGTCCAGTCTCGTAGAACGTTTTTTTAGATTGACAACCTTAACGCGGTCGGATATCGTTCGTTCGAAATGTATTGAGCGATCGATACGGAATCGAGGTAGACAGATGAAGCTCGGGAGATGGCTCCGGATCGCGGTTGTGGTGAGGCGGTACGAGCGGTGGCGGAGAGAAGGGGAGGCCTATTTGGAGCAATGGGCCACCCATCTCGCCGTCGGATCTTTGCTCGCCTTGTCTCTCGTGCTTCCGGGAAAGATGGGCTCCGAGTTGGCCATGGCGGATGACGTTTCCAGCGACTCGAGCGCCGCGAAACTCGTGGAGGGGCTCTCCCGCGCTTACAACAAAGGGGAATTCGAGGCGCTGGAGGCCCTCCTCGAAAAGGATGTGAAGACGCATGGCGTGGCTGCCGACGGGCACACGAGGGATCTGCCCGCCTCGATCCGTGAGCTCCGGGATGCTTTTGCCAACCTCCAGTGGAAGGCGGAGGTCGTCGTCGCGGACAAGGACCGGATCGCAGTCCTCCAAAGAGTAACGGGAGTTCACCAGGGTCCCTTTCTGGGTATCGCGCCGACCCGCGCACCCACGGCTCTCTCCTTCGTAGACATCTTCCGGATGAAGGAGGACAGGGTCACCGAGCGCTGGGCAATGGCGGACCGGTTGGACCTCATTCGGTTCCTGACCAACCCGGGTCCGGCGAAGGCGACCCTCCTCGCCGCGCCGGCCCGGGAGGTCGCGGCCTTTGCGGCCGGGCAGTTCCTCGAGAGCGTTCTGGTGGAGGAGAAGGGGAGCCTCCTCGTCACGCACCTCTTCACGAACCGCATCAGCAGGATCACGCCGGCAGGCGAGGCCTCGGTGTTCGCGGAGCTCGACCTGGGGCAGCCCGTCGAGCCGCTCAACCTCGACTTCTCCAAGCCCGTGGCCAGGGCGGGGGTCGTGTGCATTGCGGCTGCGAAGGACGGCAGCATCTATGCGACCGTCTTCTCGCCGAAGCCTGAGTTCCACGGGGTCTGGAGGATCACGCCGGAAGGGAAGGGCTCTCCCTACGCACCGCTTCCCGGCGCGTTTCTCAACGGCATCGCACTGGATGATTTCGGGAACATCCATGTCGCCGACAGCGACGGGAAGCTCTGGCGGTTACCCGCAGGAAAACGGGAGGCCGAGGTCTGGCTCGAGCATCCGCTCATCGCCCGCCGGTCCTTCGTCGGGTTCCTCCCGGGGGCCAACGGCATCCAGATCCGGAAGGATACCGTGTACGTCACGAACTCGGACACCGGCAACGTGATCCGGATCAGGATCCAGCCCGACCGGTCCGCAGGCAAACCAGAGGTCTACGCGACGGGAATTTGCGGCGACGACTTCGCCATCGATGCCGACGAAAACCTCTACGTAACGACTCACGCCTTCAACTCCGTGATCCGCGTGGGCAGGGATGGGAGTCGGGCCGTGATCGCCGGGCCCGAGCAAGGCGTCGTGGGTCCGGCCTCTGCGGCCTTCGGGAGGCTTCCCGGGGATGAGGATTCCCTTTATGTCGTCACCGACGGCGGCCTGTTCGCTCCCATCCCCGGCGTCGAGATCCGTCCACGGGTCGTGCAACTGAAGATCGGCACCAAGGGCCGGTAGTCCTTCGCACCGAAGAGGAGAGAGAAGAGCGATGACTGCATCCATGCAGGGCGGGCCTCGTCGGACGGGCCGGCATCGGGTCCGCGACACCCTATGGAAGGGAGGAGCGTAGATGAAACTGGATGCACTTGACACCCGTGAAAGGCTGGCGGTTGTCGCAGTGAAACTTTTTTCCGAGAAGGGCTACACCGGGACATCCATCCGGGACATTGCGAAGGCCATGGGGATGAGCATTTCGAACATCTACCACTACTCCGGCAGTAAGGAGGGCGTCTTTATGGAGGCCCTTCGCCGCGCAGTCGAAATGCTGCTGAAGGAGCTCCGTTTCGTTTCCGATCTCGATCTTCCGCCGATCGTTCGGATAAAACTGATGATCGAACGACATCTCCGCTACGTAGCTGACAACAACGAGCTGGCGAGGATCTTCGTGATCGAGCTTCTTCAGGACGTTTCGTCGGAAGCCCTCTTGTACAGCAAAAATTCCCAAAAGGAGATCTATGCGATCTATAAAAAGGAATTTGACGCCATAGAACAAACTGGTGCCATTCACGGGCGAGACGTCACCGCCATTATATTCGGTATCTTCGGCGTCATCAACTGGTTCGCCCGGTGGTACAAGCCCGGCGGGAGACTCACCCGGGATGAGGCGATAGGGCAGGCATTGGGATTCATCTGGAGGGGGAGCTTCGGGGGCACCGAGTTGGAAGCGGCGAACGCCACCCCGGGCGAGGCGATGGGGACGGAGGCGCTGGACCCTGTCGCCCCGTGAAAGGGATGCCGGGCACCCGGCGGAGCTGACCGGGGCCCGCGAACACCGTGGTTGGAGGTAGAGACGGAATGGCTTGCACGATCGACATCGACACCGGGGGAACCTTCACCGACGGGTTTTTCACGCGGGACGGGCGAGTGGAGACGGCCAAGGTGCTGACCACGCCCCACGACCTGACCGAGTGCTTCCTGGAGTGCATCAAGGCGGGCGCGATGAAGTTCGGTGTGCCGGTCGAAGACTTCCTGTACGACGCAGAGGTCATCCGCTTCTCGAACACCATCGGCACCAACACCATCATCCAACGAAACGGTAGCAAACTGGGCCTCTTGCTGACCTCGGGCAAAGAGAACCTGGCACCCGTCCGTTCGCATGAGGGTCAGGAGCCTCTCGTCGCCCTCGACATGGTCCTGGGCGTCCAGGAGGCGGTCACCGTGAACGGTGAGGTCGTGAGGGCGGTCGACGAGGCCGAAGTGCTGAGGGTGGCTCAGGAGCTCATCGACCGGGGCGCGAGGTGCCTTGTCGTGGCGTTCGCGAACTCCGACCGCAACCCGGCAAACGAGCGGGCGGCCAAGGACATCATCAAGCGGGAGTTTCCGAGGGACTACCTGGGCTCGGTTCCGGTCGTCCTGGCGTCGAACATCTCGCCGCGATCGGGCGAGGTGGAGCGCATCAACGCTGCCGTGATCAATGCATACATACATGCGAAGCTCGTCCGGCTCCTCTATAAGGCCGGAGAAAGCCTGCGCGGGCGAATGTTCCGCAAGACCCTGCTCATCGGGCACAACAACGGAACGGTCGCGCGGGTGGCCAAGACCAGAGCGATCAATACCTACAATTCGGGCCCGGCGGGGGGGCTGCTCGGCGCAGAGTGGATCGGCCGGCTTTACGGGGTCCGCGACCTCCTCACCGCCGACATGGGCGGGACCTCCTTCGACGTAGGCTACATCCGGGCGGGTGCGCCGAGCTACACGCTTGCGCCCACCATCGAGGGGTTTCCGGTGAACGTCCCGATGCTGGCGATCCGTGCGATCGGCGCAGGCGGCGGATCCATCGCGCACGTTTCCAACGGAAGACTGGCGGTGGGTCCTCAATCGGCCGGCGCGCTACCCGGGCCGGCGGCCTTCGACCTCGGGGGCACGGAGCCGACGGTCACCGATGCCGACGTGGCATTGGGGATCATCGATGCGGACTACTTCCTCGGGGGTGCCATGCGCCTCAAGCAAAAGAAGGCGGTTGACGCGATCGAGGAGAAGATTGCCCGGCCCTTGGGGCTTTCCGCTGCCGAAGCAGCCTTTCGGATCAAGCAGGCGGTGGACGAGCACATGGGGCTCGAGCTCAGGGCGGTGAGGCAGGAAGCCGGTTTTGCTTCGGACCCTCTTCTCGTAGTCTACGGCGGCGCCGGCCCGACCCACTGCTGCGACTATGCGCGCATTGCGGGCGTGAAGAAGATCATCGTGACGCCCTTCTCTTCGGTCTTCTCGGCCTTCGGGTCCTCCACCCTGGATGTCGGGCACCTCTACTACCGGCGGGTGGACGTCCCCCTGGAGATCGGGGGCGACATGCGCCCGGTGTCGAATGCCGTGGCCTCGATGACCCGGGAAGCCCTGCGGGATCTCCGGGGCGAAGGCTTTGCCGAAAATGAGGTGACCACCTCCCTGGAGCTCTTCGTTCGAGCGGATAGCGGGGCGGCCGAGGTGAGGATTCCGGCGGAACCCGGTTTCTCCGAGACTCCGTCGGGGCAGGAAGCGACGCTCCAGCGTGCCCGAACCGCGCTTCGGCCGAACGGCGACGGGAACTCCGGCCGGATTGTGCTGAGCGCCGTGGGCCTCAGGGCCCGGGCTCCCGTGCCTCACCACTCGGTCACGAGGTGTTCGCCCACGTCCGCCGGCGTCACCGAAGCGGTCAGGGGAAGGCGTCCCGCGCTCCTGCGGGAGGGCGGGGGGCGCGCGGAGACCTTCGTGTACGACATGGCACGGCTTGCGCCGGGGCATACCCTCTCCGGACCGGCCATCGTGGAGTCCGAGAGCACCACGGTTCTCATCCAGCCCGATTGGACACTCAGCGTCGACGAGTACGGGAACTGCGTCATCGAGGAGGCGGAAAAAGAATGAAAGTGCGGATCACGGAATACCTGGAAATCGACCTGGCTCGCGAGAAGTGGTGTTGCCGGCGCTGCAGTCGGGAGCTCGCCGGCGCGAGGGAGAACTACAAGACCGGGTGCCTGGTGGCAGAGGTGCCCCTTCAGGAAGTCCACGATCCCTTGGTGCAGGGCGGCGAATTCAGCTTCTGCCCGGACCCCGAGTTTTGCCGGCTCATCGAGTTCTACTGTCCGAACTGCGGGACCATGATCGAGAACGAGTACCTGCCGCCGGGCCACCCGCTGACCCACGACATCGACCTCGACATCGACGCCTTGAAAGCAAGGCATCGGCTGTAGCATGGAATCGGGCCGCCAGCTCTTCGAGAGACTGTCCAAGGGGGAGCCCACGCTCCGACCTGCTTTTGCGCCGCTTCTATCGCGGCTCGTCTCCAGGGTTTCCGGGGTGTCGCTGCGGGACCTCCCCTCGGATCCTCCCCAATGGGCGAGCGCCCTGGTCAGGACCGCGGAACTTCTGGACGTGGACGGCGTCGCCTTCCCGGCTGACGTAAGCCTCCTCGCGGAAGCCTGCGGGTGCCCCGTGTCGTGGGAGGACGGTTGCCCCTCGGTCGCAGGGCCCGCCGCCCCGGCAGAAGCCCCCGAGCAGAGGGGGCGCCTGAAGAGCGCCCTCGACGTGGCCAGCAGGGTCTTCCCGGGCGTGCGGGCGAAGCGAGGGTGCGTCTCGGTGCTGACGGGCCCGGGGACCCTCGTCGCCCAGCTCTTCGGGCCCGATGGAGTGAGCCGCCTCCCCGAAGTAAAGCCGATCTTCGTCCGCGTCTCGGAGCTCCTCTGCAAGGAGAGGCCCGACGTGATCTGCCTGTGGGAGGAGGCCTCATCGCTCCTCCCACAGGGGGAGCTCCCCGCCGCTTGCCGCCGGGTCTACAACACGATTCGGAACATCACCTCCTACTACAGCATCCCGCTCGCGGTCGCGCTGGTCGGGTATGAGCCGGAGGATCTCGGGACCGTGGCGGATCTCGGTGCGGAGATCATCATCCCCGGGCCCTCGGCCGCCGGCGTGCTCATGACCGCGGAGGAGGTGCTCGATCGCGGCGCAACGGACCTCACTCTCGGCCTGCCCCTTCCCATGGACGACCTTCCCCGGGCGAAGGAGCATCTGGGGGTTGCTCTTCGGGCTCGAAATGCGGGCCGGTTGCGAAACTTTTTCCTGACCGGGTTCGAGCCCGGCACACGGGACTTCGACCTCGAGGGACTCCAGCAGCTGGCGCAGGAAATCCGCTCGACGTTTGCATAACAGCCTTTCGCGGGAGAAAAGCGATGGGATTCAACGTGAACATAGACATTGGCGGGACCTTTACCGATTTCTTCGCGATCCGCGACGGCGGCGACGTTCGGATCGCGAAGACTCCCAGCACGCACTACGACCTCTCCGTTGGTTTCATGAAGGGGATGCAGGAACTCGCCCGGGCCTACGGCCTGCCGGCGTCCGCCTTCCTCTCCCAGACGGAGGCGGTCCACTATTGCACCACCGTGGGGACCAACGCGCTCATCGAGCGAACGGGCCCCAAGCTGGGGCTCATCACCACGGCGGGCTTCGAGGATACGGTCTTCATCGGCAGGGCGAGAAGCTGGGCCGACGGGGGGGGCGCGGAGGCCAACAAGGACCTCTCACGGATTCAGAAGCCCATCCCTCTCGTTTCCCGGGACATGGTGGTGGGGATCCGGGAACGGATCGACTGTTTCGGAAAGGTCGTGTGCCCGCTTCGCCGGGAGGACGTGATCGAGAAGCTCCAGGTCCTCGTGGATCGCGGTGCCATGGGGTTCGTCGTCTGCCTCCTCTGGTCTTTCGCCAACCCCGGGCACGAGCGGATGGTGAAGGCGATCATCGAAGAGGAGTACCCGGAGGATTACCTGGGATCCATGCCGGTGACCCTTTCGAGCGACGTTTCGCCGAAGGCCGGAGAGTACACGCGCTTCACCACCGCGATCGTGAACGCCTACATCCACGGAATCATGGGCGAACAGCTCGGCCACCTGGTGAATGAGCTTCGCGACGGCGGCTACAAAAGGCCGCTTCTGCTCGTCCACAACACCGGCGGGATGAAAAAGGCCTCCCGCACGCGAGCCGTGCTGACCCACAACGCGGGTCCGGTTGCCGGCCTCCATGGATCCCTTACGGACGGAGCCAGATACGGTCAGCAGAACGTGATCTTCACCGACATGGGCGGGACCTCCTTTGACATCGGCGTGATCACCGGAGGGCGGTTGAGCACCTACGACTTCATCCCCGTGATCGATCGATGGCGCACGAACATCCCCGCCATCGAGGTGAAGTCGATCGGCGCCGGCGGCGGATCGATCGCATGGGTGAACGAGTTCCTGGGCGGGAGCCTGGAGGTCGGGCCCCGATCGGCCGGTTCCATGCCTGGGCCCGCCTGCTACGACAAGGGGGGTCAGGACCCGACGGTCACCGACGCCGACCTCGTACTCGGGTATTTGAACCCGGACAACTACCTGGGCGGCAAGATGCTGCTCGACCCGGACCTGAGCGCGCAGGTGATCGAGAAGAAGATCGCCAAACCCTTGGGGATCGACGTGGACGAGGCGGCCCTCCGAATACGCCGAATCGTCGATGCCAAGATGGGGCAGGAGGTCTTCAGCGAAGTCGTCGTGAAGGGCCTCGACCCGCGCCGGTTCGTGCTTTACGCCTGCGGCGGGGCCGGCCCGACCCACGCCTGCGGGTTTGCCCCTTATGTGGGTGTGAAGAGGGTCATTACGTCGCCCTTCTCGCCGGTATTCGGGGCCTTTGGGGCGTACACGCTGCCCGTGCGACAGGTCTGGGAGAAATCGAAGGCGATGAAGATCTTCCGCTGGGCCGATCAGGCCTACTCCGAGGACGCCGAAGGTTTCAACGCCGTTGTGCACGAGCTCAAGGACGTTGCGCTTCGCGACCTCAGGCTCGAAGGGTTCAGCGAAGATCAGGTGGAGTTCCGCCTCGAGCTCGAGATGCGGTACGGCATGCAGTACAACCTCACGAAGGTCGTTTCGCCTCATCTGACCGTCTACGGCCCCACCGAGTTCAAGGACATCTGCGATCGGTTCACCGAACAGTACTCCGCCACCTACTCGCCGGAGGCGACCTTCCCGCGGGGCGGGATCAACATCGAGTGCTTCTACTTGACGGCGTCGGTTAAAAGCCGTCTCCACGAGCCTGAAGCGCTTCCGCTCCGGGGCCCGTCGCCGCCCGACGCCGCGAGGGCGGGCAGCCGCAAGGCTCACTGGGCCGGCCTCGGCGGGCCGAGCGAGACGCCGGTCTTCGTGTTCGAGGCCCTCGAGCCTGGAAACACGCTCACGGGGCCGGCGCTCGTCGAGGCGCGAGATACCACCTATGTGATCCAGCCCGGCTGGCGTTTCACCCTTGACCCTTACCGAAACGGGATCCTGGAGCCGGCCTGGGCGGCGGTTCGGCCGGAAGAGGAGGAAAAGCGATGAGCCGTTTGGCGTACGGCAGGGACTACGAGGTCGTCCAGTGGCTCCGTCCGGAACCGATGACCGTCGAAGAGGCAGCGGGCCAACAGAAGATCGAGGACGTCGACTTCGAGATCTTCCGCCACAAGATGAACATGATCGCCCAGGAAGGGAAAGAGACCACCATGAAACTGGGCGCGTCGACCGGCATGCGTTGGGGCGATGTGGCCTTCGCCATTTACACCGCCCAAGGAGACCTGGCGGTGGTGGCGACGGGGATCTGGTTTCACGCCGTCCTCGGCCAGATCCCGGTGAAGTACATCCTGAAGCACTTCGCGGACGAACCCTCGGTGAGGCTCAAAGAGGGCGACTCCTTCTTCTGGAACGACCCCTTCTACGGGGGCGTCCACGGGGCCGACATGGGCCTGGCCGTGCCCGTCTTCGACCAAGGGAAGCTCGTCTGCTTCGTGGGCGCTGTGGTCCACACGGGTGAGAACGGGGCGACGGATCCGGGCGGGATGAGCAACACCGCCCGCTCCCGGTACGACGACGGACTGCTCTGCCCCCCCATCAAGGTCGGGGAGCGCTACACCTTGAGGGAAGACATCCTGACGATGATCGGGTCCCACGTCCGCGACCCGAGGACGATGATCCTCGACATCAAGGCCCGCCTCGCGGCATCCCGAATCGCGGAGCGGCGGATCCAGGAAGTCCTCGGAGACAAGGGCCCGGAGTTCTTCATTGGGGGTCTGCGGAGGATTCTCTCGGTCACCGCCGAGGCGGCGAAGAAGAAGGTCGCTCTTCTGAGCGACGGCGTCTACCGGCAACCTCGGTTCCTCGACACCGTCGGCACAGAGAGCGCGCTGGTGAAGATCAATCTCACGATCACGAAGAAGGACGACGGCTTCAAATTCGACTTCGAAGGAAGCTCGCCGATGTTTCCCGACAAGCCGCTCAACACGTACTTCCACGGGATCCTCGGGCTCGCGATGGTGTACTTCTGCGGATGGTTCTTCTACGACCTGCCGGCGAACAACGGTCTCCTGGAGACCATCGAGTGGCACTTCCCCGAGGACTCCTTCATCAACGCAAAGGGTGAGGTCTCCACCGGGCTCGCTCCCTTCCCCCAGACGGCCTTTACCCTGGGCATGTTTCTGTGTGGTGCCCGGATGAGCTACGGTCTCGATCCGCTACGGGCCGTGGCCGCGTGGTACACGGGATTCGGCGCGCCCATGTTCGGGGGGATCAACCAGTGGGGAGAGCCGATGGCGGACACGTTCGCGGAGCTCAACGCCACCGGCTGCGGCGCCAGGCCCGACATGGACGGTGTCGACTGCGCCGGTTCCTACTTCGCCACGATGAGCGATTGCGGCGACGTGGAGAGTACCGAGGAAGACAGGCCGTTCCTGTACCTCTTCCGCAACTACTTCCGCGGCTCTTACGGCCACGGCAAGTATCGCGGCGGCGCGGGCCTCGGCTACTGTCTCATTCCATCCCACGTTCCGGGGGTGGTCCTGGGTGCATTCGGATACGGGTCCAAGTTCCCGGCGACGGTGGGCATCTTCGGCGGCTACGCCGTGCCGCCCACATTCGTTCAGACCGTCAGGGGCAGCAACATGAAGGAACTCCTTGCCCAGGGGAGCCCCGCGGTGCCGGTGAATGCGGAACAGGCGTTCCAAGGAAACGGCGCCGAGACCGGGCGGCGCGAGTTTCATCACAGCAGCATGAGGATCCAGCCCTTCCAAAACGGCGATACCGTCTATCTTCCCGTGGGCGGCGGTGCGGGATACGGGGACGCCTTGGAGCGCGATCCCGAGGCAGTGGTGGCGGACCTGCGGGACGGCATGGTCACTCCCTGGGCAGCCCGAAACATCTACCGAGTGGTCTACGACGACGAGACCCTTCGGCTCGACAGGGAGAAGACCCAGGCGCTTCGAGAAGGGGCGCGCGCCCGGCGGAAGCAGAGGGGAAAACCCTACGGCGAGTTCGAAAAGGAGTGGCTGAAGCTTCGGCCGAGGGACGAGGTCATCAAGTACTACGGGACCTATCCGGTATCCAGGGCGACCTGAATCGACTGACGAGGGTTGGGAGGCGAGGACATGGAATCGGCTGATCTGGTTCACGCCCGGACCATCCCCCACGTGCTTCGCGAGAAGGTGAAGCAGTTTGGGAACCGCACCTTCTTCTTCTTCAAGGAGCAGGAGTTCGGATACGAGGACTTCGACCGCGAGTCGGATCGGGTAGCGACCGGCCTCCAGTCCCTCGGCATCGGCAAGGGCGACAAGGTGGCGATCCTCATGAGCAACCGGCCGGAGTTCCTCTTCCTCTGGTTCGGGCTCGCGAAGCTCGGGGCGGTGGAGGTCCCCATCAATACGGCGCACCGGGGTGACATTCTTACGTACATGGTGGACAAGGCCGATTGCCGCCTGATCGTCGCGGAGTCGGCATACCTGGACCCCGTGGTTCCGGTGCTGAAGGACCTCCCCGGGGTGGAGAGGGTGGTGGTGCTCGGACAGCCCGGCGAGGCTCTTCCGGCGCTGGAACGGCCAGTGACGGACTATCGCGCCGTCACGGAAAACCATGGCCGCTACGACGCGCCCGAACTTCGCTGGTCCGACCCCCTTGCCATCATGTTCACCTCGGGGACCACCGGCCCCAGCAAGGGCCCGGTGCTCCCCCATAACTATGCCCTCCTCATGGGCGAGATCATTTGGCGGTCCGCCGAGTACACCGAGAAAGACCGCCTCTACAACGCGCTTCCGCTCTTCCATGGCAATGCGCAGGTCCTGTCGACCATGCCTGCCCTTATGAGCGGCGCGCAAATGGTTCTGGCCGAACGCTTCTCCGCGTCGAGCTTCTGGAGCGAGGTGAGAAGGTATGGCTGCACGGAGTTCAACTACATCGGCGGGATCCTGCCCATCCTCCTCAAGGCGGAGCCGAGGCTCGACGACGCCGACAACCCGATCCGCGTGATGATGGGAGCCGGCTGCACGAAGGACCTCTTCGAGACGATGGAGAAGCGCTTCGACCTCAAGGTCATGGAGGGCTACGGGATGAGCGAGATCGGCCTGCCGCTGATGAACACGCTCGATCACCGGAAGCCTGGCTCCATCGGTCGACCTGCCTTCGGGTGCCAGGTGAAGCTCGTCGACGACAACGACGTGGAGGTCGGATCCGGGGTCGTCGGAGAGATTCTCGTCCGGCCCTCCCAACCCTACGGGATGCTCCTCGAGTACTACAAGATGCCCGGCCAGACCGTGGAGGCCTGGAGGGATCTCTGGTTCCACACGGGCGACTACGCCGTGAAGGACGAAGAGGATTTCTACTACTTCGTCGATCGGAAGAAGGATGCGTTGCGCCGTCGGGGCGAGAACATCAGCTCCTACGAGGTGGAGAAGGTCGTGAACTCCCACGCCGCAGTCCTGGAGTCCGCGGCCATCTCCGTCAAGGACGAGATGAGGGAGGACGAGGTGATGATCGTGGTGACCCCGAGGCCTGGAAACCGCCTGCAACCGGAGGAGCTCTTCGAGCACTGCCGGGAGCGGATGGCCTACTTCATGGTGCCTCGCTACGTGCGCATCATGGAGCGAATGCCCAAGACGCCCACCGAAAAGATTCAGAAGGCGGAGCTCCGCAAGCAGGGGATCACCGCGGACTCCTGGGACCGGGTAAAGGCGGGCTTGGAGCTGAAGCGCTGACCCCGAGGGGACGGACGCCTCGCGGAAGCGCCATTGATGGGGAGGATGAAGGTGACGAGAGAGGTAGAGTGGAAAAGCGCAGAGGACGAGAAGCTGCCCATCGTGATGCCCGGGATCCTCGACATCCCGGGTGATGGCGGCCAACCGAGTCTCCTCGGGGGCTCCTGTCCCTCCTGCGGGGTCCGGTACTTCCCCCGCCCCCCCCGGTGCCGCAGGTGCCTGGGGCCGGTCGAGGAGTCATCGGTGGGAGCCGAGGGCACCGTCTACAGCTTCACCGTCATTCGGACCCGGGCGCCGCTGGGACTCCCGGAGCCGTACGCCATCGGCTACGTGGATCTGAAGGAGAGCGGTCTTCGGGTCTTTTGTCTTCTGGATCCGCAGGCCGTTGAGGAGTTCCGCATCGGGGTTCCGGTTCGCCTGGCCGTCGGAGCGCTGGGGCACAACGTCCATGGATCGTCGTGCCTCCGGCCCTATTTCATGGCGCCGGCCCCTGGGCCGGGAGGAGTTGCGTGATGGGCGCCGCATGCGTCGCGGGCGTGGGTTTGATTCCCTTCGGAAAGCACGTTGAGCGGACCCTCGTCGACATGGGCTCCGAGGCTGCGTACCGGGCACTCCAGGATGCGGGCATCGAGCCGAGCAGGGTGGGGCTTGGCGTCTTTGCCTGCGCCGCGGCCCCGCGGCTCCTCGGCGAAGTGACGTCGGGGCAAAACATCTTCTGGGAAGTGGGGATCAATCGCATCCCCATCGTGAACGTCGAGAATGCGTGCACCTCGGGCTCGACGGGCTTCGTTCTTGCTTATAACGCCATTGCCGCGGGACAGGTCGACGTGGCTATCGTCGTCGGTGCGGAAAAGCTTTGCATTCCAGGGGTGGGGCTCCTCAACTCCGGAGAGACCGAGCTCGACACCCAGATGGGGATGGTGACGCCGGCGGGTTTTGCGATGCGCGCGACCCGATACATCCACGAGTTTGGAGCCAGCGCCGCGCAATTGGCGTCCGTGGCCGTGAAGAACCGGGCCCATGCCGTCCTGAACCCATACGCCCATTTCCGGGAGGCCGTCACACTCGAGGAGGTCCTCTCGTCTCCGACGGTGGCGGATCCGCTCACGCGCATGCAGTGCTGCCCGATGTCCGACGGAGCCGCGGCCGTGGTGCTCTGCTCGCAGGAGGAGGCGAGGCGCAGGCGCCGCACCGTCGGCGTGAAGGCGGCGATCCTGTGCACTGGCAGCTATGACAATCCTGCCGACCTCGACCGCTGGGAGACAGACTACCGAGGCTGTAACCAGGGCTACGAGGCGGCCGGCATCGGGCCGGAGGACCTCCACGTGGTCGAATGCCACGATGCTTTCACCATTGCGGAGATCCTGCATTACGAGGCCTTGGGGCTTTGCGGCCCGGGAGAGGGCGCGAATCTCGCGGTCCGGGGTGAGACGCGGCTCGGCGGCCGGATCCCCGTGAACGTCTCGGGTGGGTTGATCGGCCGGGGGCACCCCCCCGGCGCAACGGGGCTTGCTCAAGTCCACGAAATCGTCACGCAGCTTCGAGGCGAGGGGGGGGCACGACAGGTCCGAAACGCAAAGGTAGGTCTCGCTCACTGCATGGGCGGCGATAAGGACGGGGACACGAAGTCGTTCACGGCGATTGTTTTGGCTTCTTGAAAATGTATTTTTTTCATCGGGACGAAATCGATCGATCGATATCGCTGGCTAATTGCTTGCTAGCGCGAGTCAGCGTGGAAGGAGTGGAAATGATGAAACAAGAAACCTTGAATAAAATTCGTAACGAGAAGACGCTCTCCTCGGAGCGCCGGAACTCGAACATGAGGGGCCACTCCACGGCATGGCCGAAAAGGCTTGGAGCTCTCGCGCTGGTCGCGTCAGCGCTTCTGTGTGCTTTCCCGGTCTTTGCCGCTCGGGAGATTCGGGACGATCTTTTCTCGGTGAGCTTTGGCGACGAGAAGCAGGGCTGGGCGGCCGGCCGTTGGGGGAGCATGCTCCACACGGCGGATGGGGGCCAGACGTGGGAGAAGCAAGAGACCGGCGTGGATCACACGCTCTCGTCCGTGAGTTTCGTGGATGAAAAGAACGGCTGGGCCGTCGGGGATAGAGGCACGATCCTCCACACCACAGACGGCGGGAAGACCTGGGAGAAGCAGAAGAGCCCGGTCCCCTACTTCCTCATGGGTGTCCAGTTCGTCACCAAGGATGAGGGCTGGATCGTCACCGAGCGTACGAACATCCTCCACACGACGGACGGCGGCAAGACCTGGAACCTCCAGTTCCAGGACCAGGACTTCATCCTGAAGGCCGTTTCCTTCTGCGACGCGCGGACAGGTTGGGCGGTGGGGGAGTACGGCTACGTCTACCACACGACGGACGGGGGGAAGACCTGGACCCATCAGGCCGGCGAGTTTCGCTTTTCCGAGGAGACCGGCGAGGTGGTCGGGGGGAACTTCCTCTTCGACGTCGCAGCCGTGAACCCGCAGACGGCGTGGGTCGTCGGGATCGACGGCTACGTGGCGAAGACGGTGGACGCCGGGAAGACGTGGCAGAAGCAGATGACGGGGGTGCCGAAGACGCACCTCTTTGGCGTTACGGTCGGGGAGAAAGGTGTGCTGATCGCCGGAGATGCCACCCTTCTTCGGACCGCGGATGGCGGAGCGACTTGGCGGGGCGTCGTGGTCGAACCGTCGATCAAGTACGGGTGGCTCTACCGGATCGGCAAGCGGGGGAAGGAAGGGTTCGTGGCGGTGGGACAGGCGGGGTGGATCTACCGTGCGGATGCCAAGGCCGGGGCGTGGAAGGGTGCGGGAGACCGATGAATGTTCGCATCCTCCCGGATCAGATCCGTCCGTTCCTCTCTGCATGAGCCGATTAGCCATGAATCGATAAGGGAGCGCTAGATCATGGAGACGAAAAGCAGGTTTGATAGATTCTGCTGGTTCTTGGCACAACACCAAATCAAGGTCCTCGCGCTCGTTTTGATCCTTACCGCCGTTTTCGGGGTCGGGATCTTCAGGATTCACACGGAAGTCATTCTGTCGGAGATGTTTCCCTATGATCACCCTTACCTGCAGCTGATGGGGAAGTTCAGTCAGGTCTTCGGTGGAGGCGGCTCCGGGGTGGTGGTCGCCGTGAAGGTGAAGAAGGGGGATATCTTCAACGAGAAGACTCTCACGAAAATCAAGAACATGACCAGTGATGTGGAGCTCTGGGACGAGGTCTACCGGGTCCTCACCGTCTCGATGGCCAGCAACCACACCAAGGTGGTGAAGACGAAGGGAAAGGGCGAGATCACCATCGAGTCCCTGATGTTCCCGGACGTGCCCAGGACTCCGAAGGAGATGGAGCTTCTCAAGAAGAACATCTTCTCCAACCCCGCCTACAACGGCAGTCTCATCTCCAGGGATGGCACGGCCTGCCTCCTGGTCACCGAGTGCAAGGAGAATATCTCCTACTCGCGGATCTTCGCGCTCCTTCGTGGACTCGAGAAGAAGTACTCCGATGAAAACACGTCGATTCACGTCGTGGGCTTCCCCATGCTGATGGGCTGGATCTACAGCCTTACCCCCCAGATGTACATGGTTTTTGGAATCAGCATTTTCGCCATTGCGCTGGTGCTCTGGCTCATCTTCGACAATTTCCCCGGCATGATCTCCCCGCTGGCGAACGCGGGGATTCTCACGATCTGGGGCCTGGGATTTATCGGCTTCACCGGCCTCAACTTCAGTCCCCTTCTCTACGTCCTGGCCTTTCTCGTGGCGGCCCGGATGATCGGAAACTCCCACCAGATCGCCTACCGCTACTTTGAAGAACTCGATGCCAGTAAGGGAGACCGAAAGAAGGCATCCTACGAGACCATGAGGACCATGTGGGTACCGAACTTCGCGGCCGTTGCGGCGGACGTCGCCGGCTTTGCGGTGCTCTTCCTCGCCAAGATCGTCCTCATGCTTCACCTGGCGATCATTATGAGCTTTTGGATGGCGACGATCCTCTTCACGGGGCTTCTCGTCCCCTTGGTCTGCAGCCTCGTCCCTCAGGAGGTGACGAGCAAAGAGTGGGCCAAGGAGAGCTGCCAGCTCGACTGGAAAGCGCGGCTCATGATGAGGATCACCCACTTCTCCATCGGCCCGCGTACGCGCTACATCACGGGGGCTTTGATCCTGCTCCTGACGGTCTTCTGTGTCTGGGAGACGAGCAAGATGAAGATCGGAGATCCCACCCCAGGCTCCCCGGTCCTCTACGACAACCATCCGTACAACAAAGACCAGGCCGTCCTCAATAAGCTCTTCGATGCCTCCTCGGAGAACTTTGTTCTCTACTATGAAGGATCTGCGGGGTCCGTCTATGAACCGGTTGTGTTGAACACCTTCGAAGCCTTTGCACGGCACATGGCGGAACGACTGCCGGATATCTACAAATCGTCCACGTCGATTCTGAACATGGCCAGCATCGTAAACCGCACGTTCCACGACGGGGACATGCTCTGGTACCAGTTGCCGCGAGACCAGGAGATGCTCACCGGGCTTTTGGGGTATATCCGAAACACCGTGGACCGGGGCACCTTGGGGCGGTTCATGGACTCGACCTTGGAGCGGGCGCAGATCACGCTGTACTTTGCGGATCACACCTCGGGCAACCTGCTTCGGATTCGCAACGCCGCCTACGACTTCTTTAAGAATCGTCCCATGAAGATCGGGAACGGCCAATTCCACCTGGCGGGCGGCCGGATCGGGATGGAGATCGCGGTCAACGAAGAGATGAAGCGCTCCCACCTCCTGATCGATCTTGCTGTTTATCTCGGCATCCTGGTGCTGTGCAGCCTTTGCTACAAGTCGATCGTTGCGGGTCTCATGCTCACCGTACCCCTCATCCTCGCCAACAGCATGGCAGCTACCTACATGTCGATCCGGGATATCGGGCTCTCCATCAACACATTGCCCATTGCGGCGATCGGTGCAGGGTTAGGGGTTGACTTCGCCATCTATCTCTATAGCCGCGCCATGGAAGAGTTCCCCGTACAAAACGGGGACTGGACGGCGACGATCATGCAGTCGGTCTGTACCTGTGGCAAGGCAGTGGTCTACACGGGAATCACCGTCATCCTCCCCATTCTGACCTGGTACTTCTTCTCGGATATGAAGTTCCAGGCGGAAGTAGGATTCTTTCTATCGCTCATCATGGCTGCCAACGTGGTCCTGACGCTGACTCTGCATCCATTGATGATCTATATCTTCAAGCCTAAGTTTATCAGCCAAGCCTTTTTCGATGCGAACAACTCAAGCACGATCCGAGAAATTGGAGCTACCACGGAGTTGGGGTAGCGGTTCAAGGGGCCAGGAACTACAGACCAGGGACAAGCGAAAAAACCGCGCGGGAAAGAGAGGGGGGAGGCGATGAGAAAAAGGCTATTCGGGGGGATCGGACTGGGGGTCGCGTTGGCGTTGCTTGGGAGCCAAAGCCCAAGCGGGGCCACGGAGTACATGTTGGGAGGAAATCCGGCCCATGTCATGGGCTACATCGACCAGGGCGCAGCCTACGGCATCGGGGGAGACCACTACGACACCAAGAAGGGCTTCCAGTCTGCGATCTTCAGCGCGCTTCTGGAGGGAGACTATGTCCCGACGCCGGAGCTAAAGCTTTTCGCTTCCGGCAAACTCACGGCGGATTGGGCGTACGACATCCTCCACAACAACCAAGAGTGGCAGGACAAGGGATTCTCACGCTCCCGGAACGAGCTCTATCTCGACACCGGGTGGCGGAAGATGCTCCACGAGGCGCACGTTACCTGGAGCTCGGGAAACCTCAATGTGCGGGCCGGCAAGCAGATCGTGGCTTGGGGCGAAACCGACGGCCTTCGGATTATGGACCAGATCAACCCGCTCGACCAGCGCCGCGGGCTCGCCGACGTGGAGTTCGAAAACACGATCATACCGATTTGGCTGGTCAAGACCGAGTATTTTTTCAAGCCTCAGTCGAGCTGGCTTCAGGACCTAGGGCTGGAACTTGTGTTCAATCCGAATGCCGATTTCCAACCCAACCGCGGGCTCGAAGTGGGGAACGACAAGGGTGGAATCTGGGCCCCGAATATCGACCTTGGGCAGATACCGGTAGCGTTCGACCCTGAAACCGGGCTTCCCGTCGCGTTTGCGCCCGCCCGTCTCGGCTCCTTTGTCCAGCGGATAGACCAACCGCGCGCCTGGGACAGGCAAGGAATGGAATTCGGCGCTCGCCTGAAGGCGGTGATAAACGACAAGATCATCACCCTCAACTACTTCAACGGCCGCGAAAATGCGCCCATAACCCGGGTATCGGGTCCGCCGGTGGGCGTGGAGCCGGCCTCCGACGGCGTGCTCCTCCTGCACTTGCCGCTCGAGGGCTTCTTCCCTCGGCAGCGCTTCGCGGGAGCGACGTTTTCAGGCGACTTCACCTCACTGAAAGCGAGCTCCCTGGGAGGGGTAGCCCCGGTGCTTCGCCTGGAGGGGTTCTACGCATTCGGAGAGACCTACGCAACGACCGAACAGCCGCTCGCCCGCTTCGTCACTCACAACGAAATCCGCTACGCGGTGGGAGTGGACTGGAAAATCAAGGTTCCCTTTCTCAACCCCAGGGCTTACTTCACGATCTCCCCGCAGTTCTTCCACAAGAAGATCCTGGGCTATCCATCCGATTTCAAGCTGGTGTCCACCGAGGGACCCGTCGACGAGAACAACTACGCCACCACCCTTCTGGTCACGACAACGTACTTCCACAACAAGATCGTCCCCCTGGTCTTCTGGTTGAGGGACATCACGAACAATGCCCACCTGGTGAAGGCCCAAGTCACGTACGTCTACAGCCAGAGCACGTGGCAGTTCACCGTGGGCACTCTGCTGCTCTCCGGAGAGGAGAAAGGCAAGGGTTTTCAGCCTCTGGAGAACAAAGATCAGGTCTACGCAACGATCAAGTATCGCTTCTAACGCGGTTGGTTGAGAGGGAGTTCTGAACGAGTCATCCAGACAAAGAGGAGAAAAGCGATGAATAGAAGAAGGTTTTGCAAGATGTGGCTGACCCAGGGTCTGATCTCCGTCCTGCTAACTGGGCTGGTGCTCCCGGCGCAGGCGGCTGATTTTCCTCCTCCGAGCACATATATACCCACGCTGACCGAAGTGGAGAAGCATAAGAGCCACTATGAGGACCCTCGCCCGCTTCTGAAGGACTACCCGCTGAAGCAGATCCTGCCTCCCCAGGTCTACAACGCGCTCGTCTACGACGTTGATGCCATGAAGAAGGAGTGGTCCGAGGCGATCGGGTTCAAGGCCCCGGATGTCGTGGGCAAGATAGCCCCCGAGATCAAGCCGGGGAAATACAGTTACAAGGACAAAGATAAGTACCCGGGCCTGAAGGAGCTCATGATTCCCCTGCACTACAACGATCGCTTCAAACCGGGAGCACCGCCCTATGCCGGCAACTTCCCCGAGATGGAGGTCATTCCGACGCAGCAGTACTACTGGGCCCTGCCGGTCGCCGAAGCGACCAGGAAGAACGCGGATAAGACGAAACTCGACGACAAAGGGTACATCAATTGGAAAACCTGGCAGGGCGGGTACCCGTTTCCGCGGCCTTCCGGGAAGTTCAAGGCCCAGCAGATCATGTATAACGTCGAAAAACGAGCGTTGCAGTTCAATGGGGACTTTTTTATGTGGGGCCGTTTCGATGGAGTCAATTTCGATGGACTCACCAAGACCCTGAAGAGGGACTTCGAAGGCATATACGATGTCAAGCACGTAGCCCTGGCGGGGCGAGTGGCGCTCCCGCCCCACGGGTGGTTCGACAAACGTGCGGAAGAAAGAGGGGAAGCTCGCGGCTTCATCAGTAAGTTCTACGGTCCCCGGGACGTCTATGGGACGGTGGCCTCCGCCATGTACTACCTCGACCCGAAAACCGTAGACCAGCAAATGATGTTCATCCCTTCCCTGCGACGGGTTCGGAAGCTGTCGGCAACCGACACTCAGGATCCCGTCATGGGCCAGGACCAGATCTACGACGACCAGGAGGGCTGGCTCCAAAAGCTATCGCCCACCAAATATCCCTACAAATTCGAGCTACTCGCCGAGAGGGAGTTCCTGGTCCCGGCGCCTACCGTCGACGGCTCGGGGTATGTGAGCCCGAAACATAATTGGGAGTTTCGGAACATCAAGTTCGAGCGTCGTCCGATGTACGTGGTACAGCTTACGCAAACGGACCCGAATTATGTATACGGAAAGCGGATCTTCTATATCGACATGGAAACGTTCAACTACGTCCATATCGAAAACTACGATCAGAAGGGACGCCTCTATAGGACGTTCGACAACGGATACGGTTTCCATCCCGAGATGGGGTACTTCTCCTGGTCGGCAAGCCCGATACTGAATACGGACCGCATCGACCACCACTCAACGGTTCAGACCATCTACGTGGTTCCTGCCCTGTGGACGCGGGGGGACATCAGCATGGGCGGTGTGGTGAAACTGGGTAAGTAGTCAGGCTTCGCGTTTGGAAGAGCGACCCGCCCCCTCCGGGGGAACCCCTCGGAGGGGGCGGGTCGAATGAGCGGGGAAGCGAGGCGTGAATCCCCGCCGTATTCTCCCGGCCAAGAGAAGGGGCCGAGGTCGTGAAAATAAATGAGGAGAGGTTGTCCGGATGGAACGTGACTGCCTGACTCTGCGCACGATCCGGATAAACACCCGGCGGACGGGTGAGAGGGAGTTCGAGGCGAAGGGAAACCTCGTGGACGAGCTTTCCGCCGCCAAAGAGTGCAAGGACTGCGGGAAGCATGGGCGGCAGGTCCACAACATGACCGTGACCCTGCGGGTGCGGCATCCGGACTTCGAGATCACGAGTGTGGAAACGGAGCTCTCGGTCTACCCGGACGCCGAATGCGGGAACGCGGGTCCGGTGCTTCAGAAGCTCGTGGGAGTGCGCATCGCCGGGGGCTTCACGAGAGCCGTGCAGGAGCGGATCGGCCGCGAGAAGGGGTGCACGCATCTCGTGTCGCTCGTCCTCTCCATGGCCACGCCGATTCACCAGGCGGCCCTGGGGGTCTTTCGGCCTCCGGAACCCGACGCCAGCCATTTCGAGCCTCTGGTCGGCAGCTGTCTCGCATGGCGGCGGGGTGGGCCTCTGCACAACGGGGTCCAAAAGGGGGATTTCCCCAAACTTGAAACGCTCGAGTGATCGAGGGTTCGTGTTCTGGCCTTTCAGAAGGAGCGTCCGATGAAAGACATCCTCATGGTTCTTCCCTTCGTGAGTTCTTCACCCCTAATCGCTTACTGCCGTGGCGTCTACGGCGACGCAACGGACGTGGACTTCGTCGGAGTCGAGGGGGGGCGAGATCCCGTCATCACTCTCGCCGACATCGAGTTCAATGTGCCCGGCATCCTCCAACGGATCATCCAGGCGGAAAAGGAGGGAAACCGGGCGGCCATCGTCGGCTGCTTCGGCGACCCTGCCGTCGTGGCGGCGAGACAGCTCGTCTCCATCCCGGTGCTGGGACCGGGCGAGGCCACCTTCTCCCTCGCTTCGACCCTCGGCGATCGAATCCTGGTCGTCGAGCCCTGTGACGACTTCACTTATGCGACCGAACGGACGGTACAGGCGCTGGGGCTCCGGCACAAAGTGGTGGGTGTGCGGACCATTGAGACGGACGTCTGCACGAATGTTCCTTCGACGGAGAACGCCCGGGAGCTCGGAGACAAGTGCCTCCGTGCCGTAGAGGAGACGCGCGCCCAAGTCATCGTGATGGGGTGCATCGGGTTCTCTGCGTTCGTCGACGGGATCCGCGCTGCCTTTCACCAGAGGGGAGTCTGCTGCCCGATCGTCGAGCCGGGGATCACGGTGATCGAGCATGCGAGGATGCTCCTGCGGCTCGGGCTGAATCACAGCCGGATGATGTTCCCAAAACCTAAGACGCTGCACGCCTGATTTGGGGGCGCGGCTCGAGAGCGGAGCGGCGCCTCCCGAAGCAACGGGATAAGGAGATCTGTCATGAAATTGGCTAAGAACTCTGAAAATGCATCGCTGTTGCATGCACTGCGTTCCGCAGTCGGGGAAGCCAACGTCCTCACCGACGAAGGGAGCCGTCTCGTCTACTCGACGGACTTCAGCGAGGAACAGCGTCCGGCCGCGGCTGTCGTGGTGAGGCCGGGATCGACGGACGAGGTCGCCGAAGTCGTGAGGCTCGCGGCCAGGGAGCGGTACGCAGTCGTGCCGCGGGGCGGCGGAATGACCTACACGCGGGCGTACGTGCCCGAACGCGAGGAGACGGTCCTCGTCGACACCTCAAGAATGAACCGGGTCCTGGAGGTCAACACCGACGACCTCTACATCACGGTCGAGCCCGGGGTAACGTGGAAGCAGATCCGGGAAACGCTTCGGGACGAGAATTATCAGATCCGGTTCTACGGCACCCTATCTGGGATTCGAGCCACGGTGGGCGGTGGCCTCGGCAACAACGCCGTCGGCCTGGGCAAAGGCGAGGTGAACGACGACCTCCTGGGGCTCGAGGTCGTGCTCTACGATGGTCGAATCATTCAAACGGGAGCGTTGGCGACCGGGCCTTCTCCGCTCCTGCGACACTTCGGGCCTGACCTGACCGGCATTTTCGTCCATGACGGCGGCGCCATGGGCATCAAGACCAAGGCCAGCTTCCGCCTCACACGCAGACCGGGGGGCGTCGCCTACGCATCCTTCGGTTTTCAGGACCGCCACGCGATGGTCTCGGCCGCCTGCGAGATGGCCAGGCTGGGCGTGCATACCGAACTCTTAGGCTTCGAGCGCTATCATCACGAGACGTTCGCGAACCAGCCGAAGCCGACGCCTGCGGAGGCCAAGGCGCTCCTCCGCAAGATCGTGGCAACGAGCCCGAGCCGGCTCCGGGGGATGCAGAACGTGCTGAAGGTGGCGCGCCCGGGTGGGCTCAAGTTCATGAGCCGGTGGAACCAGAGCCTGCACGTCGTGGTCGAGGCGGTCGACTACGGGGCCGCGAACCGGGCCACTTCCATCCTCAAGAGGGTGGCTTTGCGGCACGGAGCCGGCGTGATGCCGCCTGCCTTGTCGATCGCATTGCGGGCGGACCCCTTCATGCCCGTGGACCGTCTCATCCTGGGACTGGATGGAGCCTGCTCGTTCCCGAGCAACTGCCTCGTTCCGCTTTCCCGGGCCCATGAACTGATCTCCGCCCTGGAGAAGTTCTACGACGAAAACGCGCCCCTCATGAAGGAGCACGGGTTGGACAAGACCCTCGTCTACATCATGACCCAGTCCCTTTTCGGGATCGAGCCGATCCTCTACTGGCGGGATCGGCTGAACCCGCTCCGGATGAAGATCCTCACCGACCAACAGAAGGCGGCTTGGGGGACGATACCAGCCGACCTGAAAGCCCGGGAGGTCGCCATCCAACTGAGGCACGGCCTCCGAGACCTTTTCGGTCGCATGGACGGCGTGCACTACGGAATCGGGAAGTACTATCGGTACAAGGATGCCCTGAAGAATGAGGAGAACTGGCGGACAATCCAGGCCGTCAAGAATCTGCTCGACCCTGCGCACCTCGGGAACCCGGGAGTGCTGGGGCTCGACTAGGGATCCATCTCGGTTTCGAGAGGAGTTGACGCCGATGAGCGAAGGATTCAAGGGCGAGAGAACCAAGAAGTCCCTGGAAGCGTCCAGGATCATGACCAACTACCAGAAGCAGTACTACGGGCGAATGACCGAGAGGGTGCGCCAGGGCGAGCCGCTCATCTGGACGAACGTGGGCGCGCTGCAGGAGCTCATGCACGCCATCGATCTGCCGACGCTTTTCAACGTCAACTGGTCGGCGATCCTGGCCGCAAAGCAGATGTCCGCCCACTACCTCGGCAAGGTGAACGAGAGGGGCTACTTCCGGGACCTCTGCCGCTACTGCGTCTCCCCATTGGGGTACTTCTTCGAGGACAGACCCGAGCTCGCGCCGTGGGGTGGAGTCCCAAAGCCTTCGGCCATCGTGGTGGAGGTCAACTGCGACCCCATCATCCGAATTTTCGAACTGATGGCTCGTGAGCTCCGCATCCCGATCTACATCTGGGACCACACCATGCCCTCGACGCCGCCGCCGCCGAACTGCTGGGAGACGATCGATTCGATCGAGAAGGAGACCTACCGGGAGAGCTGGCGGCTCGACTACGCCGTGAAGGAGACCGAGGGATTGATCGCCTTCCTCGAAACGATCTCCGGGAAGTCCCTGAGCGAAGCGAAGCTCCGAAGGGCGTTGGAGATGAGCAATGAGCAGTACGAATACGTCGGGAAGGTCCTCGATCTGACGAAGCGCAAGCCGAGCCCGATTCGTGTCGGGGATCATTGGGCGAACATGATCTCCACCCAGTTCTTCCGGGGGCACGAACTGGGACTGGACCATGCAAGGCGGCTCTACGAAGAGGTGAAGTGGAGGGCGGACAACGGCATCGCGGGATACGACAACGAGAAGATCCGGCTCATGCATCTATGGGCGCCCAACTGGTTCACCCCGGGGTTCTACGACGCCTTCGAAGAGAAGTATGGAGCGGTGTTCGTCTGGACACCCTACTTCGAGATTACACAGCAATGGATCCGGCGGGATCTGAGCGATCCCCTCCGCGCCCTGGCGAGCCGGTACGTGGCCTACACCGAAATCGGCACGCTGCCTCCGTGGACCACCTACTGGATCCCGGAGCTGACCAAGGAGTACGACATCGACGGCGTCCTCTATCAACACGCCGACTCCTGCAGGATGCTGAGCGGCCCGAAGCTCCTGTGCATCGAGGGCATCCGCAGGGCGGGCGTTCCGACGATCAGCATGGGGAGTGATTACGTGGACGACCGCGACTGGGACGACGCGAAGATGAAGGCGCAGGTTGCGAACTTCATCGAAACGCTCCTCTGACAAGCACGGGCGGAGAGGCTTTAGCGCAAAACACGACAGAGGGAGGAGAGAATGACGAGCACGGCCGCATTGGAAACCATGAAGAGACACTATCGGGAGCGGGACTTGGCCGCGAAGCGATGGCAGGCCAAAGGCGGCAAGGTGGTCGGCTACGCCTACACCAGTGTTCCCGAAGAGCTGATCATCGCATCCGGTTGCCTCCCGATGATGCTCACG
>JACRIV010000013.1 GCA_016220005.1 Deltaproteobacteria bacterium
CGCAGTGCTCCGCTTCGTCCATGTAGTGCGTCGTCACGAAGACGGTGATCCCCTCCGCCGCCATCCCGTCGATCAGCCCCCAGAACCGGCGCCTCGAGATCGGGTCGACTCCCCCCGTCGGTTCGTCCAGGAACAGGACCCTCGGGCGGTGCAGCACCGCGCAGGCCAGCGCTAGCCGTTGCTTCCAGCCGCCCGCCAGCTCTCGCGCAAGAAGCTCCTGCATGCCTTCGAGCCCCGCCATGCCCACCGCCCATCGCTCCCTTGCCTCGAACGCTTCTCCCCGCAGGCCGTAGACCCCGCCGAAGAAGCGCAGGTTCTGGCGGACGGACAGATCCTCGTAGAGGCTGAACCGCTGGCTCATGTACCCGATCGTCCGCTTGACCCGCTCCGGGTCCCTGGTCACGTCCACGCCGAGCACGCTTGCCGTTCCCGAGGTGGGCGCAAGGAGGCCGCACAGCATCCGGATGGCGGTGGACTTGCCCGCCCCGTTGCTGCCGAGGAAGCCGAAGATCTCCCCTTCCGCCACCGAGAGGGTGAGGTCGTCCACCGCCGTGAAGTCCCCGAATCGCTTGCAGAGATGGCGGGTCTCGACCGCTACGCCCATCCCCGCCCCTCCCACGCGGCCC
Organism: Deltaproteobacteria bacterium; assembly: GCA_016220005.1. Taxonomy (GTDB): domain Bacteria; phylum Desulfobacterota; class Deferrimicrobia; order Deferrimicrobiales; family Deferrimicrobiaceae; genus JACRIV01. Next base: position 627 of record JACRIV010000013.1, read on the forward strand.
GGCCGGTATCGTCGGAAGAACGGATCAGGGAGATGAAGACGTCCTCGAGGGAGGGGGCGATCGCCCGGGCCGCCTCCACCTCGATCCCCGCCTCAAGCAGGCCTTCCGCGAGGCGCCGCGCCGCGGCCTCGGATTCCGCGGACGGCACGTCCGGCAGGCTCGCGTGCAGCCTCTCGCCGAAGGACTCCACCTCGGCCACCCCCGCCATCGCCCGGAGGGCCTCCGCCGCCCGCCGTCTCGGCGTGGCGAGAAGTTCCACCATGGCCCCCCGCGACCGGCCGCGCAGCGCCTCGGGGGCGTCCAGCGCCAGGAGGCGCCCACGGGAAAGGAGCGCCACCCGCTGGCACAGTGAAGCTTCGTCGAGATACGGTGTCGTCAAGAGGATGGTCATCCCCTCCTGCCGGCACCAGCTCGCCCTGTTCCGCGACCTTCTCCGTAACGACCCCGGACAGCGGGCTGGTCACGACTGCATCCTTTATTTGCCGCCTTAGCTGGGCGATCCTTGCTTCGGCGACCGCTGCCCTGGCGCGGGCGGCATCGATCTCCTCCTTCCGGGGAACCCCGCCTTGAACCTGTGCAGGCTCTCCCTTGCCGCGTCCAACGTCCTGGCCGCCACGTTCCGGCGGGTCAGGGCGTCGTCCCGCGCCTTCACGGAACCCGACCCCGCGTCGAGCAGGCCCTGCATCCGGTCCAGCTCCTCGAAGGGAAGCATCTCCAGCCTGCCCGCCACCTTGCTCGAGATCCGGACGTCGGTCGCCTCGACGTGTCCGGAGGCGACGATCAGGGAGGGGTCGGCGCGGTCTCCGCATCCGGGCAGGGCGGCGATGACGGCCAAAGTAATGATGGCAACAAGGGTCGGACGGGCCATGGGCTGTCTCCTTCCGTCGCTCCAACGATTTGGACAATTTCCGGGTGCGCCCGTTTCAACGTATCGGAGGGAGAATCGGTTGCCAAGACCAATCTGGGGCCTCTAAGATGAGGCCATGAAGATCGCCCTCCTCGGCGCCGCGGGGTTCGTCGGGCGGACCGCAGCGCGGGAGCTTTCCGCCCGCCCCGAGATCCGGGAGCTGCTCCTCGTGGACTACAACATCCGCGAGGCAAAGCGGTTCGCGAAGTCTCTCTCCCCCAAGTGCCTCTACGCAATGGCCGATGTCGGAAAGCCGGCCGAGCTCGCCCGTCTGCTCGAGGGAGTGACCGGGGTGGCGAACGCCGTGGGCCCCTGCACGGAGTACGAGAAGGGTATCCTCCTGACGTGCGCGGAGCGGAAGGTGCCGGTCGCAAGCATCGGGGACGGGACGCTCTCGGGACCCGACGCGCGGGAGATACACGACGCGTTCCTCCGGGCGGGCGTCGCCGCCGTCAGCGGCTGCGGGATGATGCCCGGCTGGACCGAGCTGTTGTCGGCCTGCTTCCTTACCGGGAACGGGAGGGCGGGGGCGGAGACGCCGGGAGCCGCGCGGGGCCGGTATCTCTTCTGCTCCCTGGACCGGTTCGGAGGATACGCCTTTTTCCGCAGGGTGGCGAAGGACGCGGGAGAGCCAGGTCCGGCTCCCCCCGGATCTCCCGCCGGGAGCTACTTCCGGATGGGGGAGGACCTCTTCGGGCTCCCGCCCGGGCGTCCCGCGAACCTGTACAGGATGCTTCGGCGTGGCCTCGGGCCCCTCGGCGCCGTCGGGATGGAGCTTTCGGCCGCCTTCCTTTTCTGGCTTCGCGGTTTCCTGGCGGCCGCGGAAGGGACCCCTGCCGCGGTCGCGGGAGCATGGTCTCCGGGCGAAACCGCCGGCGCAGCCGCCGCGGTTTCCGACCCCGAAGGGCGTCTCACCGGCGCGCTGCTGGCGGAGACCGTCCTGAGGCTCGCGTCCGGTGTCTTAAAGGGAAAAGGCCTCCTGCCGATTCCCGAAGCGATCGGGAGGGAGGAGGCCGAAAGGCTTGCCGCTTCCTGCGGAGGAAAGATCCGCGTGATGGGGCCTAGTGGCGGATGACCCCTTCGTCGGTGGCGCCGTCGGCCGCCGGCGGCGGGACCGGCTCGGACGGCGGCGGGACCGGCTCGGCGGGCTTGACCTCCCTGGGCATCTCGATGGCCGCATCGAGGACCTCGTCCATGTGACGGACGAAAATGATTTTCAGGCTGCTCTTGATCTTGGCCGGGATCTCCGCCATGTCCTTCTCGTTCTCCGCCGGGAGGATGACCGACTTGATCCCGCCGCGGTGGGCGGCCAGGAGCTTCTCCTTGACCCCGCCGATCGGGAGCACCCGGCCGCGCAAGGTGATCTCCCCCGTCATCGCCAGGTCGTTCCTCGCCGGGACCCGCAGCAGCGCCGACGCGAGCGCCGCAGCCATCGTGATCCCCGCCGAGGGGCCGTCTTTCGGGATCGCCCCCTCCGGCACGTGGATGTGTATGTCTATCTTCTGGTAGAAGAGCCGGTCGAGCCCCATCCTCTCCGCCCTGGTGCGGATATAGGAGAGGGCGGCGTGGGCCGACTCCTGCATCACCTCTCCCAGCTTGCCCGTAACCTTGAGGTTCCCCTTCCCGGGCATGATCGCCGCCTCGATCAGCAGCAGCTCGCCGCCGAACTCGGTCCAGGCGAGCCCGGTCGCCACGCCGATCTGGCCCTTCTCCTCGGCCTCGCCGTACCGGTACTTGATGGGCCCCAGGTGGCCGCGCACCGCCTGCGGGGTCACGCGGACCTTCTCGACGGCCGGGTCCTTGACAATCTCCCGCGCGATCTTCCTGCAGATCGAAGCGATCTCCCGTTCCATGTTGCGGACACCGGCCTCGCGGGTGTAGTAGCGGATGATCTGCAGGACCGCTCCGTCGGAGAACGAGACCTTCTCCGGCGACAGCCCGTGCTCCTCCAGCTTCTTCTTGATGAGGTACCCCCGGGCGATGTGGAGCTTCTCCACCTCGGTGTACCCCGGCAGGCGGATGATCTCCATCCGGTCCTGCAGGGGCGGGGGGATCCCGTGGAGCATGTTCGCCGTCGTGATGAACATCACGTCGGACAGGTCGTAATCGATGTCCAGGTAGTGGTCGTTGAAGGAGTTGTTCTGCTCCGGGTCGAGGACCTCGAGGAGGGCCGCGGACGGGTCCCCCCGGAAGTCCATCGACATCTTGTCGACCTCGTCGAGCAGGAACACCGGGTTCGCCGTCCCGGCCTTCTTCATCTGGTGGATGATCTTGCCGGGCAGCGCCCCGATGTAGGTGCGCCGGTGGCCCCGGATCTCCGCCTCGTCGCGCACCCCGCCCAGGGACATCCGGACGAACTTGCGCCCCATCGCCCGGGCGATCGACCGGGCAAGAGAGGTCTTCCCCACTCCCGGGGGCCCAACGAAGCACAGGATCGGGCCTTTAAGCTTGGAGACCAGCTTGCGGACCGCGAGGTATTCGACGATTCGCTCCTTGACCTTCTCGAGCCCGTAGTGGTCCTCGTTCAGGATCTTCTCGGCGGCGTCGATGTCCAGCTTGTCCTCGGTGCGCTCCTGCCAGGGGATCGAGATGAGCCAGTCGACGTAGTTGCGGCTGACGGTGGCCTCCGCCGACATGGCGGACATGAGGCGGAGCTTCTTGATCTCCTTCTGGGCCTTCTGGACCGCCTCCTTGCTCATCCCCTTCTTCTTGACCTTTTCCTCGAGCTCGTCGAGCTCCGTCCGGCCCTCGTCCCCCTGCCCGAGCTCCTTCTGGATGGCCCGCATCTGCTCGTTCAGGTAGAACTCCCGCTGCGTCCGCTCCATCTGCTTCTTGACGCGGCCGCGGATCTTCCGCTCGATCTCGAGGATCTCGATCTCCGCCTCCATCAGGGTGAGCAGCTTCTCCAGCCGCTCCCGGTCGGTCTCGATCTCGAGGACCGCCTGCTTGTCCGAGAGCTTGATCGGCAGGTGCGCCCCCACCAGGTCCGCGAGCTTGCCGGGGTCCTGGACCGAGCCGGCCTGGGACAGCACTTCGGAGGGGATCTTCTTGCTGAGCTTGGCGTAGTTCTCGAAGGACGCGAGGACGTTCCGCGTCAGCGCCTCGGAGTGGGCCCCGGTCAGCAGCGAAGAAACGATCTCGTCGGCGCTCACCTGGAAGAAGCGGTCGTTGGGGAGGTAGTGGGCGATCCTCGCCCTCGCCCGCCCCTCGACCAGCACCTTCACCGTCCCGTCCGGAAGCTTCAGGAGCTGGATGATGTGGCTGACGGTGCCGACCCGGTGGATGTCCTCTTCCGCCGGCTCGTTCGTCGCGGCGTCCTGCTGCGCGGCAAGGAGGATCAGGCGGTCGGTCGACAGGGCGGCGTCGAGCGCCGCGATCGACTTGTCGCGCCCCACGAAGAGAGGGACCACCATGTGGGGATACACGACGATGTCGCGCAGCGGGAGCAGCGGCAGGATCCTTTTCCTGTCTTCCATGAACCCTCCACGGCGTAAACATCCCCCCGGCGGAACGGGGGGACGCCCGCGTTACGCCAGTTCGGCCTTCTTGCCCTGCACGATCTCCGGGGGAACCTTGCCGGTCACGACGTCATCCGAGATGATGCACTTCTTGATGTTGCTCTGGGAGGGGATCTCGTACATCACGTCGAGCATGATGTGCTCGAGGATGGAGCGGAGCCCCCGGGCCCCCGCCTTCCGTTCGATCGCCTGGCGGGCGACGGTGTGGAGCGCGGGCTCGGAGAATTCGAGCTTCACGTTCTCGAACTCGAACAGCCTCTGGTACTGGCGCACGAGCGCGTTCTTGGGCCGCGTGAGGATCTGGACCAGCGCGTCCTCGTCCAGCTCGTGCAGGGTGGCCAGCACCGGCAGGCGCCCCACGAACTCGGGGATCAGCCCGAACTTGATGAGGTCCTCCGGCTGGACGGACTCGAGCAGCTTGCCGAGGTTCTTATCGGCCCGGGAAACGATGTCGGCGCCGAACCCCATCGTCTTCTTGGCGGTCCGCCGCTCCACGATCCCGTCGAGGCCGATGAACGCTCCGCCGCAGATGAAGAGGATGTTCGTGGTGTCCACCTTGATGAAGTCCTGCTGCGGGTGCTTGCGGCCGCCCTTCGGGGGCACGTTGGCGACCGTCCCCTCCAGGATCTTGAGAAGCGCCTGCTGCACGCCCTCCCCGGAGACGTCGCGGGTGATGGAGGGGTTCTCGGACTTGCGCGCGATCTTGTCGATCTCGTCGATGTAGACGATCCCCTTCTGGGTCTTCTCCACGTCGTAGTCGGACGCCTGCAGGAGGGAGAGGATGATGTTCTCGACGTCCTCCCCGACGTACCCCGCCTCGGTCAGGGTCGTCGCGTCGGCGATCGTGAAGGGGACATTCAGGATGCGGGCGAGGGTCTGCGCCAGGAGCGTCTTGCCGCTGCCGGTGGGCCCGAGCAGCAGGATATTGGACTTCTGCAGCTCGATGCCGTCCGTGGACCGGGACTCGATCCGCTTGTAGTGGTTGTACACGGCGACGGAGAGGATCTTCTTCGCCCGCTCCTGGCCGATAACGTACTCGTCAAGGATCTTCTTGATCTCGGCGGGCTTGGGAAGCCGGCGGCGCTTCTCCTCCAATGAATTATCGATCTCCGCTTCTTCGGAGATGATGTCGTTGCACAGCTCCACGCACTCGTCGCATATGTAAACCGTCGGGCCCGCGATCAGCTTCCGAACTTCGTTCTGGGCCTTGCCGCAGAAGGAGCACACCAAAAGGTTCGTCTTATCGTTGAATTTCCGTGTCAAGGAAGTCTCCCCCTCAGTCCACAAGCGGTCTTGCGGCCGGCAGCCGCTTCACCACCACCTGGTCGATTATACCATAGCTCTTCGCCTGCTCCGCCGACATGAAGTAGTCCCTCTCGGTGTCCGCGGCGATCCTTTCCAGCGGCTGGCCCGTGTGCTTCGACAGGATCTTGTTCAGCTCCTCCCGCATCCGCAGGATCTCCTCGGCCTGGATCTTGATGTCGCTGGCCTGCCCCCTCGTCCCGCCCATCGGCTGGTGGATGAGGATCCGGGCGTTGGGCAGCGCCGTGCGCTTTCCTTGCGCCCCGCCGGCCAGGAGCACTGCGGCCATCGAGGCGGCCTGCCCGATGCAGACGGTGGCCACCTTGGGCTTGATGAATTGCATCGTGTCGTAGATCGCCATGCCCGCCGTCACGATCCCCCCCGGCGAGTTGACGTAAAGGTTGATGTCCTTGTCCGGGTCCTCGGCCTCGAGGAACAGGAGCTGGGCGATCACCAGGTTGGCGACGTCGTCGTCGATCCCGCTCCCGATGAAGACAATCCGGTCCTTGAGCAGCCGGGAAAAGATGTCGTAGGACCGTTCCCCTCGGGGGGTCTGCTCCACAACGATGGGCACGAGGTTCATTCGTTCACGACCTCCTCCTTCACTTCGGCGTTCGCAAGGAGAAACGCCATCACCTTGCGTTCCATCAGACGGTCGCGCAGGGCGTCCATCCGCTCCTCGTCTCCGTACAGCTCCCTGACCTTCTCGAAGTCCATCCGGGCGGCGGCGGCCATCTCCTTCATCTCCGCCTCGATCTCGGGGTACGAGACGTCGATGTTCTCCTGCTTCGCGATCGCGTCCAGCAGCAGGGAGACCCGGACGGCCTTTTCCGCGTTCGGGGCGAACCTCTCCCTCATCTTATCGAAATCCATGTTCACTTTCTTCAGGTCCACCCCCTGGGAGGCCAGGCGATCCGCCGTGTCCTCGATCATGCGCAGGACCTGCCGGTCCACCAGGCTTCGGGGAACCTCAAATGGATTTTTTTCCAGTAAACCTTTTCGGATCTCCTCCTCGGCGCGGCGGCGGGAGCGCTCCTCGGCCTCCGCCAGAAGCCGCTTGCCCATCCTCTCCCGGAGGTCGGCCAGATCCGATACATCCGTGAAATTCTTAGCGAAGTCCTCATCCAGCTCCGGCAGGCGCTTCTCCCGCACGGCGTTCACCTTCACGGCGAAAGCCACCTTCTTCCCGGCGTACTTCTTGTTGGGGAGATCCTCGGGGTATTCCACTTCGACGGTCCGCTCCTCCCCCGGCATGACGCCCGTGAGGGCTGCCTCGAACTCCTTTCCGAAGGGGAGCCCGCCCCCGAGGATGAGGCTGGCCGACTCGTCGCTTTCGATCTTCTCCCCCCCGGAAGCGGAGGAGAAGCCGATCTCCACCAGGTCGGACTCCGCCGCCCCGCGCCCTTCCACCGTGTGATACTGTCCGAAGGACTCCCGCAGTTCCCGGAGCGCCGCTTCGACCTGCTCGTCCTTGACCTCCGCCTTCTCCTTCACGACCGGGAGCCCCTTGTACCCGGCGGGCGCCACATCGGGCGCCACCTCGAAAGTCGCGGTGAAGACGAACCCCTCCCCCTCCGCGATCTTCCCCCCGTCGATCCTGGGCGGGGAGATCACCCGCAGGTTGTTTTCCTTGACCGCATCGGCGATCGACTCCTTCACCAGGTGCTCGGCGACATCCGCCTCGACGTGGTCCTTGAAGAGACGCTTCACCATGGCCATCGGGGCCTTGCCCCTCCGGAACCCCCGGATCGGGACCATCTTCCGGACCTCGTCATATCCCTTTTCAATCCGCTTCGAGACCTCCTCCGCCGGATACTCGACCCTTACCCGTTTTTCCACGCCGCTGACCGCTTCCACGCTTGTTTTCATCGTTTTACTCTCTTGTTTATTTAGATAACAACTCGCCTGTCGGTGGTGCGAGAGGAGGGATTTGAACCCTCACGGTTGCCCACCGGATCCTAAGTCCGGCGCGTCTGCCATTCCGCCACTCTCGCACACGATGAGGCTTATCCCAACGGAAAACTACAGTATATACGGAAGGTTCCTCGTGGCAAGCGCAAATCCGACGTTACCGGAGGGTCAGCCCCTCCTGGAACTCCCGGGGGGGCGTGTCGAACTCCATGCCGAAGATGTAGGCCCCCTTCGGCTCGTCCGCGCCGCGGAACCAGACGACCTTCCCCGAGACCCGGACCGGCGGCTCCCCCTCCACGAAGACCGTCGCGTCCACCTTGTTGCGGCTGGTCATCAGGGTGTCGTACATAACGTGGATCCCGTCCGGGGCGATCTTCGGGGTAACGACCGACATCCCCAGGGCGGTGAGGTCCCTTACGGTCGCGGTGACGGGGGAGGACACTCTGCCGGGATCCTTTCCGCTCTGTACGGTGAACACGACCGTGGCCATTCTCTGATGTCTCTCCTTTCGTCTCCGTTCCCTGGAAAACAGGCTCATTCGGAAACCTCTTCCTTCTTCTCCTCGTCCATGCGCCGCAGGCCCTCCATCATCAGCTGCATCTCGTCCATCGCGATGGTGCGGTGCCGGGTGGTCTGCCCGTGGGCGATGATGAAGGGGCCTTCCTGCCAGTGGAGGACGCGGTAGAAGGCGTCCTCCCCGGAGGCCCCGCCCATCTCGCAGTGACGGATCCGGCCGTTCTCGAAGTAGATGCGCCCCTCCTCCCCGCCGGGGTTCTTCACGGTGACGCAGGCGGTCTTCAAGCCCAGGTGCAGCGTCTGGACGATTTCGGGAATGCCGAGGTTCTTGAGGTCGCCCACCACGCCGGTGGCCGTGCCGGTCGCCGCCGCCCCCTTCCGCCACCGCGCGTCCCTTCTGATGATGTTCCGGATCCGCGCGGCCAGCTCCTTGAGCTCGACCGGCTTGGTCAGGTAGTCCTCGGCCCCCAGGTAGAGGGCTTCCACCTTCACCTGCGTCTCGTCCTTCCCGGAGAGGAAGATGACGGGGGTGTCGGAGAGCTCGCTCCCCGCCTCGCGCATCTTCCGGAACATCGCCATGCCGTCCATGCCGGGCATGATAACGTCCGCCACCACGAGGTCCGGCTTCTCTTCCCCCATCCGCTTCAGCGCCTCCTCGGCGCTGTCCGTGGCGACGACGTCGAATCCCTCGTTCACCAGCTTGAGCTTGAGGAGAGTGAGGTAGTCGACCTCGTCGTCCACCATGAGGACCTTGGGCTTGGCCCCCACCCCGCGGAAATAGTATTTCCTTTCCACCACGGAGGTGAAGATCTCGACGACCTCCGGGTCGAACTGGGTCCCCACGTTCTTGTGCAGCTCCTGGATCGCCTCATCCTTGTTGAGGCTGCGCCGGTAGGGCCGGTTGGCGGTCATCGCGGCAAAGGCGTCGACGACCGCCAGGACCCGCGAGCCGATCGGGATCTCCCGCCCTTTCAGGCCGCTCGGGTACCCCTTGCCGTCGTACCGCTCGTGGTGGTGGATGATGATCGGACGGATCTTCCAGGGGAAGTCGATCGTCTCGAGGATCTTCGCGCCGTTCTCGCAGTGCGACTTGACCGTCTTGAATTCCGACTCGGTCATCTGCCTCTTGCCGGTGAGGATCTCGCTCTTGATCCCGATCCTGCCGATGTCGTGGAGCAGGGAGGCGACCACGATCTCGTCGATCATCTCCTGGCCGAGCTTCATCTCCTCGGCCACGGAGCGGGCGTACTCCATCGTGATGTGCGAGTTCCCGCCGAAGAACGGGTCGTTCACCTCGAGGAGCCCCACCAGGACGTCGATCGTCTCGACGAGGCATCGTTTCAGGCGATCGTCGGTCACGGGAACCGCCACCGGGGGGCGGTCCTCCCCCGCCGCGCTGAGGATGTCCAGGAGCTCCCGCTGGTCGACGATGAAGTCCGAGGATCCGAACCGGAGCACGTCGTCGGAGCTCCGGATGATCGTGAAGGAAGAGAGGACGACGACGCGGGTCTTCGGGGTCAGGCGCAGGATCCGCCGCTTCAGCTCGACGCCCGAGAAGTCCGGCAGGAACAGCTCGGCGAGGGCGTAATCGAGGGCGGTGTTGTTGACGATCTTGAGCGCTTCCGCGCCGGAAGCCGCAAGCGTGACGTGGAAGCCGGAGTCGGACAGGAGGTTCGCGAGCATGTCGCGGACGTTCGGGTCGTTGCTGATGACGAGGATGGACTTTCGCATCGCCCTTCTTGCCCCGGCCGGCTACCGATTCCTGATGTCCTCTCCGGTCATCTCCGGAGGAGGAGGGATCCCCAACAGGTTGAGAACGGTGGGCGCCAGGTCCTCGAGGGCCCGGTCCTCCCGCAGGACGACGTCTTTCCCCGCAGGATCGGCGAAGATGAGGGGGACGGGGTTCGTCGTGTGGGCGGTGTGCGGCTCTCCCGTCTCCGGATCCACCATCAGCTCGGCGTTGCCGTGGTCCGCGGTGACCAGGGCGACCCCGCCGACCTCCCAGACCTTCTCCACGACGCGCCGGAGGTTGTCGTCGACCGCCTCCACGGCCCGGATGGCGGCGGACAGGATCCCCGTGTGGCCGACCATGTCCCCGTTCGCGAAGTTCAGGATCATCGCGTCGTGCCTGCCGGAAGCCACTTCCGCCTCGGCCCGCTGCCCGACCTCGTACGCGCTCATCTCCGGCTGGAGGTCGTACGTGGACACCGAGGGGGACGGGACGAGGACGCGCGACTCGCCGGGGAACAGCTTCTCCTCACCCCCGTTGAAGAAGTAGGTCACGTGGGCGTATTTCTCGGTCTCGGCGATCCGCAGGTTCCGGATACCGTTCGCGGCGAAGACGGAGGCGACGATGTTGTCCATCGTCTGCGGTCCGAACGCCGCCGGGAGACGGAACGTCTCGTCGTAGGTGGTCATGCACGCGTAGTTCAGGTCGAGCCGCTCCGGGCGCGGGAACCTGTCGAACGATTCCTGTGTGAGCGCCCGGGTGAGCTGGCGGGCGCGGTCCGCCCGGAAGTTGAAGAAGAGGACCGAGTCTCCCGGGGAGATCCTTCCGACCGGACGGTGGTCCCGAGTGATCACCACGGGCTCCATGAACTCGTCGGTCTTCCCCCCCCCGTAGGAGGACGACACCGCGCCCACCGGGTCGTCGCTCTCCTTCCCTTCCCCGCGCACCATGGCGCGGTAGGCCCGTTCGACGCGGTCCCACCGGTTGTCCCGGTCCATCGCGTAATACCTTCCCCCCACCGTGGCCACTTCCCCCGCGCCGATCTCCTTCCCTTGCTTGAGCAGATTTCCCACGTGGTGGATCCCGCTGGTCGGCGGGGTGTCCCTGCCGTCGAGGATCGCGTGGACGAGGACCCGTGGGACGCTCCGCTCCTTCGCCATCCGGAGGAGGGCGTACAGGTGCGTGTGGAGCGAGTGGACGCCGCCGTCGGAAACGAGCCCGATGAGGTGGAGCGCCTTGGCCCGCTCCCTCGCCGCGTCCATCGCGTTGCAGAGAACCGGGTTCCGGAAGAACTCCCCCTTCCGGATCGCCTTGGAGATCCGCACGATATCCTGGTAGACAACTCGTCCCGCCCCGAGGTTCAGATGCCCCACTTCCGAGTTGCCCATCTGTCCCGGGGGCAGCCCCACGCGCTCCTCCGACGCATGGATCACCGTGTGGGGGAACTCCGCCCACAGGTGATCGAAGAAGGGGGTATTGGCCAAGGCGACCGCGTTCGCCTCCGCGTCCTCGCGGTAGCCCCATCCGTCGAGCACGATGAGCGCCACGAACCTGCGTTTCATTTCAGATATTATAGAACACTCCCCTGCCTTCAAACCTTGCCGCCTCGCCCAGCTCCTCCTCGATCCGCAGGAGCTGGTTGTACTTCGCGAGCCGGTCGGTGCGCGAGGCGGAACCGGTCTTGATCTGCCCGGTGTTCAGGGCGACCGTGAAGTCGGCGATGGTGGTGTCCTCCGTCTCGCCCGAGCGGTGGGACACCACGGCGGTCCACCCGGCGCGCTTGGCCATCTCCACCGCGTCGATCGTCTCGGTCACCGTCCCGATCTGGTTCAGCTTGATGAGGACCGAGTTCGCCGCCTTCTCCTCGATCCCCTTGCGAAGGATCTTCGGGTTGGTCACGAAGACGTCGTCCCCCACGATCTGGATCTTCTTCCCCATCGCCTTGGTGAACATCTTCCACCCGTTCCAGTCGTCCTCGGAGAAGCCGTCCTCGATGGAGAGGATGGGATACTGGCGGCACAGGTCCTCGTAGAATTTCACCATCCCCTCGGCGTTCTTCTTCGATCCGTCCGATTTCCTGAAGACGTACTTCCCCTTCTCCCCGAACTCGGAGGCCGCCGCGTCGAGGGCGATCCCGATCTCCTTCCCGGGCTTGTACCCGGCCTTCGCGATCGCCTCGAGGATCACCTCGATCGCCTCGGAGTTGGACGAAAGGAGAGGCGCGAAACCGCCCTCGTCGCCCACGTTGGTGTTCAGGCCCTTGCCCTTGAGGACCTTCTTCAGGTTGTGGAACGTCTCCACGCCCATCCGGAGCGCCTCGGAGAACGACGCCGCCCCCACCGGCATGACCATGAACTCCTGGATGTCCACGTTGTTGTCCGCGTGGGAGCCGCCGTTCAGGATGTTCATCATCGGCACGGGAAGCGTGCGGCCGCCGATGCCGCCGATGTACTGATAAAGCGGCAGCCCGCAGGCCTCCGCCGCCGCTCGCGCCACGGCCATCGAGACCCCCAGGATGGCGTTGGCGCCGAGCTTTCCCTTGTTCCCGGTGCCGTCCAGTCCGATCAGGACCCGGTCGACGTACGCCTGCTCGGTGGCGTCCAGGCCGAGGAGCTTCGGGGCGATCGTCTTGTTCACGTTGCGGACCGCCTTCTCGACCCCCTTGCCGAGGTACCTCTTCGGGTCCCCGTCCCGGAGCTCGACCGCCTCCCGGGTGCCCGTCGACGCCCCCGAGGGGACGACGGCCCTGCCTTCCGCCCCGGACTCGAGGCGCACCTCGACCTCCACCGTCGGGTTGCCCCGCGAGTCGAGGACCTGCCTTCCGTGCACGTCGATGATCATCGTCATCCGGAGGATCCTCCCGTCGTTCGTAAAATTAGGGGTAAAGGAACTCTTTCCCTCCCAGACGCACGGACAGGACCGGGCAGTGGGCCATGCGGACCACCTTCTCGGCGGTGCTGCCGAAGAGGACGTGCTCCACGCCCGTTCGCCCGTGAGTGCCGATCACGATCAGGCCGGCGGCGGTTTCGCGCGCCTTCCCGATGATCTCCCGGTAGGGTATCCCCGCGGCAAGCATCGTATCAAAGTTCTCGAACCCGGAGAAGTGCACCGCAAGGAACGCGTCCATGTTCTCCTGCGCGAACTGCTCCATGCGGCTGCGGAGCAGCTCGAGGGGAACGTCCCCGCGAAACATCGGGTCGAGCGCGGCGGGCTCGTCGAGGACATGGAGCAGCACGATCCGCGAGCCGAACCGGTCCGCAAGGAGCCTCGCCACCCGCGCGGCTTCCGCGGAGCAGTCGGAGAAATCGGTGGGGAGCAGGATCTTCTTGAACATGGGGCCTCCCACAAAAAAAATCCCCGGCCACACTGCGGTGCGCGGCCGGGGGACCTGATTGTCCGTTTGCGGGAACCTGTTGCTATTTCTTCTTTCCGCCGACCGCTTCCTTGAGCGCCTTGCCCGCGGTGAACTTGGGGACCTTCGCCGCCTTGATCTTGATCTGCTCGCCGGTCTGGGGGTTGCGCCCCACACGGGCCTTCCGGTTGCTGACGCTGAAGGTGCCGAAGCCCGTCAGGGCGAGCTTCTGCCCTTTCTTCAAGGTCTTTCCCACCGAGTCGATGAAGCCGTTTAGCGCCTTCTCGGCCGCCGCCTTGCTGATGTCCGCCGCTTCGGCAATGGAAGCAACCAGTTCCGCCTTCGTCATCTTCCGCCCTCCTTGGGTTTAATCATGTTCCCGATTGCCGGCAAGAACGGCAGCCGGTTGATCAATTCTGCAAGTTGCTTTAATTAAGGCTGAAAGGCGCTAGAGTGTCAAGGTATTTTCAGACGACGACGGGCCGCCTCGCGGAGCCTTTCGGCCCCATGAGCTTGAGGAGGAGCATCCCGACGAGGAACCCCCCGATGTGCGCCCACCACGCCACTCCCCCGGAGAGCGCGGAGGTGCGGCCGAGCGACGCGGCGCCGCTGAAAAACTGGATCAGGAACCAGATCCCCAGGAAGATGTAGGCGGGGATCTCCACCACGGTGAAGAAGATGAAGAGCGGGAGGAGCGTGACGACCCGGGCGCGGGGGAAGAGGAGGATGTAGGCCCCGAGCACGCCCGCGATCGCGCCGGAGGCCCCCACGTTGGGGACCATCGATCCCGGCTGGAACAGGATCTGCACGAGGAAGGAAGCCACCCCGCACAGGAGATAGAAGGCAAGGTACCTCCCGTGGCCCAGGATGTCCTCGACGTTGTCTCCGAAGATATAGAGGTAAAGCATGTTGCCGATCACGTGGAGCCATCCCCCGTGCAGGAACATCGCGAACAGGGGGGTCAGGAGCTCCATGGGGTGGGTGGGGAACAGGTGGAGGAACCGGTACGGGATGAGGCCGTACGCATAGACGAAGTCGGTCACCTCTTCTCCCAGCGAGAACTGGTACAGGAACACCGCGGAGTTGAGGAGGATCAGCGCGTAGTTGACGACCGGCGTCCGCGACGAAGGGATCGTGTCTCGTAAAGGTATGATGGGGGAACGCTCCTCCGCTCTCGTCTGTCTCCTAATGGTACAGGCGGAGTAACGAATTGGAAAGGGGGATGCGGCTGTTATAATAAATGTTTATGCCGACTAGCCGTACAATCACGGTCTGCGTCGCCCTGTCCCTCCTCGGGCACCTGATGATCATGGCCTTTGCGTCGCTCCTGCCGTGGACGGCTCGGCGGGCCGAGGAAGTGATGGTGGTGGACCTGGCGGACCTGCCCCGTGCGACCGATTTCCTTCCCCCCAAGGCCGGAATCCTGCAGGGGGGACGGCCGAAGCCTTCGCCGCCCCCGAGAGTCGAAACGCCTCCCCGGCAGGAGGCCCGCGATCTTACGCCCCCCAGGGTGCTGGAAGGACGCGTGCCCGATCTCCCGGTCAATCCCGCCCTGCCGCCGGAAGAGCGGTTCCCTCAAGTGAAACCCCGGGAGGCGCCGGAGGTCCAGGCAAAGGAGCCGCCCGCGCAGACCGCCCGCGCGGAAGCGAAGCCGGCCGCCACCGGGAAAACGGCTCCCGCCACGCCGGTGGCGCCCAAGGGCTCCGGCGGCGGAGGCAAAGCTCTCAAGGACCTTTCCCCCTCCCTGGGGAAGATGGTCATCGCGATGGGCGAGTCCGGGAGGCGCGGACAGGGGAGCGCTTCCGGCAGCGTGGTCGGGACCGGAACGAAGGCCGGAGAAAAGGGAGGGATCGTCGAGGAAGGCGGAGGAGGCGCCACCCTGACGGCCCTCAACGCCCCCGAGATCCAGTACATCTCCTATTTCGCGGGCATCAAACGCAAGATCGAGCTGGTTTGGGGCTACCCCGGCCTGGCGACGGGGCAGGAGGGCGAAACCGTCATCGACTTCGTCATCGGGCGCAGCGGGAAGCTGGAGTCGGTCGCCCTCGTCCACGGTTCAGGCCACCGTATCCTGGACGACGAGGCGTTGGGCGCCATCCGGAAGGCGGCGCCTTTCGACCCGATCCCCAAAGAGTACAGGATCGCGAACCTGCAGATCCGCGCCCACTTCCTCTACACCGTGACGCACACGCGCATCCTGCGGTAGCCTGTTCTTGCCGTTTACGTCTCTCCCGCGAGGCGGTCGTACTCCTCGCCGGTGAGCAGCGAGGAGAGCTCGGCGGGATCGGCGGGCCGGATGGTCACCAGCCACCCCTCGCCGTACGGATCGGCCGTGATCTTCTCCGGAGAGCGCTCCGCCGCCCCGTTGGTCTCGACAACGACGCCGGAGACGGGAGCCACCACCTCGCACACCGCGGACGACGATTCGACCAGCGCGATCGGCTCGCCGGAGACGACCTCTGTGCGGACGGCGGGAAGCTCCACGTATACCGCGTCCCCCAGGAAGGCGCCGGGAACGTGGGTCAGTCCCAGGCGGACGTCTCCCCCGTCGCTCTCCCTGGCCCAGACGTGGGACCGCGTGTACCGGCGATCGTTGGGGGGGGCCAACGGCTACTTCGCGGCCGCCCTGCGGACCGCGGCCTCCAGGGTGTTGTGGAGCAGCATCGCAATGGTCATCGGCCCCACGCCCCCGGGGACCGGGGTGATCTTTCCGGCCACCTCCCTGGCCTCGTCGAACGCCACATCGCCCGCGAGCTTTCCTCCCGGCAGCCGGTTCATCCCCACGTCGACGACGACCGCGCCCGGCTTGATCCAGGAGCCCCTTATCATCTCGGCCTTGCCCACCGCCGCCACCAGGACATCGCCGGTTCGCACGACGGCCGGGAGGTCGGTCGTGCGGGAGTGGCAGATCGTTACGGTGGCATGACGTGAAAGGAGGAGGATGGCGGCGGGTTTCCCGACGATGTTGGAGCGGCCCACGACGACGGCGTGCTTCCCCTTCAGGTGCACCTTCTCGTGATCCAGCATCTCCAGGATTCCCAAGGGAGTGCAGGGAATGAACGCAGGCTTCCCTGTCAGGAGACGGCCTGCATTGACGGGGTGGAAGCCGTCGACGTCCTTGCCGGGGGAGATCGCCTCGATCACCTTCGACTCGTCGATGTGATCGGGAAGGGGGAGCTGGACGAGGATGCCATGCACGGATTCGTCGGCGTTAAGCTGCGACACGAGGTCGAGCAGCTCCTTTTCCGAAACGGATGCCGGAAGGTCGACTTGGCGGGAGAACATCCCCGCCTCGATGCATCCTTTCCCCTTGTTCCGAACGTAGATCTGCGATGCCGGGTCTTCGCCCACCAGCACCGTGACCAGGCAAGGCGTGATGCCGGTCTGCAAGACGAACTTCGAAACCCTGCTCTTCGTACGGGCGCGGACGGCGGCCGCGATCGCCTTGCCGTCGATGATCTGTGCGGGCATGCGTGCCCCCCGTGACCGAAAATTTTTTTTCAGGATTCTATCAGAATTTCCGGCGAAGGAGGGTCAATCCGCCTTCGGGCAGCCGGCGCAGGCCGGGGCGGCTTCCCCGCCGGAGGCGGGGCAGGAGGGCGCCTTCCCCGCGCCTTTCCCGTTCCCCTTGTTGGCGTAATCGGTGGCGTACCACCCACTGCCCTTGAGGACGAACGCTCCGGGGGACATCATCTTTTCCACCCTTCCACCGCACGAAGGGCATTTCCTGAGCGGCGGGGCGTTGATCCCCTGAAGCCGCTCGGTCACCTTATTGCACTTGCCGCACTGGTACTCGTAGATCGGCACGTCGCTCTCACCTCTAAAAAAGGGGGGGCGGGTCGCCCCGCCCCCCGGAGTCCAACTATCTTACCACAGTTTCCTAGTACATCCCGCCGCCCCCCGGAGGCATCGGGGGCATCTTTTCCTTCTCCTCGGGCTTCTCGGAGATGGCGCACTCGGTGGTGATCATCAGTCCCGCCACCGACGCGGCGTTCTGGAGGGCGACCCGCGCCACCTTGGTCGGGTCGAGGATCCCGGCCTTCATCAGGTCCTCGAACTCCTCGGTGGCCGCGTTGTAGCCGAAGTTGCCCTTCCCGTTCTTGATCTTGTCCACGACCACGCCGCCGTCCTGGCCCGCGTTGATCGCGATCTGCTTCGCCGGCTCGACGAGCGCCTTCCTCACGATTTCGACGCCCGCCGCCTGGTCGTGGTCCAGCTTGAGGTTGTCGAGCACCGAGGCCGCGCGGATGTAAGCCACGCCGCCGCCGGGGATGATCCCTTCCTCGACCGCGGCCCGGGTGGCATGGAGCGCGTCCTCCACGCGGGCCTTCTTCTCCTTCATCTCGCTCTCGGTCGCGGCGCCGACGTTGATGACGGCCACTCCGCCGACGAGCTTCGCCAGCCGCTCCTGGAGCTTCTCCTTGTCGTAGTCGGAGGTGGTCTCCTCGACCTGGGCGCGGATCTGCTTCACCCGGCCCTCGATGTCGGCCTTCTTGCCGGCCCCGTCGATGATCGTGGTGTTGTCCTTGTCGATCACCACCCGCTTGGCGCGGCCGAGGTCGTTCAGGGTGACCGCCTCGAGCTTGATCCCCATCTCTTCGGCGATCGCCTTTCCGCCGGTGAGGATCGCGACGTCTTCGAGCATCGCCTTCCGCCGGTCGCCGAAGCCCGGGGCCTTGACGGCGCAGGCCGACAGGGTCCCGCGGAGCTTGTTCACCACGAGGGTGGCCAGCGCCTCTCCTTCCACTTCCTCGGCGACGATGAGAAGCGGCTTGCCGCTGCGGGCGATCTGCTCGAGCAGGGGGAGCAGGTCCTTCATGTTCGAGATCTTCTTCTCATGGATGAGGATGTACGGGTCCTCCAGGATCACTTCCATCCGCTCGGGGTCGGTGACGAAGTACGGGGAGAGGTAGCCGCGGTCGAACTGCATCCCCTCGACGATCTCGAGGGTCGTCTCCATGCCCTTGGCTTCCTCGACGGTGATGACGCCTTCCTTGCCCACCTTGGACATCGCCTCGGCGATGATGTTGCCGATCGTCTCGTCATTGTTCGCGGAGATGGTCCCGACCTGGGCGATCTCCTTGGGGTCCTTGGTCGGCTTGGACATCTTCTTCAGCTCCGCCGCCACCAACTCGACCGCCCTGTCGACCCCGCGCTTGAGGTCCATCGGGTTGTACCCGGCCGCCACCAGCTTGGAGCCCTCCTGGTAGATCTTCTGCGCCAGCACGGTTGCCGTGGTGGTGCCGTCGCCCGCCACGTCGCTCGTCTTGGAGGCGACCTCCTTCACCATCTGGGCGCCCATGTTCTCGTACTTGTCGGGAAGCTCCACTTCCTTGGCCACGGTCACGCCGTCCTTGGTGACCAGGGGGGAGCCGAACGACTTCTCGATGATCACGTTGCGGCCCCGGGGGCCGAGGGTCACCTTGACCGCCTCCGCCAGGGCGTCCACGCCCTCCTTGATCGCGGCGCGGGCTTCCTCACTGAACTTCAACTGCTTCGCCATCAGATAATCCCTCCTTTTGGATTCTTGTGATTTATGGAGTTACTTTTTTTTCTCGATAACGGCGAGGATGTCGTCCTCCCGGAGGATCAGGTGCTCTTCGCCCTCAATCTTGATCTCCGTCCCGGAATACTTCCCGAAGAGCACCCGGTCGCCCGCCTTGACTTCGGGGGCCACGCGCGCCCCGCTGTCGGTCACCTTGCCGGGGCCCACCGCGACCACCTGGCCCTCCTGCGGCTTTTCCTTGGCGCTGTCGGGGATGATGATCCCGCCCTTGGTCTTGGTCTCCTCCTCCACGCGCTTGAGCAGAATCCTGTCCTGCAATGGCTTTACCTTCATGGCACCTCCTCCTGAGGATGTGTATGGGTGATTGCCCTTCGGCTGTTAGCACTCATCTCGATTGAGTGCTAACAAGGAATATAACCAACCTTGCGGAGGGCTGTCAAGAGCTTAGCTACAGCTTGCGCTTGGCCATCTCCTCCTCGACATACTTGCGGTAGAGGATCTCCCATTCCCTCCCCCCTTCGGGGACGCGGCGGGAGAGCCTGGCGATTTTCTGCCGGGCAAGGGTGTCGACCTCGTCCTCGGCGCGGACGTAAGCGGTGAAGGCGCTCTTGGCCTCCCGCAGGGCCGCCGCCTCGTCGGGGAAATCGGCCAGGTCGTCCTTGTACAGGCGGTCGATGACCAGGTGGGACAGGTGCGAGATGCGGTCCTCGGTCAGGCGCACGGGCGGCCCCCCTTCACAGCACGATCCCCCGCTCCCTGGCGAGGCGCTCCTTGATCTTCTGGAACATGACGCGGGCGTTGGCCTGCGACAGGGCAACCTCCCGCGAGTGCTTCTCGAGCAGCGCCTCGACCTCCCGGTCGAGCTCCTCCTCGCGCCGGAAGTCCTTCATGACCTCCCCGATCATCTTCGCCAGGAGGATGTCTTCGCCGGTCTTAGGCCGGATCAGCCCCTTCTCCTTCCAGCGTGAAAGGATGGTCCGGCAGATGCGGTGGAGGTGCTCTTCCCTGATCTTCACCCGTTCCTCCCGCGTGGAGGGGCCACCCAGCGCCGGAAATCGTCCCCGATGACCCCCCTGCGGCGATATCTTTCCATCGAAACCGCGCAGGGGCAATCCCTCTCCGCCCTTTCGAGAGAGCGCGCCGCGTCGATCGCAAGGGGCGGAATCGCGTTCTTGGCCCGCTCCACGAGGGCCGTCCCTTCCTCGGGGAGCATCCCCTCGAAGAGCGTCCCCCGGCGGTACGGCAGGGGCTTCACCCCCTCCGCGTAGTTGGTGAGGTAGGCCACCGGCGCGTAACAGATCTCCAGCTCCCGGGCCAGGAACGCCTCGGGACACAGGGTCATCCCCACCATGTCCGCCCCGGCCTGCGCCAGGAAACGGATCTCGGCGGGGGTCTCCAGCCGCGGCCCCTCGGTGCAGGCGTAGGTCCCCTTCTCGTGGAGCCGTGTCCTCCCGGCCCCCCTTCCCG
This sequence comes from Deltaproteobacteria bacterium, assembly GCA_016220005.1. Taxonomy (GTDB): domain Bacteria; phylum Desulfobacterota; class Deferrimicrobia; order Deferrimicrobiales; family Deferrimicrobiaceae; genus JACRIV01. Next base: position 20,835 of record JACRIV010000013.1, read on the forward strand.
GGCCGCTTCGCCCCGGGACGCTTCGCCCCGGACCGCTCCCCCACGCCGACCGCAGGGCGGCGCGAAGCGTGTCGCAGAACACCGGCGACTGGCGGATGAAGCCGATCCCCTTCCCCTCGAAGAAAGTGGACGGCCGGCCCCGTGTGAAATCGAGCAGATCGTCCGGGAGGGCGAGGTCCCCCGGCCGGAACGAGCCGGAGATGATCCCGGGGCCCGTCCAGGAGACGATCCGCTGGACACCCAGGGCCTTGGCGGCATAGATGTTGGCCCGGTAGTTCACGAAGGGGGCCGTCTTTTCGTACGCGCGCTCCCCGTGGCGGGAGAGGAAAAGAAACCGGAAGCCGTCCTTCTCGAAGAGATGGACCGGGTTGGAGAGGCCGAAGGGGGTGCGGACGCGGCGCGTCGACAGGCGCCTGCCCAACACCCCGGGTGGGAGAACATATGCCCCGGATCCTCCGAGGAGGAGGACCCGGGGCGAATCGCTTTCGTTCCGCCTTCTCAGAACGACAGCCGCACCCCCAGGTTGATCGTCCAGCCGCCAACCTTCACGTCGAAAGTATTGCCCGCCGCCGCGGTGAAGGTGGGCTCCGCCCAGTGGTATCTCCCCTCGAAGTTCAGCGCCGTCCGGGGGTTGAGCCAGGCATCCACGCCGATCGATCCATAGCCGCCGAACACCGTGTCGCTGTCGTCGATGCTGAGGACCGGGTTCGAGCGCGGCTCCTTCAGGTCGGCGAAATACAGCCCCGCGCCCGCGCCGATGTACGGCTCGATAAAGGGATGGGGAATGACCAGCCGCACCCCGAAGGTCAGCGGAACCACGGTCACCTCGTCCGGCCCCCTCTCCGCGGAGAACCCGCCCAGCGAGCCCTCGACCGCGAGGACCGGGGAGACGCGGGACCCGATGCCGATATTGAAGTTCCCGCCCGTGTCGTACCCCTCCAGCCCGTTGGCGCTGTCGTTCGGTTCGAACAGGCCCAGGTTGGCGAAGAAGTAGGGCTGCCCGTACACGGCATGCTGCGGGGGAGGAACTTCGGCCCCCCTTCGTGGCGGACGTGGACCCCCGTCTCGATACCGCTCATGCCGGTCCAACGGTTGCGCCTGCGCCGCGGACGAAAGCGCCGCGAAAAAGAGCCCCGAGAGGAACAATGACGCGATCTTTTTCATCTTTCTCCTCCTTCTCGTTGTCGGTTGTCCGGGGCGTGAGACCAGAATACCCCCCATCCCGATGGAAATAAAGGGGACGTTTCGCCTATAATGGAGACTCTTCCCCGCAGTCTATACGACCCATGAAAGGGAGATATTCATGATCATCGTCATGGAGGCCGGGGCCTCCAAAGCGGAAATCCGCTCCGTCATCGAGAAGATCAAGGAGCTGGGGTACACCCCCCACACCATTCACGGGAAGACCAGGAAGGTCATCGGCGCGATCGGGGACGAGCGGGGCAAGTTCGTCCTCCAGTCCCTGGAGTCGCTGCCCGGCGTGGAGCGGGTGGTGCCGATCCTCAAGCCTTACAAGCTCGCCAGCCGGGAGGTGAAGCCCGAGCGCACGGTGATCCGGATCGCCCCCGGCGTGACCGTCGGGGACAGGCAGCTCCTCATCATCGCCGGCCCGTGCTCCGTGGAGAGCGAGCAGCAGATGATCGACACGGCCCGGGCGGTGAAGGCCGCGGGGGCCCACGCGCTGCGCGGCGGGGCCTTCAAGCCGCGCACCTCCCCTTACGCCTTCCAGGGGCTCGCCGAGAAGGGGCTTTCGATCCTGCGCCGCGCGGGAGACGCCGCGGGGATGCCCGTCGTCACCGAGGTGATGAACCCCATGGACGTCGACCTTGTCGCCGGCTACTCCGACATCCTGCAGGTCGGCGCGCGCAACGTCCAGAACTTCTCCCTGCTCAAGCGGATCGGGAAGTCGAAGCGGCCCATCCTGCTCAAGCGCGGGATGATGACGACCATCACCGAGTTCCTGATGAGCGCCGAGTACTGCATGGCGGAAGGGAGCCGCCAGGTGATCCTGTGCGAGCGGGGGATCCGCACCTTCGAGGACGCGACGCGCAACACCCTGGACCTCTCGGCGATCCCGGTCCTCCGGGAGCGGACGCACCTGCCGGTCATCGTGGACCCGTCCCACAGCACCGGCCACGCGGCGTACGTCCCGTCGATGTCGTGCGCGGCCGTGGCTGCCGGCGCCGACGGGCTGATGATCGAGGTGCACCCCACGCCGGAAAAGGCGCTCTCCGACGGCCCGCAGTCGCTGACCTTCGAGAAGTTCCGCGACGCCATGAAAGCGCTCAAACCGTTCATCGCCGCGGCGGGACGGACGATCTAGCCGGCTCGCGCATGAAGCACCTCATTCGCCCCCGCGTCCTCCTTCTGCTGCTCGCGGGAGCTCTCCTCCTCCATGCGGGCTACCTCTATTACAAGGTCGGCGCGGGGCTGTCGCGCGACGCCTTCGAGGTCCCGTCGATCCTGTACGGACGGCCGGCGCGGATCCGCCCCGGCGACCACCTGGAGAACCTGCGCCTGGCCGAAAGGCTCAAGCGCCTCTCCTACCGGAAGGTGACGGGGAACCCCCGCGCGGAGGGAACCTGGTCCGAGGAGCCCGGAAAGCTCCGCATCCACGTCCGGGATTTCCGGTACGGCGAGGAGGAGGAGCGCGATCTCACGGCGGAGTTCGAGGTCCGGGAGGGGCGCGTCGCCTCGATCGCCACCCCCGCCGGCGCCCCCCTCGAGGAGGTCCGCCTCGAGCCGGAGGAGGTGGGGCGGATCCTCGGTCCCGGCAGGGAGACCCGGCGCCTTGTCCCCCTCGATGCCGTCCCGAAAACGCTCCAGGACGCCGTCCTCGCCGCGGAGGACTCCCGCTTCTACTCCCACTTCGGCATCGACGCGATCGGCGTCGCCAGGGCGTTGCTCGTCAACCTGCGAGCCTTGCGGTTCGCCCAGGGGGGGTCCACCATCACGCAGCAGCTCGCCAGGAACTTCTTCCTGACCCCGGAGAAGAGCCTGTGGCGGAAGCTCCGCGAGGCGGAGCTGGCGCTTTTCATCGAGGCCCGGTACGAAAAGAGAGAGATCCTCTCCTCCTACCTCAACAAGATCTACTTCGGGCAGGAGGGTTCCAGGGGGATCTACGGGGTCGAGGAGGCGGCGCGGTTCTACTTCTCCAAGGGGGTGGGGGAGCTCTCCCTGGAGGAGGCGGCGCTCCTGGCGGGGATCATCCGCTCCCCGAACCGGTACTCTCCCCTGCGGATGCCGGCGGCGGCGAAGGAGCGCCGGAACTGGGTGCTCTCCCGCATGCTCCGGCTCGGGATGATCGACAAGGCGCGGTACGGAAGAGCGGTCCGCTCCCCGGTGCGGACGAACCCGCGCCGCATCCCCGCCCGCTCGGCGGAATATTTCGTGGACTACGTCCAGCGGATCGCCGAGGACAGCGTCGGGGACGGGAAGCCGTACCGCACGGGATACCGTTTCCTCACCTCCCTCGACCCGGTCCACCAGGCGGCGGCGGAGGCTGCCGTCGCCCAGGGGCTCGCCGAGATCGAGCGGGGGCGCCCCCCGAAGGACGAGCCGCTCCAGGCGGCCCTCGTCGCCGTCGACCCGGCGACCGGCGAGATGACCGCGATGGTGGGGGGGCGCGGATACGGCGAGACGCAGTTCAATCGAGCCGCGGACGCCAGGCGCCAGCCCGGGAGCGCCTTCAAGCCCTTCGTGCTCCTGGCCGCAATGCGGCAGACCGCCGCGGGAAAAGAGAATATCACCCTCGCCAGTCCCCTGTCCGGCGAGCCGGTCTCGGTGCAGACGCCCGCGGGGAAATGGATGCCGGCCAACTTCGAGGGGAAGGCGTACGGCACGATTACGGTCCGCAGGATGATCGAGGAGTCGGTGAACACCGCCGCCGTCCGCCTTGCGATGCAGGTCGGCCTCCCCGAAGTCGTCTCGGCGGCGCGGGACGCGGGAGTGACGAGCCCCCTCTCCCCCGTCCCCTCGCTGGCCCTCGGCAGCTTCGAGGTCACGCCCGTCGAGCTTGCGTACGCCTACGCCACCCTCGCCTCGGGAGGGATCCGCCGCGAGCCGTTCCCGCTCGACGCGATCCTCGGGCCCGGCGGCGAAACGATCTCCGCCGGCAGGCCCGAGAGCACCCAGGCGGTCGATCCCCGCGCAGCCTATCTCGTGGGCTACACCCTGGAAGGGGTGTTCGAGCGGGGCACCGCCCGGGCTGCGCGCGGCGCCGGGATCCGTTTCCCGGTGTCGGGAAAGACGGGCACCACCGACGAGTACCGCGACTCCTGGTTCGCGGGGTATACGCCCGAGGTGGTC
>JACRIV010000106.1 GCA_016220005.1 Deltaproteobacteria bacterium
CCGGTCCGGCTGCGTTGCGCTCCTTGCGCCGTACTTCACAGTACGCCTCAGTCGCGCGCCTTGCCGGACCGGCGCATCGACGCTCTCGGTGCCGTGTCGAAAACAAATACGTCGCCGTAATTATGAAGCGCAGCACTTAGCGACCAGACCGATTGGCTGGAGCGGCTGGACGCGAGGGACCGCTTTTACCGGGAGTTCGACCGGGTCTTCAACAGCTTCCGGCTCGGCAAGGCGAAACGGGACGCCTCGATCTTCGACGACACGGTCCGCGCCCTGAACGTGCCGCCGCAGGAGGCGCTCTTCGCGGACGACAATCCCGGCCACGTGGAGCGGGCCGCCTCCCGCGGGCTGGCCGCCCTCCGGTTCGTGGACGAGGAGCGTTTCCTCCCGGAGCTTTGGGAAGCCCTGCGCCGCGACGGGGGCCGCCGCTGACCGGGGGAATCGATGTGGCCCGGTGGGGGGGGATGGCATATGCTATAGTTTTTAACTTCCCGCTTCGGAACGAGCAGCGGAGAGCCGTCGACAACGGCATCGGAAAGGAGAACGGATGAGACTGCACTGGCTTGCGGCTTTGGCCGTCGCGCTACTTTCGGTTCCGGCATACGCCGAGGAGGCCGCGGTATTGAAAACCCAGAAGGACAAGGTCAGCTACGGCATCGGGATGAACGTAGGACAAAACCTGAAGCACCAGTCGATCGACGTCGATGTGAACTTGCTCGCGAAGGGGATCGGCGACGTGCTCTCCGGCGGGAAGACCCTCATGAGCGAAGAGGAGTTCCGCGCCACGATGACGGCCCTGCAACAGGATCTGGCGGAGAAGCAGGCCGAGACGATGAAAAATCTGGCCGAGAAAAACAGGAAGGAAGGGGAGGCCTTCCTCGCGGAGAACAAGAAGAAAGAAGGGGTGGTGACCCTGCCGAGCGGCCTGCAGTACAAGGTAAACAAGGAAGGCTCGGGTTCGACACCCAAGGAGACCGACACCGTGGAAACCCACTACCGCGGAACCTTGATCGACGGGACCGAGTTCGACAGCTCCTACAAGCGCGGCCAGACGGCGACCTTTCCGGTCAACGGTGTCATCCCCGGATGGACCGAGGCCCTGCAGAAGATGAAGGTGGGCTCCAAGTGGCAGCTGTTCGTCCCTTCGATCCTCGCCTACGGGGAGCGCGGAGCGGGGCGCGACATCGGGCCCAACTCGACCCTGATCTTCGAGGTGGAGCTGCTCGGGATCAAGTAAGGCGGGTGGTCAGCCCGACCCCCTGAACCGCCGGATGGCGTTTTCGAACGCCGGCTCCTCGAAGCGGCATCCTTCCGCGCGGGCGATCTTCAGGATCTGGGCGTCCGAGAGCTCCAGGTTGGAGTAGTGGGGATATTTCACCCGCACCCAGGCGGAAGGCGTCACGTGCGCCTTCTTGTAGATCTTGAGCTGCAGGACCGCCCCTTCGCGGGTGGCGTCCCAAAGCTTTTGGAGGAATTCTTCATTGGGGACCGGCTTGCGGCCCCTCTTCTTCCAGAGGAACCGGTTCAGGGCTTCCTGGACCCAGGTTTCCCCCCAGAACATCATGTCCACGCTGGGAAAAGGACGGAGGAGGCTGTCCTCTTTCCGCTTGAGCCGGCCGATGAGCCGCCGCCTCGTCAACTCGTCCAGGCCGGAGATCAGGAGCAGGTCGCGGGAGAGTGGGATGGGATTGAAGGTGGAATGGAAACGGACGAGGGCGAGGAAGGCCTCCACGTCCCCCTCCTTCGCCCGGGCGGTCAGCGCGTCCTGGAGGAGCTCCTCCTTCCCGGGGGCAGGGGCCTTGCCGCGTCGCGCATTTTCTTTGCGGGCGGGACGGGTCAGCCGCTGGGGCGCTTTCCGCTTCCGTTCCATCACGTACCTCCTCGTGGTGCGGGCTGACACCAGCGTATCCGGAAACGTCCCCGCGGGCAACCGATCCGCGGATGGCGACATGCTGCACGCACGGAAGGCGCAGCGACTTCCGTGCGGCGTAGCGCGCCGAGGGATTGCCTCCACTTGCTGTTATAATGGGCGGCGCCCGGAGGATCGAGGGAACCAGGATTTCTCCGGGCGCATATGTCGGTCGAGACAACTGCAGACGTTCCGGTTTCCATGGAGAAGACGATGGTCCGTAAAGCGTTTCAAAGGGTGCTTCTGGGTTGGATCCTGCTGGGTGCGGTGGCGGCGGGAGCGACTCCCGCGCCGGAGGGAACCAGGTTGATCGATAAATACACGCTGGGCAATGGGCTGACGGTCGTAATCCGGGAGAACCACTCCTCGCCGGTGGTGGCGGTGCAGGTGTGGGTCAAGGCCGGGAGCGCGACCGAGCCGGAAGAGCGCGCGGGGATGTCCCACATCCTGGAGCACATGGCGTTCAAGGGGACGAAGAAACGGGCCCCCGGGCAGATCGCCCGCGAAGTCGAGGCCCTGGGCGGGGAGATCAACGCCTACACGAGCTTCGACCAGACCGTCTACCACATCACGATCTCGGGCAGGTATCTCGAGAACGCGCTGGACATCCTTGCCGACACCCTCGGCAACTCGATCTTCGACGCGGGAGAGCTCTCCCGCGAACTGGAGGTGATCCTCGAGGAGCTCCGGATGAACGAGGACGACCCGGGCAGGGTGGTGTCGAAGGGGCTGTTCCGGCAGGCGTATCGCGTCCACCCGTACGGCCGCCCCGTGATCGGGTACGACAACACGATCCGGGAGACGACCCGGGACGACCTCGTCTCCTATTTCTCGAAATACTACTGCCCGGGGAACATGGTTCTCGTGATCGCGGGGGAGGTGGACCCCAAGGCGGTCCGCCCGCTCGTCGAGAAGACGTTTCTCCCGTTGAAGGCGCACGTCCCGCCGGGGGCGGGCGTCCCCGCCGAGCCGCCCCAGGAGGGGACCCGTGCGAAGGTGGAGGAGCGGGACGCAAAGAGGGCGTACCTCGAGATCGGGTTCCACGGTCCTTCCATACGGGAGGAAGACGTCTTCGCCTGGGACCTGCTCTCCCTGATCCTGGGGGGCGGGCAGACCTCCCGCCTGTACCACGAGGTGAAGGACACGCGCGGCCTGGTCGACTCGATCGGCGCCTCTTCCTATACCCCGAAGGATCCCGGGCTGCTGATCATCGGGGCGACCGGCTCCTCGGGTAAGGCCCGGGAGGCGTTGCGGGAGACGTTCCGGGAGACCTTCCGGATGGCCTCGCGGCCGCCGGAAGGGCAGGAGCTGGCCCGGGCCAAGACGTCGACGGAGAGCGACTTCCTCTATTCCCTGGAGTCGCAGGGGTCGCTTGCGCGCCACGTCGGATTCTTCGAGACGGCGCTGTCGGACGCCGCGTTCGAGCAGAAGTACCTCCAGAAGATCCGGGCGGTGACGGCGGAGGACATCCTCAACGTGGCGAAGAAATACCTGAAGCCGGAGAACCTGACCGTTTCCGCGGTGATCCCGCGGGGGGACGGCGCGGTCCTTCCCGAGGCGGAGATCGGGAAGATGGCCGAAGAGGCATATCGTGAGGCGATGAAATCGGAGGTCAGGCCCGCTCCGGCGGAACCCGCCGTGAAAGCGGTTCTTCCCAACGGGATCCGAGTCATCGTCCGGGAGAACCATGCGGTCCCGGTGGTGGCGGTGGAGGCGGGGTTCCTCGGGGGGCTCCGTACCGAGCCGGCGGACAAGGGGAGCGTCTCCGCGATGACCGCCGAGATGCTGACGAAGGGGACGAAGGCGCGGAGCGCACGGGAGATCTCCGAGGCCGTGGAGGACATGGCGGCGGACCTGGGTGGCTTCTCCGGCAGGAACTCCTTCGGCATGCGCGGGAAATTCATGCGGAGGGACTTCGAACGGGGATTCCGGCTTTTCGCCGAGTCGCTCCTGTCCCCGACGTTCCCCGGGGAGGAGCTGGAGAAGAAGCGGCGGGAAGTCCTGGGAAGGCTCAAGCTCCAGAAGGACGAGCTGACCCAGTCGGTCTTCCTTCTCTTCCTGGCGACCTTCTATAAAGACCATCCCTATGCGCGCAACCCCCTCGGTAAAGAGGAAACCGTGGGCGCCATGACGCGGGAAGACCTTGTCCGCTATTACGAGAGGTGGACCGACCCCCGGAACATGGTGCTCGCCATTTCCGGGGACATCGGGGTGGAAGAGGCGCTTGCCGCCGTGCGCAGGGCGTTCGGGGAATTTCCTCAAAGGGAGCATTACATTCCCATCGGGCCGATGCCCGTTCCCGAGGCGGAGGGGATCCGCCGCGAGGAGGAGCGGCGGCAGAAGGAGCAGGCCCACTTTGTGATCGGATACCCCGGGGCGCGGTTCACCGACCCCGACCGGTACGCCATGGACCTGCTCGGGGCGGCCCTGGCGGGGCAGGGGGGGCGGCTGTTCACCAACCTTCGGGACAAGAAGTCGCTGGCCTATTCGGTGACCTCCTTCTCCTCCGAGCAGGTCGACCCGGGGTTCTTCGCCTTCTACATGGCCACGAGCGAGGACAAGCTCGAGGGGGCGGTGGCGGACACCCTGAAGGAGATCGCCGCCGTACAGGCGGACGGGGTTACTCGCGAGGAGTTCGAACGGGCTAAAAAATGGATGGTCGGCACTTACGAGATCGGGCTTCAGAGCAATTCCGCATATGCCGGTAGGATGCTGTACAATGAGCTTTACGGCGTGGGATACGAGGAGACGTTCCAGGCGCCGGAGAAGATCCAGGCCGTGACCCTGAAAGAGGTGAACCGGGTTGCCGCGAGGGTCCTGAACACCGACCGGTACACGATCGCCGTCATCCGGGGGAAATAAAGTTTGGGGACGTTCTTAAACTTTTCAGTCTGGGGACGTGCGGTAACTTTTCAGTCTGGGGACGTTCTTAAACTTTCTAAAAAGGGAGCCGACAGAAAGTTTAAGAACGTCCCCAATGCGGAACGTGTCAAGGAAAATGAGACACTCGCGGTCAGAATTCTATGTCTAACACGCCCGGTTCATCCGTTCGGGTCCTGGGCTTGTTGATCCACACCTCTTTGGGGAGCTCGGGCGGTTTCGGCACGCCCCGGACGAACC
>JACRIV010000108.1 GCA_016220005.1 Deltaproteobacteria bacterium
GCCTCCTTCCACGAATCCCGGGGGATCCGGCGGATGTACTCCCTAGCCGCTGCCGCGATCTTCCGCCTCTTTGCGAACCCCACCGTCTCCTCCGGCGCGCCGAACTCCTCCGCCTCCCGGGAGCGGACCTCGACGAAGACCAGGACGTCCCCTTCCCGCGCAACGATGTCGATCTCTCCTCCGCGGACGCGGAAGTTGCGGCCCACGATCCGAAGCCCCTTCGCATCGAGGAAGGCACAGGCCGCATCTTCCGATTCGGCCCCGACCTTCCGCGTGGACTGCGGCGGAAAACTCATGGTCGGGTTCTCACTCCCCGGAAGGTCTTCCGGTGGATCGGGCAGGGTCCCAGGCGGCGGAGGGCCGCCAGGTGCTCGCGGGTCGGGTACCCCTTGTGGGAGGAGAAGCCGTAGCCGGGATACACGCAGTCGTACTCCTCCATCATTTCGTCCCTTGCGACCTTGGCCAGGATGGAGGCCGCCATCACCGAAAGGCAGCGCGAATCGCCGGCCACCAAAGTCTCCTGCGGGACGGCGCACGGCACCGGGAACGTTCCGTCGACGTAGAGGAAATCGGGCGGCAGGGAAAGGCGCGAGACGGCCCGGCGCATGGCGAGGAGGGAAGCCTGCAGGATGTTGATCGCGTCGATCTCTTCGGGGGTGGAGTGCGCGACGGCGAAGCAAATCGCCTCCGCGGCGATAAGGGCGAATGCCTTCTCTCTTGCGGCCGGGGAAAGGGCCTTCGAATCGCGGATGCTCTTGTGGCGAAACCCTGCGGGAAGGATGACGGCCGCCGCGACGACCGGTCCCGCCAGCGGCCCGCGTCCGGCCTCGTCGACGCCGGCGACCGCGCGATAACCCCTCTCGCGCGCCCGGAGTTCGAAGCCGTCCAAGAAGGACGGCCTACTCTTTGGTTTCCGTCGACTCCGGCGACAGCGGGGCGGCCCCTGGGGCGGCGGATTCCTCCACCGGTCGCTCCGGGGCCCCCTCTGCGGGCACGGCGACCCCCTTTTTCACGAGCCAGTCCTTCTTCTCGCGGATGCGCGCCTTCTTGCCCGACACCTTGCGCAGGAAGAAGAGCTTCGCCCGCCGGATGTCCCCCTTCTTCTTGACCACGATCTTTTCGAGAAGGGGGGAATGGAGCGGGTAGGTCTTCTCCACGCCCACGCCGTAGGATTCCTTCCGGACCTTGAAGGTGGTGGAGGCGGCGTTGCGGTGGAACCCGATGACGATCCCCTCGAAGTACTGGATGCGTTCCTTTTCGCCTTCCTTGATGCGCGAATAGACGCGAACGGTGTCCCCCACCTTGAACTCGGGGAGATCGCTCCGTATCTGCGACTTTTCCAACTCTTTGAGGAGGCTCATGGCGTTACCCCTTCCTTACCTTCTGATCCCGATGGAAAACAAGACTAAATAATTTATTCCAATAGCCTTTCGGGTGTCAACTGTTTGTTGGGCGGCCGTTTGTGGGGCCGCGATCCCTGCCGAGGATATCGGGACGGCGGAGCCGGGTCCTTTGCTGCGCCTCTTCCCGGCGCCACTTCTCGATCTCGGCGTGGTTCCCGGACAGGAGCACCTCGGGGACCGGATGGCCCCGGAAGACGCGGGGACGGGTATACTGCGGCGCCTCCAGCAGCCCCTCCTCGAAGGAGTCGCGGTAGGGGGCTTCGGGATCGCCCAACACGCCGGGCAGAAACCTCGCCACCGCGTCGATCAGGACCAGGGCCGGAAGCTCCCCCCCCGTGAGCACGTAGTCGCCGATCGAGATCTCGAAGTCGGCAAGGAAGTCGGCCACCCGCTGGTCCACCCCTTCGTAGCGCCCGCAGATGAGGATCAGATGCTCCTCCTTGGACAGGCGGCGCGCCAGCGCGGGATTGAGGAGCTCACCCTGGGGGGAGAGGAGGACCGCCTTCCCCGGGCCGAACCGCTCGCGGAGGGATTCCACCCCGGCGAAGATCGGCTCCGGCTTCATCACCATCCCCCCGCCTCCCCCGTACGGAGGCTCGTCGGTCACGCGGTGCTTCCCTTCCGCGAACTGCCGGAGATCGTGGACCGTAACGGTCAGGAGCCCCGCCTCGCGGGCCTTGGCGAGGATGCTGTGGTCGAGGGGCCCGGAAAAGATCCCCGGAAAGAGGGTGAGGACGTCAACGCGCATCGAGCCATCCGCCGGGAGGAGACACCACGATCCGCCGCCTCTCGATGTCCACCTCCCGGATGAATGCCGCGACAAAGGGAAGATGCGCCTCTTCCCCTCCGAGGCGGATCGCCAGCCAGTCGTGGGCGGGACCGCTCACCACCTCTGCCACCCAGCCGACGGGAGCGCCCTCTTCGTCGACCACCGCGCATCCCACGAGGTCCGCGTGGAAGTACTCGTCCTCCTCCGGCGGGGGGAGCTCCTGCCGGGGAACGAAGACGCGGGCGCCGGCCCATCCCTTCGCCTCTTCCGCGGTGGAAAGCCCCTTCAACGCAAAAACGGCACAGCCTCCGGCCCGCTGTGCCGTCGACACTTCGTATTCGCGCCGCTCCGCCGTCTCTCCGCACAGGCGCAAGGAGCGCGCCCGGAGAAGCCCCGCCGGGTCGCCCGAATAGGCCGTCACCTTGATCCTTCCGGAAACGCCGTGGGCGGCGACCACCCGCCCGACCTCGATGAACCCTTCCGTCATCCCCCGTTAGGCGACAGCCGGTTTGTCCCGCTTCCCGTCGAGGAACTTCTTCCAAAGGCCCGTCTTCTTCAGCAGGCTCTTCACCGTTTCCGTAGGCTGGGCGCCCTTGCGCAGCCACCGCAGGGTCACCGTCTCGTCGATCAGGAACCGGGCGGGGTTCTCCTTCGGGTCGTAGATCCCGACCTTCTCGATGATTCTACCGTCGCGGGGCGCCTGCGAATCTGCGACCACCACGCGGTAGGAAGGGGACTTCTTCCTGCCCGTCCGCGTGAGCCGGATCTTTACCGCCATCTCGAAAACCTCCTCCGTCGTTGGATGAAATTTAATGTATCACGGATCCTACCGGAAGAACGGCAGGTTCCTTGCCCCTTTGCGCGTGCCGGCCTGGGAGAACCGCTTGATCATCCCCTCGGCCTGCTGGAAATTTTTGAGGAGGCGGTTGACCTCCTGGACCGACGTGCCGCTCCCCAGGGCGATCCGCTTCCTGCGGCTCCCGTTGAGGATCTTCACGTTGCGCCGCTCCTCGCGGGTCATCGAATCGATGATCGCCAGGGTCCGCTTGAGCTCCCCCTCGTCCGGCGCCGCCCCCTTCATCTCCTTGAGCTTGCCGCCCATCCCCGGGATCATGCCGAGGAGGTCCTCCATCGACCCCATCTTCCGCAGCCGCAGGAGCTGCTCGCGGAAGTCCTCCAGGGTGAACTGGCTCTTGCGGAGCTTGCGCTCGAGCTCCCGGGCCTGCTTCTCGTCGATCGTGTCCTGCGCCTTTTCGACGAGCGTCAGGATGTCGCCCATCCCCAGGATGCGCGAGGCCATCCGGTCCGGGAAGAACGGCTCGAGGGCGTCGAGCTTCTCCCCCACGCCCACGAACTTCAGCGGGGCGCCGGTAACCGCCCGGATGGAGAGCGCCGCCCCCCCGCGGGCGTCGCCGTCCATCTTGGTGAGGACGACCCCGGTCAGCGAAAGCTTCTGGTGGAACGCCCTGGCCACGTTGACCGCGTCCTGCCCGGTCATGGCGTCGGCGACGAGGAGAATGTCGCCCGGGTCGACCGCCTCCTTGATCCGGCGTAGCTCCTCCATCAGCTCCTCGTCGATGTGGAGCCTCCCGGCGGTGTCCAGGAGGACGGTGTCGTACCCGGAAAGGTCCGCGAACTTCACGGCCTCCCGGCAGATGTCCACCGGGTCGGCGCCGGGGTCGCTGTCGTAGACGGGAATCCCGATCTGGCCCCCCAGCACCTTGAGCTGCTCGATCGCCGCCGGGCGGTAGACGTCCGCCGGTACGAGGAACGGGCTCCGCTTCTTCTTCTGGAGAAAGAGAGCGAGCTTCCCGCAGGAGGTCGTCTTGCCCGACCCCTGCAACCCGACGAGCATCACGGGGACCGGCGGGCGCCGGGCAAGGTTGAGTTCCCGCGCCTCCCCCCCCATCATCCTCGCCATCTCGCCGTGGACGATCTTGATGAAGTGCTGGTCGGGAGAGAGGGAGGCCAGGACCTCGGCGCCCAAGGCCTTCTCCTTGACCGCCGCGGTGAACTCCTTGACGACGTTGTAATTGACGTCGGCTTCCAGGAGCGCGAGGCGCACCTCCCGCAACGCCGCCTCGATGTTCCCCTCCGAGATGCGGCCCTGCCCGCGCAGCGTCTTTAAAACGCCCTGGAACTTTTCCGTCAGGTTCTCGAACACGAACGCACACCGTCCCCTTCAAGTCGAAACTGTTAATCTACGGGAATTATACCGCTTCCGTCAATTCCAAAATCCGGTCGCAACCGAATGCGGCGAGTCCCCGCGGCGGTTTTCAGGAACGTCCCTGTTTCGACGAACGGGCGCCCTTCGGACGGCCCTCGGCGACGGTGGGCGGAACAGGGAGGGAAGGGATCCGTAAAGTTGAAGAACGTCCCCGGAGGAAAGAAAAACCCCCGGGGGCTGCCCCCCGGGGGTCGGTGTTGCGCGGTGTTGCCGCCTGGCTGAACTAGAACGCGTAGTTCAGGCGGGCGAGCAGCTTATAGAGGTTGTCCGGGGCGTCCAGGCCGGTGGGCGAGCCCTGGAAGCTGTTCGCGCCCACGTCGTA
>JACRIV010000107.1 GCA_016220005.1 Deltaproteobacteria bacterium
CCGCACGGAAGCGCTGCGGCGCCGGGACAAGCAGGCGGTATGGCACCCTTTTACCCAGATGGCCGACTGGGTGAAGGACGCCCCGCTCGTCATCGAGCGCGGGGAGGGGAATTACCTCTACGACACCGACGGGAACCGGTATTTCGACGGCGTCTCCTCCCTGTGGGTGAACCTGTTCGGGCACCGGCGGAAGGAGATCGACGACGCCGTCCGGTCCCAGCTCGACCTCCTTGCCCATTCCACGTTCCTCGGCCTGTCCCACCCGCCGGCGATCGAGCTGGCGGAGAAGCTCCTGGCGGTCTCGCCGCGGGGGCTCACCCGCGTCTTCTACTCCGACAACGGCTCCACGGCCATGGAGATCGCCATCAAGATGGCCTTCCAGTACTGGCGTCAGAAAGAGGGCGGAGAGGGCAGGAGAACGTTCCTGACCCTGACCGAGGCGTATCACGGCGACACGATCGGCTCCGTCTCCGCCGGGGGGATCGACCTGTTCCACAAGATCTTCCATCCCCTGCTGTTCCGGACGCGGCGGATGCCGACCCCCCATTGCTACCGGTGCCCGTACGGCCTTTCCCGCCCGTCCTGCGGCCTTCATTGCGCGGACCGGATGGAAGAGGAGGTGCGGAGCCTCAAGGAGACGCTTGCCGCGGTCATCGTGGAGCCCCTGGTCCAGGGGGCGGCCGGGATGCTGCTGATGCCGGAGGGGTACCTGTCGAGGCTGCGGAAGGTGACGAGAAAGTGCGGCGTGCTTCTCGTGTGCGACGAGGTGGCGACCGGTTTCGGCCGTACGGGAACGATGTTCGCCTGCGCAAAGGAGCGCGTCACGCCGGACATCATGGCGGCGGCCAAGGGCCTCACCGGCGGATATCTCCCCCTCGCGGCGACCCTCGCGACGGAGGAGATCTACGACGCCTTCCTGGGGCGCTACGAGGAGTACAAGACCTTCTTCCACGGCCATTCCTACACGGCCAATCCGCTCGGGTGCGCGGCGGCGCTGGCGACCCTGGGGATCTTCGAGCGGGAGGACGTGCTGGGGCATGTCTCCGCGCTTTCGCATGCCATGGCGAAGGCCTTGGGCGCCCTGGCGGGGCGCCCGAACGTCGGCGACATCCGGCAGAAGGGACTGATGGCCGGGATCGAGATCGTGGCCGACCGCGGGACGAAGGAACGGTTTCCGCCGGATCGGAAGATCGGGCAGCAGGTGGTCCGGAAGGCGAGGGAAAAAGGGATCATCATCCGGCCCTTGGGCGACGTCATCGTCCTGATGCCCCCGCTTTCCTCGACGGTCAAGGAGATCAAGGCCCTTGTCGACGCCGTAACGTGGGCGGTCGACGAAGTCCTTTCGCGGGGGGGCGCTCATTCGACGGGGGACTCGATCTAATGGATGTCCCCCCATTCCGTTTCCTCGCGAAGGGGGTCCTCGTCACGGGGACGGACACCGGGGCGGGCAAGACGTACGTCGCCTGCCTGCTCGGCAGGCGGCTTGCGGCGGCGGGACAGGCCGTCCGCCCGCTCAAGCCCGTGGAGTCGGGCTGCGCCTTCCTCATGGATGGAAGCCTCTTCCCTGCGGATGCGGCGGCGCTCCGCGACGCCATCGCCCCGCACCTCCCTCTTGACGCCGTCTGCCCATGGCCCCTTTCGGCGCCGCTGTCTCCCCATCTGGCCGCCCGGCTGGAAGGGGCGTCGATCGACCCCGGCCGGGTGCGCGAGTCGATCCATTCCGCCGCCGCGGCGTCGGATCTCGTTCTCGTCGAAGGGGTCGGGGGGATCGCCGTGGAGATGCGCGAGGGATATTCCTTCGCCGACCTGGCCCGCGACCTGTCTCTCCCCGTCCTGGTCGTCGCGGAAAACCGGCTCGGCGTGCTGAACCACCTGCGGCTGACGGTCCGCTATGTCCTGTCCGACGGGCTCGAGCTTCTCGGGGTCGTCCTCAACGACCGGCATTCGGGCGGGGATCCCGCCCGGGAGACCAACGAGGACGAGGTCCGGCGCATCGCGGGAGACCGGTATCTCGGCCGCGTTCCCAACGGGGCAGCCGTCCTTCCCGAAGGGATTTTTTCCAGGTTTCGCGAATTAGCCCTCTCCAGGTGGCCGTCCCTTTCTCTATAATGGCGGCATGGTGCAGCCACAAGGGAAGAACCGCGTCTGGCTCAAGCTCCTGGTCCTGTTCGCCATCCTCGGCGGCCTCACGATACTTGTCTACAAGACCGGGATCATCCATTTCTTCATGGACCGGGAGAAGCTGCGCCGGTTCCTCGACTCCCTGGGGATGTGGGGCTTCGCCGGGTTCATCCTCCTGCAGGTTGTGCAGGTGGTCGCCGCTCCGATCCCGGGGGAGGCGACGGGATTCCTGGGGGGATTTTTGTACGGCCCCTTCCTCGGGGTGGTGCTGTCGACGATCGGGCTGACGGCCGGCTCCTACGCCGCCTTCGCGCTCTCGCGGGCCTTCGGCAGGCCGCTGACGGACAAGTTCGTGGACAAGGCGACCATGGAGCGGTTCGATTACCTCCTCCATCACAAGGGCGCCTTCCTGGTGTTCCTGCTCTTCCTCTTCCCGGGGTTCCCGAAGGATTTCCTCTGCTACATCCTGGGGCTCGGCCATCTCTCGACGCTGGAGTTCCTGACGATCGCGTCCTCGGGAAGGCTGCTCGGCACGATTCTTCTGACTCTCGGGGGGGTGTACCTGCGGAAACAGCAGTACTCGAGGCTCTTCTTTCTCACGGGCGCCGCCGTCGTCGTGGTCTTCATCACCTTGGCTTACAAGGACAACCTGGAGCGGCGGTTCCGGGACTGGCACGACAGGCGCCACAGGAAGTGACGCCTGTTCTTACCGCCGTTCCCCGGCTGCCCCCCTTGTCTGGTCGACCAGCCAGACGATCCCGAAACTGACGAAGTAGAGGCAAAGAAGCGGCAGGGTCATGAGCGTCATGTTGTAGAGATCGGGGGTCGGGGTGATGACGGCCGCCAGGATCGTGCAGACCAGGATTGCGTGCCGCCACCGCTTGCGGAAGAGGCCGGGGGAGAGCCATCCCAGCCGGGCCAGGAAGAAGGAGATCAGGGGCGCCTCGAAGGACAGGCCGAGGGCTAGGAGCATCGTGCCGCAGAAGGAGATGAACTTCCTGGCCGAGATGAGGGCCGAGACCTTCTCCCCCTCGAAGCTCACCAGGAATGCGATCCCTGCGGGAAGCAGGACGTAGTACCCCAGCAGCACGCCCGAGATGAAAAGGAAGGTTGCGATCAGGATGACCGGCCCCCCCCATCCCTTCCAGCCGGGCGCCCAGCGCGCGACCGCCCCGCGCCACAGCAGCCAGGCCCCGACGGGGAGCGAGAGCATGATCCCGCAATATATGGAAATGTGGGCCAGGGCGAGGAACCCTTCGGCGGGGTTGTAGGCCACGAGCTTGCGGCCCAGGAGGCGGACAAGGAAGCGCAGGACCTCCTCGGAGATGAAGAAGCACGCGGCGGAGAGAACGACCACCACGACCGCGTACACAGCCAATCCCGTGCGCGCCTTCTCCACTTCGTCGAGGACTGCGTGCAGGCGGTTTTCCACGGAACCCCGCTAGCCCCGGTTCGAAAGATGCCGCCGGACGTACCAGACGATCGCGGCCAGGATCGCCGCCCCGATCACGAGGTCGAACTTGTGGAAGTACTCCCGGAGGGTGGGCCACTTCTCCCCCATCACCATCCCGACGTAGGCGAGCCCCAGGCACCAGGGGAGCGAGCCTGCGAACGTGTAGAGGATGAACCGCTTCATTTCCATCCGCGCCACGCCGGCCGGGAAGGCGATGAAGGTCCGGACGACGGGCAGGAGCCGCGCGAAGAAGACGGTGGCTTCCCCGTGGCGGTCGAACCAGCGGTCGGCGATGTCCAGGTCGTGATGGGACATCAGGATGTACTTTCCATACTTCTCGATCAGCGGGCGTCCGCCGTACATCCCGAGGTAGTACGCCGGCACGGAACCGACCACGCACCCGATCGCCCCGGCAAGCCCCACCGACCACAGCGAGTACTTACCCATGAAGACCAGGTACCCGGAGAACGGCATGATCACCTCGGAAGGGAGGGGGATGCAGGCGGACTCGATGGCCATGAGCAGGACGATGCCCGGCAGTCCCATCATCGAGATGACGTAGATAATGAAGGAAGCGAGAGCTTCCAGGATCCTGGTGACCAATGGGCGGACTCCGAGCGAAGCGATGTCTTCCGGCCCTTCGCGAGCGGGCTGAAGGGACACATAGTACCTCAGTTCATAAATACGGTCACGTATCGTGTGCCGAAAGCGCAGCGGGGAACGGCGGGCGAGCCGCCGAAACGGCGTCCCCCGCGAGGGGTACCCCGTGAGGCGTGCCTCGCCCCGCCGCGAAGCCCCGGAGGCAAAGGCCTCCCGGCATCAGCATCTGAATACGTGACCGTATTTATGAAATGGAGCACTTAGTATACCCATTAAGGAAAGCGCTTTAAAAGCGGGATTGCTCAAGGGGCGACCTTGATGCCGCCCTCCTTTTTCGGGTAAAGTTCAGGGGAAGACGGGCGAAAAGGTTTCAAGGACGCGCGGCGAATTCCATCAGAAGGTGCGGCCCAAGGAGCGCAGATGATCCGTGATCCCGTGGTGAACCTGGACAACCTGGTTCTCTCCCTCTCGGATGCCGTGGACCTCGTGCACCCTTGCGCCGTCGACCACCAGCAGCGGGTGGCCTACGTCGCGTTGCGCCTCATGCAGGCCATGGGGTGCTCTCCGCCCGAGCAGGCCGACCTGATGTATGCGGCGGCCCTGCACGACATCGGGGTGCTCTCCGTGGAGGAGAAGATCGAGACGATGCAGGTGGAGACCGACGACTGGAGCCATCACGTGGGGTTCGGTGCGGACCTGCTCCAGCTCCTGGACATTTTCGCCCCGGCCTCCGAACTGGTCCGGCTTCACCACCAGCCGTGGGGAGAGGAGGAGGCTTGGCAGGGGGTCGGCGAAAACGCCAGGATCGCTTCCAACGCCATCCACCTTGCGGACATGGTGGACCGGCTGGCCCGGAGAGGCGCAGAGATCCTGGGGCAGGGCAAGGCGATCTGCGACGCCGTGCTGAAGATGTCCGGCGTGGAATTCGCCCCTGCGCTGGTGAAGTGTTTCCTGGGCCTCGCCAGGGAGGAGTCGTTCTGGCTGGATTTCGCGTCTCCCCGAATCTACTCGGTGCTCACACGGCTGGTGGTGTGGCCACGCAGCGTGCTGGCGATGGAGAAGCTCGAACAGATCGGACAGATCTTCAGCCGGATCGTGGATTTCCGGAGCGCGTTCACCGCAACGCACTCGATCGGCGTGGCGACCACGGCCGAAGAGCTGGCCAGAAGGATGTGCTTCGGGGAAAGGGAGTGCCGGCTGATGCGGGTCGCGGGGCACCTTCACGACCTGGGCAAGGTAGCGGTTCCGAACTCGATCCTCGAAAAGCCGGCGAAGCTCGATCCGGAGGAGTTCGACGTGATCCGGGGGCACACCTATTATACCTACCACATCCTTACCACCATCGGCGGGTTCGACGAGATCAGCATGTGGGCCGCCTACCATCACGAGCGGCTGAACGGGCAGGGATACCCGTTCCACTTGACCGGTGATGACCTTCCCCTCGGGTCCCGGATCATGTGCGTCGCGGACGTCTTTACCGCCGTGACCGAGAATCGCCCTTACCGGCAAGGCACCTCCCGCGAGAATACCGAGCCGATATTGCACAACTTTGTCAAAAGCGATTCCCTGGACGGGCGGATCGTCCGGCTATTGATCGACGATTACGAGGAGATCGACAGGGTCCGGGCGGCTGCGCAGGAGGCCTTCGCCGCGGAGTACGAGCGGCGGTTCCCCCGCGTTATCCCACGGTAATGTAAGGCGGCCCGATGCGCAGGGTGGGCTGGGCGTCGCCGACGGGGACCCCCTGCCCCTCCTTGCCGCAGGTTCCCAGGCCGAATCCCAGGTCGCTTCCGACCAGGTCGATCATCTTGAGCACCTCCGGGCCGTTCCCGGTGATGGTCGCCCCCCTGACCGGCTCCCCCTGCCTGCCGTTCTCTATCCGGTACCCCTCGGCCACCTCGAACATGAAGTCGCCGGTCACGGTGTTGACCTGGCCGCCTCCCATCTTCAGGACGAGGAGACCCCGGTCGACGGTCCCCAGTATCCGGTCCGGGTCGGTCGTCCCGGGAAGGATGATCGTGTTGCTCATCCGGGGGATCGGCTTGTGCCGGTACGACTCCCGCCGCCCGTTCCCCGTCGGGCGGGCGCCCTCCTTCATCGCCGACAGCCTGTCGTACAGGAACCCCTTAAGGACGCCGCCGTCGACGAGAACGGTCCGATCGCCGGGCGTCCCTTCGTCGTCGATGCCGTAGGATCCCCGCTTTCCGGGGACCGTCGCGTCGTCGACGATCGAGACGGCTTGGCCTGCGACCTCCTTCCCCAGGGCGTCGCGATAGACCGACATCCCCTGCCGGGCCAGGTCCGCCTCCAGTCCGTGGCCGATCGCTTCGTGGACCATCGTCCCGCCCGCTTCCGCGGCGAGAACGACCGGCATCCGGCCCCCGGGGAGCTTCCGCGCGTGAAGCGTCCGCAGGGCCCGGCCCGCCGCCTTCCGGGCCAAGGTCTCAGGGGCGAACTCCTCCAGGAATTCCCAGCCGGCCGTCCCCCCGCCGGACTCGTAACCGATCGTCAGCCCGCTCCCGTTTCCGGCCACGCACTGCACGGTAAGGAGGGTGAACGTCTGCTCCTCGGAGGCGAACACGCCGGGGTGGGCCGCCACCTCGATCCGGCGTTCCGCCTCTCCGTACGAGGCCCGGACCTGCCGGATCTCCGGCGACATCCCCCTGGCGACGCGGTCCATGAGGGACACGAGCTCCACCTTCTCCCCGACTCCGCGGCTTCCCGGTGGCACGCGGACGGCGGAAGGGCCCCGCGCCGCGGCCGGGGACGCGGGGAGGACGGCGCACGTCCCACCCCCTTCCGCGTACCGGGAAAGGTCGTTGGCGAGAGCGACAAGCGCCCGCTCGTCGCCCTCGTTCGTATAGGCGTAGAAGGTCTTCTCCCTGCAGATCAGGCGGATCCCGATGCCGGCGTCGGTCCCCGAGAGGACGCGCTCGACCTTCCCGTCCTCCAGCAGGACGGTGAGGGACCGGACCTCCTCGTAGAAGAGCTCCCCGTACTCCCCGCCGCGGGACAGAAGGGCGGAAAGGACCGGCGTTATGCGCATTTGCGACAGCATCGACGTCTCCGGCGAGAGGGCGGTCTCCCTCGGTTTTGTGTATAATACACCTAACTTACGCTTCATTGAGGAAACGGATGAAAAAGAGGATCGCCATGGGGGCCTTGGCCCTTTTTCTTTTGGGTGGGCAGGCGGAGGCGTTCCCCGTAAGCGCCGGGGCCGTGTCCCCCCACACGCAGGGAAGGGCTTATTCGCTGTTCCTCTCGGGATACATGGCCTACAGGGAGGGGAACCTCGATGTCGCGCTGGAGTCGTACCGCAAGGCGCTGCGGTATGCCGGCGACGAGCCGGAAATCCTCTTCGAGATGGCGAACGTCCTTGTCAAGAAGGGGAAGCTTGCGGAGGCGAAGGAGGCCCTGGAGAAGGCCCTTGCCGCCGACGAGGAGCACCCCCGCTCCCGGTACCTGCTCGCGGGGATCCTGGCCGCGACCGGGCGGAAGGAGCAGGCGGTCAAGCTCTACGAGCGCATCCTCGCCGACGATCCCGAGAACGAGGAAGTGTACCTCCACCTGGCCACTCTTGCCGCCGAACGGGGGGATTTCGCGAATGCGGAGCAATACCTGGCGTCGCTCATCGCCAGGAACCCCGGCTCGTTCCTCGCCTATTACTATCGGGGACGGCTCCTGGCCTCGCAGAAAAAGCTCGAGGCCGCCCTTGCGGATTTCGACAAGGCCCTCTCCATGGCGCCCATGTTCGACAGCGCCCTCGTCGACTCCGGCGGCGTGCTGGAGATGCTCGGCCGCCATCCCGACGCGGAGGAGCGGTACAAGCGCGCCCTGTCGGTCTCTCCCAACAACCCGTTCATCCGGGAGCGGCTCGGGCGGGTGCTGATCATGGAGAACAAGATCGACCAGGCGGTGGATCAGTACGAGGAGCTCAAGAAGTTCTCCAGCAACAACCCGGACTTCCGGACCAAGCTGGGCCTGCTCTACCTCGACCGCGACCGGTACGACGACGCGATCAACGAGTTCCGCTTCGTCCTGTCCGCCCAGCCGGAAAACGCCCAGGTGAGGTTCTTCCTGGGCACCACGTACGAGGAGAAAGGGCTCGAGCAGGAGGCGCAGGAGCAGTTCCGCGCGATCCCGGAGACGTCGCCTGTCTACCGCGACGCGATGCTGCACCTCGCCGTGAGCCTGGGGCGCCGGAAGAAGTTTGACGAGTCGATCGAGGTCGTGAAGAAGCTGCGCGTGAAGCACCCCGCGGACGTCGACCTGATGATCTTCCTCGGGGGCCAGCTGGAGGAGGCCAAGCGGTACGAGGATGCGCTGGGTATCCTCGCCGAGGCGGCGGCCAAGGATCCGAAGAACGCCGGCGCCCAGTTCTCCCTCGGGGTGGTGTACGACAAGATGGGGAACATCGAGAAGACGATCGCGGCGATGGAAAAGGCGATCGAGCTCGACCCCAAGCACGCCACGGCCCTGAATTACCTCGGCTACACGTACGCCGACCGGAACATGAAGCTCAAGGAGGCCGAGTCGCTGATCCTCCGCGCCCTGGAGATCCGGCCCGACGACGGCTATTTCCTGGACAGCCTCGGCTGGGTGTACTACCGGAAGGGGGACTTCCAGCGCGCCGAAGCGGAGCTGCGGCGGGCCCTGACCTTCGTCCCGGACGACCCGGTGATCCTCGACCACCTCGGGGACGTCCTCCTGCGGGAAGGGAAAGGAGAGGAGGCCGCCGCGTATTTCGAGAAGGCGCTCGCGAAGGGGCACGACAAGCCCGAGGAGATCCGGAACAAGATCAGCCTCCTCAGGAAGACGGTCCCCGCCGCGAAGTGAGCGAGAATCCAACCGGCGAATATGGATACGGAGGATTCGAGCTCCGAGGCTCCCGCCGACGAAGAGGAGGAAGAGGCGCCATGGATGGCGCCGGCAGGGAGCCGAGGCGGCCCGCGCAGCCCGGACAGGAGGTCCGGGCGCGAGCGGGGGATAATCCGACCCTTGGGCGCGCGCCCCGGCGCTCCTTGGGCAGGGCGCTTCCGCTGGTCGGGGCGGCGCTGCTTCTCGGGGCCGGGTGCGCTCCCGCCCGGTACCGCCTCGCGGGGGAAGAGGCGAGGGGAGCGGAGGAATTTTTCGCCGCGGCCACGGCGCTCTCCTTTCCCATCGAAGCATCCTATTCGGGCGTCGCCGAGTTCTCCGAACGGGTCGTGCCGTTCGTGGCGGGGGTGAATTCCCGGACCCCCGCCGAGGAGACCGTCGGCTTTTACGACTCCCTGGGCCGGGCCGTCCTGTTCCTCGCGCACGACGGTTCCCGGGTCACGATCTCGCCGGGCCCCGCGGCGGACGAGCTCCCTTCGTGGTATCTCCATGGGATCCCCGACGGAGGCGTCGGCCTCGAGGCGGGACCGGTGTCCTTCGGGCGCATCCTTTCCGGCGCCCCCGGATACCCGGTGAACGGCGGGCAGGTCGGAAGGTCGAACGACGGAAGATGGGTGTTCGAGGACGGGCGCCAGACGCTTTTTTCCGACCCGTCGCGCCGCCTTCTTTCCCGCGCGGAATACGAGATCTCGGGGAGGCGGGTCACCGTGACCTACCCCGGGCGGGAGTCGCCGGGGCCGCCCCCCCTGGTGACGGTCGAGATATCGGGGGCGAAAATCGTCCTGCGGAGGGATGCGGAATGAGACGCGCGCTCCTGCTGCTCGTGGGATTCGCCGTGCTCGCCGGAGATATCGGTCTGTTGGCCGGGTGCGCCGGGGAGAAGAAAGGGGGAGCCGGGAAGGGCGCCGCCGGGGCCTCCGGGCCCCCCGCCTACGGTGACGCCCTCGTGGACGGCAGCATCGGGGACGTCAGCGGGTTCGTTTCCGCCGTGACGAGCGACCAGCCTTCCCATGCCGCCGCCGGTTTCGTCTTCAACGGATTGGTGCGGTACGACAAGAACCTCCAGCTCGAAGGGGAGCTGGCCGAATCGTGGGAGGTCTCCAAGGACGGGAAGAAGATCACCTTCCACCTCCGGGAAAACGTCAAGTGGCATGACGGTGCCCCTTTCTCTTCGGGCGACGTCCTGTTCACTTATAGGAAAATGATCGACCCCAGGACTCCCACCGCATACGCGGAGGATTTCAAGCAGGTCTCGCGAGTCTTGGCACCCGACCCTTATACATTCATCGCCGAATACGACAAGCCTTTCGCCCCCGCGCTGGCCTCCTGGGGGATGCACATCCTTCCGAAGCACCTCCTGGAGGAGTACCCCGACATCTCCAAGAGCCCTCTGAACAAGAAGCCCGTCGGCACGGGGCCGTACAGGTTCCTGGAGTGGAAGACGGGCGAGAAGGTTGTTTTCGAGGAGAACCCCGACTATTTCGAAGGGCGGCCCTACATCTCCCGGGTCGTCATCCGGGTCATTCCGGATCCGGCGACGATGTTCCTGGAGCTCAAGTCGGGCGGAATCGACTACATGGGCTTGACCCCTCTTCAGTTCACGCGGCAGACCGAGACCCCGGAATTCAAGAACTCCTTCAACAAGTACCGGTATCTTTCCTTCGGGTATACGTACCTCGGGTTCCGCTTGAGCCACCCCTTCTTCTCCGACAAGCGGGTCCGCCAAGCGATCGCCCATGCCGTCAACAAGAAGGAGATCATCGACGGCGTCCTCTTCGGCCTGGGGCATGAGGCCACCGGGCCGTACAAGCCGGGCACCTGGGCGTACAACCCGAACGTGAAGAAGTTCGCTTACGACCCGGCGAAGGCGAAGGCGATCCTTGGCGAGGCGGGGTGGAAGCCGGGGAGGGACGGTATCCTCGCGAAGGACGGCAGGAAGTTCGCGTTCACCGTCCTGACCAACGCCGGCAACGAGAGCCGCGCCAAGACGGCGGCCATTATCCAGCAGAACCTGGCGGCCGTGGGAATAAAGATGGAGATCCGTACGGTGGAGTGGGCGGCCTTCATCAACGAGTTCGTCAAGAAGCGGAAGTTCGACGCCCTGATCCTGGGGTGGACCATTCCCCAGGACCCGGACCTGTTCGATATCTGGAACTCCGCGAAAACCGGCCCGGACGAACTGAACCACATCGGGTACGCCAACGCCGAGGTGGACCGCCTTCTGGAGAAGGGACGCCGCACATTCGACATGGAACAGCGGAAGAAAGCCTACTTCCGGATCCAGGAGATCCTTGCGGATGAGCAGCCGATCGTCTTCCTCTACGTTCCCGATGCCCTTCAGGCGATCCACAAGCGGTTCCACGGCATCGAACCGGCGCCGGCGGGGATCGACTACAACTTCATAAAGTGGTACGTCCCGAAGGGGGAGCAGAAGTACACCACCTTCAGGTAGCAGGGAGCGATGCTTCGCTATATCGTCCGCAGAGTGCTGCTCATGGTCCCGATGCTCGTCGGGATCAGCCTTATTTCCTTCCTCGTGATCAACATGGCCCCCGGGGGGCCGATCGGGATCGCGGCGGACCTCAACCCCAAGGCGACGGCGGAGTACCGGGAGAGGCTCAAGGCCTATTACGGGCTGGACCAGCCGCTCCACGTACGGTACGGGCGCTGGCTCGGGCGGATGATCACCCTTGACTTCGGGGACAGCTTCTCGCCCGACGGGCGGCAGGTGTCCGAGAAGATCAAGGAGCGGATCCCGGTGACGCTCGCGATCAACCTGCTTTCGATGGCGCTCATCTTCTTCATCGCCATCCCGATAGGGATCTACTCCGCGGTGCGGAAGGACTCGTGGTTCGACCGGATCTCGACGGTGGCCGTCTTCACGGGGTTTGCCGTACCCACGTTCTGGCTCGCCCTCCTCCTCATGATCCTGTTCGGGGTGAAACTCGGCTGGCTGCCGATCTCCGGCCTTGTCTCCCTCGAGCATGCCTCGCTTGGCGCGGCGGGAAAGATCTGGGACCGGGCGCGGCACCTGATCCTGCCGGTCCTCCTGGCCGGGTTCGGGGGGCTTGCCGGCTTCTCCCGGTACATGCGATCCAACATGCTCGAGGTGATCCGCCAGGACTACATCGCGACGGCGAAGGCCAAGGGCCTGCCGGAACGGAAGGTCGTGTTCCGGCACGCGATGCGGAACGCCCTCCTTCCCGTCATCACGATCCTGGGGCTTTCCGTTCCCGACCTCCTGGGCGGCTCCGTCATCTTCGAGACGATCTTCGCCATCCCCGGGATGGGACAGCTCTTCTACCAGGGCGTCATGTCGCGCGACTACCCGCTGATCATGGGGATCCTGGTGATCGGCGCCTTCCTGACCCTGATCGGGAACCTGCTGGCGGACGTCGGCTATGCGCTGGCCGACCCGCGCATCCGGACGGAATGACGCGATGGCGAAGGGCCGCGAGCACTCCATCCTCCTCGATTTCCTCCGGCGGCTGGTCCGGAACCGCCTCGCGGTGGCGGGCGGGGCGGTGGTGCTCTTCTTTTTCGTCCTCTCCGCCTTCCCGCACGTCTTTTCCCGGCACGACCCGAACCGGATCGACGTGCTGAAAGTGTTGCAGCCGCCCTCCGCGGACCATCCCCTGGGGACCGACGAGCTGGGCCGGGACGTCCTCGCGCGCATGGTCCACGGGGCGCGGATCTCCCTCAAGGTGGGGTTCGTGGCGGTGGGGATCGCGACGGCGATCGGCCTCTTGGTGGGGCTGGTTTCCGGGTTCTACGGGGGATGGATCGACGCGGTTCTCATGCGCTTCGTCGATATCATGCTCTGCTTCCCCACGTTCTTCCTCATCCTTGCGGTCATCGCGTTCCTCGAGCCGTCCATCTACAACATCATGCTGGTCATCGGCGTCACCGGCTGGATGGGGGTGTCACGGCTGGTCCGCGCGGAAACCCTGTCGCTCAAGGAGCGCGACTTCGTGGCGGCCGCCCGGGCGCAGGGGGCGGGTAATGCGCGGATCATCTTCCGCCACATCCTCCCCAACGCGCTTGCCCCCGTCCTCGTTTCGGCGACGTTGGGGGTGGCCGGAGCGATCCTCACCGAGTCGGCGCTCTCCTTCCTGGGGATCGGGGTGCAGCCCCCCACGCCTTCCTGGGGCAACATCCTCACGGCGGGAAAGGACAACATCGAGTTCGCCTGGTGGCTGTCGGTCTACCCCGGGCTCGCCATCCTCTTCACGGTGCTCGGGTACAACCTGCTGGGCGAGGGGATAAGAGATGCAGTGGATCCCCGGTTGAGAGGGCGGTAGACCATGGTCCGCCCAAGGGCACGGAAAGCGCCACGCCTTCGGAACCCGGCGGCCGGGCGAGGCACGCCTCACGGGCTGCCCCTCGCGGGGAGCGAGAATCCATCCGGTGGGGATGGATGGATGAGGATTCGAGCTCCGAGGCAGCGCCGACCAAGCGGGAGGATGAGCGGCCATGGAGGGCCGCGGAAGCTGCCGAGGCCGCCCGCGGAGCGAGGACAGGGATGTCAGAGCGCGAGCGGGCGCCTTGCCTGCGGCATCCCGTTTCGGCGGCTCGCCCGCATTACCAACGCGTCGCGCGCTTTCCGTAACCGGCGGCATGAGCGCACGGAGGAGGGGGGCGACCGATGACCGGGCCGCTGCTCGACATCAGGGATCTGCGCGTCGCCTTCCGCACCGAGCAGGGGACGGTCCGGGCGCTGTTCGGCGTCTCCTTCGCGATGGAGCCCGGGGAGACGCTGGGGCTCGTGGGGGAGTCCGGCTGCGGCAAGACCGTCACCGCCCTCTCCGTCCTGAGGCTGCTGCCGGCGCCGCCCGCCATTGTCGAGGGGGGGCAGGTCCTCTTCCGGGGGAAAGAGCTCCTCTCCCTGTCCGAGGAGGAGATGTGCTCGGTCCGGGGGAAGGAGGTCTCCATGATCTTCCAGGAGCCGATGACCTCGCTGAACCCCGTGCTGACCGTCGGGGAGCAGGTGGCGGAGGTCTTCACCGCCCACGGGACCTGCGGGAAGAAGGAGGCGCAGGAGCGGGCGCGGGAGTGGCTTCGCCGCGTGAGGATGCCCGACCCCGACCGGCGCGCAAGGGAATACCCCCACCAGATGAGCGGCGGGATGCGGCAGCGGGCGATGATCGCCATGGCGCTCGCCCTCGAGCCGGCCCTGCTGATCGCCGACGAGCCCACAACCGCCCTCGACGTGACCATCCAGGCCCAGATCCTCGCCCTCCTCAAGGATATGCGGGAGGAGGAGAGGAGAATGGCGGTCCTCCTCATCACCCACGACCTGGGGGTGGTCCACGAGTTCGCCGACCGGGTGGCGATCATGTACCTGGGGCGCATCGTCGAGTCCGCGAGGACCGCCGAACTCTTCGCCGACCCGATCCATCCCTACACGCAAGGGCTGCTGCGGTCCCTGCCGGGCAGGTCGATCGGGGAGATGCGGCTTCCCTCGATTCCGGGGGCGGTCCCCGACCTGCGGTCCATCCCTGCCGGCTGCCCTTTCGCCGACCGGTGCCCCTTCCGGCGGAATGCGCTCGCCTGCTTCCGCGCGGGAGAGACGGCCGAGGACGAGCTTGCGGTCTGCGACCGCGTGGACCCGCCGCTCGAGGAGTACGCGCCGGGGCACTTCGCGGCGTGCCACTACCAGAGGAGGGCGCGCAAGGGGGACAAGGGATGACCGGCGTGAACGGGACGCTCCTCGCCCTGGAAAACATCTACAAGCATTTTCCGGTGAAGCGCTCCTTCTTCTCCGCCGAGATGCTCAAGGTGCACGCGGTCGACGGGGTTTCGCTCGGCGTTCCGGCGGGGAAGACCGTGGGGCTCGTGGGAGAGTCGGGGTGCGGGAAGACCACCCTCGGCCGCCTGGTGATCCGGCTCATCTCCCCCGACGCGGGGAGGATCGTTTTCCAAGGCCGCGACATCACGCATCTCGCCGGCGAGGAGCTGCGGCGCATCCGGCGGGAGATGCAGATCATCTTCCAGGACCCCTATTCCTCGCTCAACCCGAGGATGCGGGTCCGGGACATCGTGGGCGAAGGGTGGCTCGTCCACGGGCTTGCCGGAAGGGACGAGATCCGCGGCTTGGCGGAGCGGCTGCTCCTGCGCGTGGGGCTCACCGCCGACGCGGCCGACAAGTACCCCCACGAGTTCTCCGGCGGCCAGCGGCAGCGGATCGGGATCGCCCGGGCGATCGCCCTCTCGCCGAAGCTCGTCATTGCCGACGAGCCGGTGTCCGCCCTCGACGTCTCGGTCCAGGCGCAGATCCTGAACCTCCTGAAGGACATCCAGGAGGAGTACGGGATGGCCTACCTGTTCGTCTCCCACGACCTGCGGGTGATCCGCCACATGAGCGACACGGTGGCGGTGATGTACCTCGGGAAGCTGATGGAGGTCTCCCCGGTGGAGGAGCTCTTTTCGAAACCCCTGCACCCCTATTCGCGCGGACTGCTCGCCGCCGTGCCCATGCTCGGCGAAGCGCCGCAGGAGAAAATCGTTCTGCGCGGGGAGATCCCGAGCCCCTTGGCCCCGCCCCCCGGCTGCCGATTCCACACGCGGTGCTTCATGGCGCAGAAGATCTGCGAAGAGGTCTGCCCGATCCTGCGCGAGTCCCATCCCGGCCGCCTCACCGCCTGCCATTTCGTCTGATCGTCGTCCGGCGCTTCGACATTTTTTTCGACTTTCCTGGGTTTGCGTGCATCTAATTTTCGTAGATTCGATAATCTTGGGCCGGCATAACACGCGATTAAACGGAAAAAGTTAGATTAAACAGGAGGCGCGCCATGGAGGAAGGAAGAACCGACAGTGCGATGCTAGGCGCTCTCATGCTGGTCACCGGATTGCTCCTCGGAGCCAGTGCCGCGCTGCTGTTTGCGCCCCAGTCCGGGAAAGAGACCCGGAAGGACATCCTCCGCTACGCCAGGAAGGCGAAGGGCCGTGCGGAAGGGGTCGTCGAGGAGTTCTCCGACAGCGTCACCGAGATGGTCGAATCGGTGGGGGAGAAGGCCGAGGAGATCCTCGAGAAGGGGAAGGATCTGGCCACCGACGCCAAGAAGGGGCTGCTCTACGCGATGGAAGAGGGGCAGAAGCGGCTGGAGAAGCAGCGGTCGAGGCTGGAGAAGCTGATCGCGTGAGGAACCGGGACCGTCCCTACGCGAACGATCTGCCGGGGACCGATTTCAGGAAGTCGTGCCGGCAGTAGGGGCAGAACTTCCACTCCGACGAGACCATCTTCTGGCACGAGGGGCAGGTATTTATCAGGGAGTGCCCGCATGAGGGGCACATGACGAACCCCGCCCCCAGGGCCGTATTGCACTCCGGGCAGGTCGCACCGAACTCCTCCTCCGTTTCCACCACGCGGTAGAGTTCCTTGAGGGTGGTCACCCCGTCCTTGACCTTCTCCAGGGCGTCCCGCGTAAGAGTGATCATCCCCTCGGCGACCGCCATCTGCCGGATGTCGGTTTCCGTCGCGTCCACACACACCATGTCGCGGATCGACTGGGTGAACGGCAGGATCTCGAAGACGCCGATGCGCCCCCGATATCCCGTCCCGTCGCAGGCCGTGCACCCTTCGCCGCGGTAGAAGGGGGCATCGCCTTTCTTGCGCTTGAGCCCGATCCGCGTCAGCTCATGCTCCGGCGGTTCGTACCGGACGCGGCATTTCGTGCAGATGACCCGCACCAGCCGCTGGGCCACGATCCCGTTGATGGTCGAGGCGATGAGGTAGGGGGGGACCCCCAGATTCCGCAGCCTCGTGACCGTTGCCGCGCAGCTGTTGGTGTGCATCGTGGAGAAGACCAGGTGGCCGGTCAGGGCCGCCTGCATCGCGATCGTGGTCGTCTCCGGGTCGCGCATCTCGCCCAGCATGATGATGTCGGGGTCCTGCCGCAGCATCGCCCGCAACGTGGAGGCGAAGGTCAGGCCGATCTTCTCCTGGGTGGCGACCTGGTTGACCCCCCCGATCTCGTACTCGATAGGGTCCTCGATCGTCGTGATGTTCCGTTCGAGGCTCTTGATCCGGTTGAGGATGCCGTAGAGCGTGGTGGTCTTCCCCGAGCCGGTCGGACCCGTGACGAGCAGGATCCCCTGCGGCTTCCGGATGAGCCCCTCCATCTCAAGGAGCGTCTTCGCCCCCATCCCCATCCCGTCCAGCGGGATCTGTGCGTTCGCGAAGTCGAGGATTCGGATGACGACCTTCTCGCCGTACGAGGCGGGCATCGTGGAGACCCGGAGGTCGAGGGTCTTCGCTCCCACGCGGACGCCGATCCTTCCGTCCTGGGGGAGGCGCTTCTCGGCGATGTCCATCTTGGCCATGATCTTGATCCGGGAGATGACCGCCCCTTGTACCCATTTGGGCAGCTCCAGGGACTTCCGGAGGAGCCCGTCGACCCGGTTGCGGATCAGCAGGTTGGTCTTCGTCGGCTCGACGTGGATGTCGGAGGCCCCCTTTTCGACCGCTTCGGACACGATCAGGTTCACCATCCGGATGATGGGCGCCGCCTCGCTCTTCTTCCGGAGGTCCTCCGTGTCCCGCCCGTCCCCCTCCTTCAGGTCCTGGACGACCTCGACAAGCCTCTCCTCGGCGATGTCCTTGACGATCGTGCTCAGGGAGGATCCGAGGTGGTAGTGCTGGTCGATCGCCCAGAGGATGTCGGTGCGGGTGGCGATGGCCGGCTTGATGGTGTAGCCGGAGGCGAACCGCACGTCCTCGAACGCCTCGAAGCTCAACGGGTCCGCCATGGCGATGTGGAGGTCGCGCTGCTCGATCGAGATCGGGAGGATCAGGTGCTTCCGGGCGACCTTTTCGGTGATCAGCTCGATCGCCTGGGGCTCGACGGGGGTCTCTTTCAGGTCGATGAAGGGGATGCCGAGCTGGATGGAGAGGGCCTGGGCAATTTCCTCCTCGGAGGCCAGCCCGAGTGCTACGATCACCTCCCCAAGCTTTCCGCGCTTGGACCTCTGCTCGGTCAACGCCCGGGTGAGCTGTTCCTCTGTCAGCAGACCGGTTTCAACGAGGAGCTCTCCCAGCCGTTTCTTCCCCATAATGCGAACCTTTCTCCTCCTCCCCGACGTTGGCATCATATCAAGTAATTTTGCAATTTTGGACTAATATTTATCGGTGAATCCACACCCCCTCGGGGGCATCGTAAAGGGCGGAAGGGGGGAAGGCGTATGCCGTCTTCGGGTCAAATGAAATGCCCGCGCTGCAACGGAGCGATGGTGTACGAGCGGTTCCAGCACATGCTCGACCTGTTCCACGCCTGGCGGTGCCTGAACTGTGGAGAGATCGTGGACCCCGTGGTGGCCAGGAACCGCGGCACGGACAAAAAGCCCAAGAAACGAGCGGTGGGCGAAAGTTGAAAAGTATTGGTTTTACAGGTAGTTTGCCCTCGTTGACACGGTCCGGCCTCCTGTGGTACGGTACCACTCTGCTTTCAGGCGTGGGAGGCAAGGGGACGGGTGCGCGATCGGTATACATTTGCCCTGCGGATCGGTTATGGGGAGCGCGCGACCGAGTTCCGCATCGGGCGGACCGGCCTGATGGCGGTCGTCGGGACGCTGGCCGTTCTTTTCTTCGCCGTCACCCACGGGATCTATGATTACCGGGAGAACCTGTCGAAAATCCGGGAGCTGCGGGCGCTCCGTCAGCGCGTCAGCGAGCAGAATCTCGCCCTGTACAACCTCCATTCGAAGTTCGACAGCCTGGAGACCGAGGTGGAGCGGCTGCGGTCGCTGGACGCGCGCGTGAGGTCCCTTGTCCGCATCAACGAGTCGATGCTGCCGAGGGCCGGGCAGAAAGACCGGCCGTCCGGCATCGGAGGGGTGGAGACGCAGGAGGCCGCCGTCTCGACGCGCCTGGATCGCCTCCTGGACCTCCGGTTCGATCAACTGAAGAAGGATGTCCTCGTGGACGTCAAGGACCTGGAGGTGATCTACGAGAAGCTGGACAGCCGGCGGATCGTCCTTTCGAGCATCCCGGGCCTCTGGCCGGTGCGGGGGATCCTCTCTTCGGGGTTCGGGGTCAGGATCTCGCCGTTCACGGACACGAAGGTGTTCCACCAGGGGCTCGACATCGTCGCCGCCCCGGGGACGCCGGTCAAGGCCGCCGCGGGGGGGAAGGTGGTCCGCAGCGGGTACGAATCGCTCTTCGGCAACCTCGTCGTCATCGAGCACGGGCAGGGTTACAGGACATTGTACGCGCACATGGCGGAACGGATGGTTGGCGCAGGGGATATCATTGAGAAGGGAGATACGGTGGGCACGGTGGGAGTGACGGGGCGGACCACCGGCCCCCATCTTCACTACGAGGTCCACGCAAACGGCCTCCCGGTGAACCCCACCCGGTTCCTGGACTAACGGGCGGGGACACTCCTCTCTCGGAGCGGCGGGGGGACACTCCTCTCCCGCATCCCGGAGATGGATCAGGAATGTCCCCCCAGGGAGATGTCCCCGCAGACAGGATTGCGCCCCCGGGGATGACGCCCCGACGGGGCTTGTTTTTTTCCGGAACGGAGCGAGAACCCAACCGATGAGATGAAAGAATGAGGGTTCGAGGGTCTCGTAAAGAGGAATTGATGAGATGATCGGAAGCATACTCAAGAAGGTGTTCGGCACGCAGAACGAGCGGGTGCTGGACCGGATAAGACAGACGGTTGTCCGGATCAACGAGCTGGAGCCGCAGGTGTCTTCCCTGCCCGACGACCGGCTGGCGGCGAGGACGGCGGAATTCCGCCAACGGCACGACAACGGGGAACCCCTCGATTCCCTCCTCCCCGAGGTGTTCGCCGTCGTCCGGGAGGTCTCGAAGCGGGTCTTGAACATGCGCCACTTCGACGTCCAGCTCGTCGGCGGGGTGGTCCTTCATGAGGGGAAGATCGCCGAGATGCGGACCGGAGAAGGGAAGACGCTCGTCGCCACCCTCCCCATCGTCCTCAACGCCATCACCGGGCGTGGGGTGCACCTGATCACCGTCAACGATTACCTGGCCAAACGCGACGCCGAGTGGATGGGCGCCATTTACAAGTTCCTCGGGCTCTCGGTGGGGGTGATCGTCCACGGGATGGACGACGCGGAGCGGAAGGCCTCCTACAACAGCGACATCACCTACGGAACGAACAACGAGTTCGGCTTCGACTATCTCCGGGACAACATGAAGTTCCGCTTGGAGGACATGGTCCAGCGGGAGCTCCACTACGCGATCGTGGACGAGGTGGACTCGATCCTCATCGACGAGGCGCGAACGCCCCTCATCATCTCCGGCCCCGCCGAGGAGGCCACCGACAAGTACGTGCGGGTCAACTCGATCGTCGGGTACATGAAAAAGGACGCGGACTACAAGGTCGACGAGAAGGCCCGCAGCGTCCTGCTCACCGAGGACAGCGGGATTCCGAAAATCGAAAGGCTGCTGGGCGTCGAAAACCTTTACGACCCCCGGAACATCGAGATCCTCCACCACGTCAACCAGGCGCTGAAGGCCCACATCCTGTTCAAGCGCGACGTCGACTACATGGTGAAGGACGGCGAGGTCGTCATCGTCGACGAGTTCACGGGACGCCTCATGCCCGGGAGGCGCTGGTCCGACGGCCTGCACCAGGCCGTGGAGGCCAAGGAAGGGGTCAAGATCGAGAACGAGAACCAGACGCTCGCCACCATCACCTTCCAGAACTACTTCCGGATGTTCGAGAAGCTGGCGGGGATGACCGGCACCGCCGACACGGAGGCCGTGGAGTTCAAGCAGATCTACAACCTCGACGTGGTCGTGATCCCCACCAACCAGCCGATGGTCCGGGAGGACCAGGGGGACCAGATCTACCGGACGGAGCGGGAGAAGTTCGAGGCGGTGCTCGGGGAGGTCAAGGGGCTGTACGAGGAGAAGAGGCCGGTCCTGGTGGGGACCGTCTCGATCGAGAAGTCCGAACGGCTCTCGGCGCTCCTGTCGCGGCACGGGATCCCCCACAACGTCCTGAACGCCAAGCACCACGAGAAGGAGGCCCAGATCATCGCGGAGGCGGGCCAGCCGGCCAAGGTCACGATCGCCACCAACATGGCGGGCCGCGGCGTCGACATCAAGCTGGGCGAGGGGGTTGTCGGGAAGGGCGGCCTCCACATCGTCGGCACCGAGCGGCACGAGTCCCGCCGGGTGGACAACCAGTTGCGCGGCCGCGCCGGACGCCAGGGCGATCCCGGCTCCTCCCGATTCTACCTCTCCCTGGAGGACGACCTGCTCCGGATCTTCGGGTCGGACCGGATCTCGCCCCTCATGGGGAAGCTGGGCATGGAAGAGGGGGAGCCGATCGAGCACAACCTCATCAACAAGGCGGTCGAGAACGCCCAGAAGAAGGTCGAGTCGCACAACTTCGACATCCGGAAGCACCTCCTCGAGTACGACGACGTGATGAACAAGCAGCGGACCGTCATCTACGACCTGCGCAGAGAGGTGCTCTCCGGCGAGGACCACCGGGACATGGTCACGGAGATGACGGGGGAGGTCGCCGAAGATCTCGCCGGGAAGTACTCCGACGCAAAGGAATACCCGGAGCAGTGGGACCTCGACGCGCTCCGCGATGCCGTTTACGCGCAGTTCGGGTATCGGCTCGACATCCCGAAGGAGGAGGTCCCGAAGCTCACCCGGTCCTCCCTGGCGGACAAGGTCCGGGAGGGCGCCGAGGCCGTCTACGCGAAGAAGGATCAGGAGTACGGCGCGGACGCGATGAGGTACCTCGAGCGGATGTTCCTCCTTTCCACGATAGACGCCCTCTGGAAGGACCACCTCCTTTCGATGGACCACCTCAAGGAAGGGATCGGCCTGCGGGGGTACGCCCAGAAGGACCCGCTCAAGGAGTACCAGCGGGAAGGGTTCGATATGTTCGCCGACCTGGTGTTCCGGATCAAGGAAGAGTCGCTCAAGCGGCTGTTCCACGTGAAGGTGCAGCGGGAGGAGGAGACGGGCCGGATCGCGGCCCCGGCGGCCGCCGCGCCCCGCCGGGTCAACCTCTCCCACGGCGACATCTCCCGCGCCGGCGTGACGACCCAGCGGCACGGGAAGAAGAAGGTCGGCCGGAACGACCCCTGTCCTTGCGGGTCGGGGAAAAAGTACAAAAAGTGCTGCGGTCAGGGGACGTGACCCCGTGAAACCGGCACGGTCGATCCGGGTGCCGGGGTTTCGGGGCGCCGGGTCCTCCTGCGGGATCAAGAAGCTCGCGAAGCCCGACTTGGCCCTGGTCGTAAGCGATCTCCCCTGCGTCTCCGACGTGGTCTTCACCCGGAACAAGGTCTTCGCCGCCCCCGTGGCGTGGGGGAAGGCGCTTAGGGGCCGCGCGGCCCTGCGCGGGGTGATCGTCAACAGCGGGAACGCCAACGCATGCACGGGCGCGGAAGGGCTCTCCGCCGTGCGGAAGACCTCCGTGGCGGCCTGTGCGGCGCTCGGACTGCGCTCCGGGTCCCTGCTGGTCTCCTCGACCGGAGTGATCGGGGTGCCGCTGCCCGTCGAGAAGATCGTCAAGGCGCTCCCCGCGCTTTGCGCCTCCCTTTCCGAAGACGGTGTCGCCCGTGCGGGCGACGCGATTCTCACGACCGACGCCTATCCCAAGCGCGGAGTCCGGAAGGTGCGCGTCCGGGGGGGACAGGTCACGCTGGGGGGGATCGCCAAGGGGGCCGGAATGATCTCCCCGAACATGGGGACGATGCTCGCCTACGTCTTCACGGACGCCGCCCTGCGGCCGGCCGACCTGCGGAAAGCGTTCCGCGAGGCCGTGGACCTGTCTTTCAACCGGATCGTGGTGGACGGCGACACGAGCACCAACGACACCGCCGCGGTCTTCGCCAACGGGGCCTGCGGCCTCCCCCCGCTCTCGGGGAAGGACCTGGCCGCGTTCGCGGAGGCGCTGCGCTCTCTGCTGCTCGACCTCGCGCTCATGATCGTGCGCGACGGCGAGGGGGCGACCCGGGTCGTGCGGATGATGGTGACGCGGGCCGCAAACGGGCGCGATGCCGAGAAGGCGGCGCGTGCGGTGGGAACGTCGCTCCTGGTCAAGACGGCCGTGTTCGGGGCCGATCCGAACTGGGGCCGGATCGTCGCCGCGATCGGCCGGGCGGGCGTGCGCCTCGACCCGGAGCGGGTCGAGCTGACCCTCGCCGGGGAGAAGGTCCTGCGGCGCGGGATGAAGATCGACCGGGCCGCCGAGCGCCGCGCCGCCCCGAAGATCCGGAAGGAGGCCTACGGCATCGAGGCGGACCTGGGCCTGGGCAAGGGAAGCCATCACGTTTACTTCTCCGACCTCAACCACGACTACGTCCGCATCAACGCGGGGTACCGGAGCTAAGTGCGCCCTGTCACAAATACGGTCACGTATTGTGCACGTGAGGCGCAGCCGAAGGGGGGTCCGGCGCAGCGTGGAGCCAAGGCGGAACCGTCCGTCTCAGGCGCACCACCCTTGCAACAAACCGGCTTGGCGGACCA
>JACRIV010000112.1 GCA_016220005.1 Deltaproteobacteria bacterium
CGTCCTGGCGGCCGGTTTCAGGGAAGATATCTCCATGGCCCCCGCCTCGTCCGCGGCGTACATCCAGAACCCCGCCTCCTGCAGCCGCTCGACCGTCCTCGCCAGGTTGGTCACCTGGACGATCGGGACGTGCGCGGCCGCCCCCGCGGACGCCCGGAACACGGCCGGAGTGACCGGGCAGGATCGGTCCTTCGGGACGACGACGGCGGACACCCCGAAGGCGCGCGCGTTCCGCAGGACGGCGCCGAAGTTGTGCGGATCGGTGATCCCGTCCAGGAGAAAGGCGGTCGCACGTTCAGGGAGCGACGGAAGCCAATCGGCGAGTTCCGCGTACCGGAACTCCTCGATCTCCGCGGCGATCCCCGGTCCCCCTTTCTCGCCCGTCCTCCGTTCCCATTCCTCCCTGGAACAGGTCAGGCAGGGAACCTTCGCGACCGATGCCTGTTGCGCAACCTTCCTCCGGACTTCCGCGGGAACCGCCTCCGACAGGAGGACCCGTTTCGTCTTCTGCCGCGCGGAGGAGAGCATCTCCTCGACCGGATGCTTGCCGACGATCCACATTCCGCTTAACCCGATGTCCCCCCGCGAGCAGCGGCCCGCCCCATTTCGGCGGCAAATCTCCTGGCGGCGGCCACCGGGTCGGGGGCCTTCGTGATCGGACGCCCCACGACCAGGTAATCCGCCCCCGACCGGACCGCTTCGGAGGGGGTCACCACCCGCTTCTGGTCTCCTGGGGAATCTTCGGGAAGCCGGACCCCCGGCGTGACGAGGACGACCTTTTCGCCGACCCGGCTCCGGAGACCGGCGACCTCTTTCGCGGAGCAGACGATCCCCCCGATTCCGGCGCGGACCGCAAGCTCCGCGAGGCGGGCCACGGCGTCCGCCGTGGGAAGGGCGAACCCGATGGCGGAGAGGTCCGCGTCGTCGAGGCTGGTCAGCACGGTCACAGCGAGCAGGGTCGTCCGGGTCCCCGAGGCGGCTTCGGCCGCGGCGGCGAGCATCGCCTTCCCGCCCGAAGCGTGGACGGTCGCGAACGTAACGCCCAGCGAGACCGCCGACCGCACGGCCCCGGCCACCGTATTGGGGATGTCGTGGAACTTGAGGTCGAGGAAAACCTCGGCGCCCGCTTCGCGGATTTTCCCGATCAGATCCGGCCCTCCGCGGGGGAAGAGCTCCAACCCTACCTTGAAGAGCCCGACCTCCCCGGAGAGGGCGGCAACGGTCCGGAGTGCGGCCTCGGGGGAATCGGTGTCCAGGGCGACGATGATCCGTTCCTTCACGGGGCGCACTCCCTTCTCTTCGCCTCCACGGCGGCCGCCACCCTGTCCACGATCCGCGTTACCTCCACCCGCTCGGTCTCCCCCGTCTTCCGGTCACGGATCTCCGCGAACCCTTCCGCGAAATTCTTCTCCCCGAAGGTCACACGCAGGGGGATCCCGCAGAGGTCTGCGTCCTTGAACTTGATGCCGGGGCGCTCCTCCCTGTCGTCGAGCAACACTTCGATCCCCCGTCCCGAAAGCTCTTCGCCGACCCGCTCGGCCTCCCGGACCAGCCCTTCATGCTTCATGTTCACTGGAACAATGGCCGTCTCGAACGGGGCAATGGAGATCGGCCAGATGATCCCGTCGGCGTCGTGATGCTGCTCGATGGCCGCCGCGGCCGTCCTCCCGACACCGATCCCGTAACATCCCATCACGATCAACCGATCCTTTCCGCCTGCATCGAGATAGGTCGCAGACAGCGTCTTGCTGTACTTCGTCCCCAGTCGGAACACGTGCCCCACCTCGATCCCGCGGGAGAACCGCAGTGCGCCCCGGCATCGGGGGCAGCCGTCCCCTTCCGCAACGAGCCGGAGGTCCGCGAACGTCTCCGGGGAGAAGTCCCTCCCGGGCACCACGTCCGCCAGGTGGGCGTCCTTCTCGTTGGCTCCCGTCGCGCCCACCGCGATCGCGCGCACCGAATGGTCCGCAAGCAGGCGCATCTTGAGGCCCACCGGGCCGGCGTATCCCGACGGGGCGCCGGTCAGCGCCCGGACCCTGTCTTCGGCCGCCAGCCGGATCCAGTCGGCTCCCAGGAGGTTTTTTACCTTGATTTCATTTACCTCGTACCGGCCGGACACCAGAACCGCGACATCCCCCTTGTCCGTCTCGAACACCAGGGTCTTGATCAGCGAACCCGGATCGATCCCGAGAAAGGAGGAAACCTCCCCTATCGTGCGCTTTCCCGGGGTGGAGACCCTCCTGGGAGGCCCGACGCTGATGGCGAAGGCCGGGTTCGCCGCGTCCGGGGCCTCGCACTCCGCCTTCTCCACGTTCGCCGCATAGGCGCACCGCTCGCAGGAGACGATGGCGTCCTCGCCGGAATCCGCGATCACCATGAACTCGTGGGAAAAAGTCCCCCCGATCGCCCCCGTATCGGCCTCCACCGCCCGGAACGAAAGCCCCATCCTGCGGAAGATCCTGCAGTAGGCCTCGTACATCTTCCTGTACGACTCGGCGGCTCCCTCCTCGTCGGCGTCGAAGGAGTAGGCATCCTTCATGAGGAACTCCCTGCCCCGCATCAGGCCGAACCGCGGCCGGATCTCGTCCCGGAACTTGTCCTGGATTTGGTAGAGGTTCAACGGGAGCCGCCGGTACGACCGCACTTCCCGCCGGACGAGGTCCGTGATGACCTCCTCGTGCGTGGGCCCGAGGCAGAACTCGCGGTCGGCGCGGTCCCGGAAGCGAAGCAGTTCCTTGCCGTAAGCCTCCCAGCGCCCGCTCTCCTTCCAGAGCTCCGCGGGAACGACGGCGGGCATCAGGACCTCCTGCGCTCCCGCCCTGTCCATCTCCTCCCGGATGATCCGTTCCACTTTCCGAAGGACCCGCAGCCCCGCGGGCAGGTAGTTGTAGATTCCGGAGGCGACCTTCCGGATCATCCCCGCGCGAAGCATCAGCCGGTGGCTGACCACTTCCGCGTCGGACGGCGTCTCCTTCGCCGTCGGCATGAGGTATCCCGAGTACCGGATCACCGCGCTCTCCTTTTTTCCTCGCCGAGGCCCTCCGCAAAGCGTACGACCTCCGCCACGATATCTTTCTCCTTCACCTTTTTGACGATCTCTCCCTTGACGAAGATCAGCCCCTCGCCCTTGCCGCCCGCCACGCCGACGTCG
Organism: Deltaproteobacteria bacterium; assembly: GCA_016220005.1. Classification (GTDB taxonomy): domain Bacteria; phylum Desulfobacterota; class Deferrimicrobia; order Deferrimicrobiales; family Deferrimicrobiaceae; genus JACRIV01. The sequence continues at coordinate 3,152 of JACRIV010000112.1, forward strand.
GCCTCCCGCGCCTCGCCCGGCCCGTTGACCGCGCATCCCATCACGGCGACCTTCAGGGGCGCCGTCAGGCGGGAGAGCCGGCGCTCCACCTCGAGGGCGATGCCGACCACGTCGATCGACACCCGGCCGCAGGTCGGACAGGAGATGAAATCCGGCCCCCGCTCCCGGAGCCCCAGGCTCTTGAGTATCTGCCACCCCACGCGGATCTCCTCCTCGGGAGGGCCGGTGAGGGAGACCCGGAGCGTATCCCCGATCCCTTCCGAGAGCAGGACCCCCAGGCCGACGGCCGATTTGACGGCGCCGGAGAAGAGGGTTCCCGCCTCGGTGACTCCGATGTGCAGCGGGTAGTCGAACCGCCGCGAGAAGAGGCGGTACGCCTCGATCGTCGTCGGTACGGAGGAGGCCTTCAGGGAGAATTTGATCTGGGCGAAGCGGGCCTTCTCGCAAAGGCGGACGCACCGGGCCGCGCTCTCTACCAGAGCCCTCGGCGTGGGGCCGCCGTACCGGTGCAGGAGGTCCTTCTCCAGGGAGCCGGCGTTCACGCCGATCCGGACGGAGATGCCGTTCGCCCGTGCGGCGCGAAGCACCTGGACCGTGTTCGCCTCCCCGCCGATGTTCCCGGGGTTGATCCGTAAGCAGTCCGCCCCCGCGTCCGCGCAGGCGATAGCCAGGCGGTGGTTGAAGTGGATGTCGGCAATGACCGGGATCGGCGATGCGGCGCGTATCTTCCGGAACGCGCGCACCGCCGCCTCGTCGGGGACGGCGACCCGGACGATCTCGCACCCCTCCCGCGCGAGGGACCGGATCTGGGCGATCGTGGCGCGAGCGTCATGGGTGTCCGTGCTGGTCATGCTCTGGACGGACACCGGCGCGCCTCCGCCCACGGACACGTTTCCCACGCGGATGCGACGGGTGATTCTCCTTGCTTTCATGGTCGATTACTATATGCGAAAAGGATGAGAAAAGGCAAAGCGCAGCCAGGAAAACGCAGTTCCTTCTCCGGCTATCCCCTACGGCCGCCTTCCGCCGTTATTTCAATTCTATCGTGAAAGCGTACGTCGCCTCGCCCCCGTTGCCGTCCGAGACGGAGACGACGACCGGGATCTTCCCCCGGACTTCCGGAAGAGCGGCCCATCGGATTTTCCCCGAAGCCCCGTCGATCGTCATTCCCGGAGGGGCGGTTTTCAGCCGGTAGGCAAGGGCATCTCCGTCCGGGTCGGAGGCATGGACCCGGCAGGTAAACAGGTCTCCGTCGAAGCGGGCGTTCCGCTCCCCCTCGATCACGGGGGGTGCGTTCCGGATCTCCCGTCGCAACGTCGCGGGCCTCCCCCGGCCCTCCCCGTCAGACGGAGTGATCGTCACGGAAACGGCGTCGTACCTTCGAAGAGCGCTCCCCAGCCGGCTGCCGCTCCCCGCGGGTTTCCCGTTCAATTCCCAGGCATACGCGAACGTCACCGCGTCTCCGTCGGCATCGGCCGCAACGACTTCGACCCCCAGCGTATCCCCCGGCCGGAAAATTTCCGGAACGAACCGCACGGACCGTATCCCCGGCGGGGAATTCCGGATGGCCGCCGCCGGGGAGAGGAGCACGACCCCTCCTGCGGAGACCCGTGCCTGTACCGAGTCCCCCTTTTTGAGATCCGCTGCATTCAGGGATTTCTCGTTTTTCGCTCCCCCCGGTTCCCCGTTCACGAGCCACTCGATTCCCGCCTCCTCCAACGAGAAACCCTGCGCGGCAAGGCGGAAGGTGGTCCCTCTCGTCCCTTCTCCGGGAACGATCTCCACCGTGTAGCCCTGCTTGCCGGCCGGGGATGAGGACCTCGGTGCGGGCTCCGCAGGCGAGGAGGCCTGCCCGGCGGGCGCGGTTCGGGTCCCCGGAGGGGAGGGCCTCTCCCTGGAACAGGACAGGAGGAGCAGCGGGAAAAGCGCCAGGAGGAGCGGGCTCCCGAAGCGTCGCGTCAATATTGATAGAGAATGGATATTTTCGACCTTTCTTGGGGGTTCGTCCTGTCCTCGGAAAGTTCCTCGATCGTGTAAAGATACGGGATGTTCATCACCGTCACCTCGCCGGGGACGGTCGTGACCACCCCTCCCTTGATCAGGCCCAAGTCGGCGCCGGAATTTCCTGCCACGGTGTCGACGATCTTGGCGTGGACCCGGTAGTTCCCGAGGTCGAACCGCAGGTCGTATGTCGTGTTGTTGTCAGGGCTGATCGTCGACGAACTGTCGGCCCCGGCTCCCCAGAGATTTGTCGGATTGCCCAGCTTGGTCTGGAGATTCGGACCGATGAATTTATTGATCAACGTGTTGTCGGCGAAATGGATCGTGTCATCCCCCCGGTCGGCGACAAGCTGGAAGGTGACTTCGGCGCCCGCCCGCCCCGCCGCGAGAGCGGTGGCGTACCGTTTCTGCTGTCCGGAAAGGAATCCGCCCCTCGCAACCACGTACAGCAGGCCGGCGCTGGTGATCAGGGCCACCACCGAGAGGAGGAGCACGAAGAGCAGCGCGGCCCCGTTTTCGTTCCTCAAACGTTTCACGTCACTCCCTCAGGTTCGACGGTTTGACCACCAGGGTATGGACCTTCCAACGGAAATGCGTCTGATTGGTATTGGTTTCGGTGGCATCGAGAGTATAGGACCCTCCGACGCCGCTGTCGGGATCGCCGACCGGGATGGTCGCCGGGGAGTACGTATAGTCCCGGTCCCTCTGCCCCTCCTGCGCGAGGATGTACACCCTCACTTCCTTCAACTGGTTACGGATATCCTGGGCCGTGTATCCCCCGGGTATGGCGTTTACGGGGGGCGGGTCGATCGCCCCGTCTCCGTTGGTGTCCAGGAAAAAGATCACGTGCATGCTGGCGACGCACTCCAGGAGGGAGATGGGAGCGGAAAGAGTCCCGTTGTCCACGCTGACGACGGCCTTCACCAGCATGCCGGTCCCCGGGGCGCACAACTGGGGGACGCCCGCGCTCGTGACGTAGTAGTCCGCCCGGTTGAAAGGCATCATCAGGGCGCCGCCAAGGCCGGGCCCGTCGATCCCGTAGATAACCCGCGGCTGGGTGGCATCTGCCGCCGCGAAGGCCGCGGCGCCGGCGAAGGTCGTCGAGAAGCTTCCGGGCACAAGGGACCTCCAGTTCGTCCCGGTGGACCCGGGTTCCAGGACGATGACCCGGTCGGTGGCGGCAAAGTTCTCCGTGTTGTCGCTCCAGTTCCTCGTGATGCCTCCCGGCATAAGGGTCGTCCACCTCTTGGAGACGGGGCTCGTCCCCACGACGGCCGACTTGATGACGAGGTAATCCGATCCGTTCAAGGAGAGCGCGGCGTTGTCGTCGAGGCTCACAATCCCCCGGGGAGCGTTGCTCGGGGAATCGTTCAACAACCCGGAAGTCGCCTCGGCGTAACCGGGGATATTGTTCCACGGCAACCCGTACCCCGCGTGCTCGATGTCCTTCCGGAGCATCTCGAGGCCGATGAGCGTCTCCACGCCGGATTCGGCGATCTTGCTCTGCTGCTTGTACTGCCGCAGCCAGCCGGTGAAGAAGGTGGTGACCGCCTCCATGACGAGGAAAAGGACGACCAGCGTGATCATCACCTCGATCAGGGTGAACCCCGATTCACGCCTTGTCATGGGCTCCTCACGATGGCCGTTGCCTGGTGGAAGAACGTCCTCCCGCTCCGTGTCCAGGTCACGTCGATCGATATCTGGATGTTGTCCGGATTCAGGCGCGTGAGGGTCCTGGTGATCCGGTACGGCCAGTTCAGGTTCCTGACCCGCCGATTGATGTCAACGGGAGGCTCCACCGTCGGGTTCGCTGCAATCATGCCGTTCAACGTGGCGAAGGGAATGCTCCGGCTGTCCGCGATCCACGCGTCGGTGACTCGCACCCCCTCTTCCCGCAAGAGGTTCTGGATATTGTATTCCAGCGCCACCAGCCCCGACTCGGTGAGCCCCAGGAAGACGATGAACACGATGGCGAGGGCGACCAGCACCTCGGTGAGGGTCATCCCCTTGTCAGCGTTCCACGCAGGTTCCGCCATTGAGCCTTCCCATCTTGATCCGGGTGGTCGTGATATTGACGCAATCGTATTCGGGCGACATGGACGGGGAGTGGGTGAGGCTGACGTACAGGGACGCTCCGGGCGCCAACGGGACACCTCCGGGCGACGGGATCCCCTCCCTGCTGAAATCGAGCTGCGCGGGCATGCCCGGCCCGCGCGTGATCGAGTAGTCCGTCCGTTTGTCGACGATCCGCCTGTCCGCCGTCGTGACGAGCACCCTGTCGCCATCCGGCCCCGGGCTCGTGTCCTCATACGTCTGGTAGCTGTTCGCCTGGAGCGCCACGAAGTGAACCCGGTTCCTCTGCAGCGCTCTCGTCCTCGCCTCCGTGATGTCGAAGAAGAGCTGCTTCGTCTGGTCCTCCACCTTGTGCTTCTCCATCCAGCCCTGGAAGGACGTTCCGAGGACGAGGACCATGACGCCGAAGATGGCGACGACCACCATGATCTCCACCAACGTGATCCCCCGTCTTCCACGCATCCGTTTCACGACCTTGCCCGTGTCCTGGCGCCGCGCCGATGCACTGCCCTTCCTACCTCTCCCTCATGTGCAGCAGTCTCCGCACCGGAGGCGGGGGCACAAGGATCGAGAGCCCCTGCGCGGTAGGCGGGACGCCCTCGATCGCGAAGGACCTCCTCCCGCTCCTGTGCAGGTCGTCGTCCCCCTGGAATGCCGTGGAAAGGTCGATCTGTTCCACGCTCGCCGTGGAGACCTGCACCAGGGCCTTCCCCTTGAGGGCAGCCGCAACGGGAGCGCCTCCCGTGTTGTACTTCACAGCCCACAGGAAGCTTTTCCCTCCCAGGGCGCACTCGTCTCCGTAAGGCTTGTAGGTGGTGAAGAACACCAGCCCCGAAGTGGTCGCCAGCGGGTCGGTGATCACCCGCTCGGCCCGGAACAGCCTGAGGGCGGCGTTGTCGTAGGAGTAGTTCCCCGAGGCATCGAGGTTGATGTACCAACCTTCCGGATCCTCGGAGGTCACGGCGCCGCTGGAAGATACGTTTGCAAGAACCGTGGTAAAGGAGGATATCGGCCCCGGGCAAGTGGGGTTGAAGGTATTGTACGAAGTAAAGCAGGGGTCCTTGACCCCGAACAGCGTCCTCTGGCCGGTTTCGTCGTCGATGACAGGGGTGGTGGTCCCCAGTTGGGGAGGCTGCTCGAAGTAGTACCTTCCCGTCCCGAAGAAGAGCCAGTTCGTGTGGTAATTGTTGTTCTGCAGCCGCGCCACGGAAGAAGTGACGGGGCCGATATCGTCGATTACGCTGCCGAACACCCAGTTTGCGGGGTTCAGGTCCTCCTTCGTGAGAAGCCTCCCGACGCCGCCCTGCGTCCATTCGTTCGTGGAGGTGTTCTTTTTCACATACCCGAGGTAAACGGCGTCGTCCTGGTAATCCACGTCGATGTCGGCGACGCCGTTCATCATCGATCCCGCGAAAGCATTCGTAATCCCCGTGTCGATTGTCCGCAGGAGGGCCCCTGTCTTCAGGTCGAGCACGAAGAGCTTCAGGTTCTGGTCGGAGCGCCCCAGGAACTGGTTGTTCGTGTTGTCGATCGGCCCCGTCGGGCCCGACCCGAAAACGACGTACCAGCTTCCGTTGAGCGTCCGGTCGGAATTGCCCGTAACGGGATTCACCGCGTTGATCCGGATCACCGCCGGCCCCGTGGTGGAGAATCCAAGCTCCGAGCTCGAAAACTCCCAGAGCAGGCTCGGGCTGGCCGGATCGGTCACGTCAAGAGCGAAATAAGAGGAAAAACCGAGGTTGGAAGCCGGTGTCTTCACGCAGTTCGTGCAGGAGCTGGAAAGGTCCCTGCAGGCCCCGCCGGTCCGCATCCCCCCGATCAGGACGGTCCTCCAGCTGCTCGCCGTCCTGACAACCGTGTTGTCGCCGCCGATGCTGGCGTCGAAGAGGTACGGAGAAAGATCGGCGTAATAGAGGTGACAGTAGTCGGGGTCCATGGTGTACTTCAGGTACGGCAGGGAATTCTTCGGGACGAAGGCCCATTCTTCGGAGCCCATGGACATCGTATTGTCGATGTTGGCAAGCCTTGCCTTCTCCGTGGCCGTCTTTCCGACCCAGGACAACTCCAGCTTCCCCATGCGGAAGGCGTGGAGCATCCCGTCGTTGCCGCCGGCGAAGACCATCCCGCGGTTCTGATAGCCCGCGGTTTCCGTAAAGAGCTTGTAGGAAGCGTCCTGGTAGATCCTGTCGTACGTGTTCAGGGGCAGACGGGAGGCGATCCTGGGGGTGGAATTGACGATGTCGCCCAGCTTCCACACGTTGTTGTCCGTCCCGATCACCACGTTTCGCAGCCGGAAATCGTTGATCTGATCGGCGTCCGCATCGGCGAAGATATCCTCGCCATGGACGAACCGGATGATCCTTTCCCTCTCCGTGGTGGTCGCCGCCTGGAGGTAGCTCAACGGGATCAGGCTCGCGTTATCGACGGAGAACGGGATCAGGGTCGAGCCGTTGGTCGTCGTATAGATCGACCGGGGATTCGTCGTGAGGCTGCGTTGCCACAACAGCTTTCCCGCCTCCCACAGGCTCTTGAGATCCTCGAACGCGACCGTCGTCTTCGTCTGGTCCGCATCCCCGTCCCCGTCGGTGTCGGCGTACCGCTTGACTTTGGTGGCCTCCGACACGGGATCGAAGTAGAACTGCGCGATGTAGTCGTTGGCCAGGTTCAACTTGTTGTCGACGGTCGTCTCTTCGCGTATGGAGGAATTGGCGAAGAAGGGATCCACGAAATACCAGAGGTTCTGCAGCGACGCCGTCCAGGTGATGACGTCGTTGCCGAAACGGCGCCGCGGATAGAAGACCGCCTGGACGAGATTGGCGCCGCTCCCCTCCCCGGAGGCCAGCACCGACGCCGCGGTGCCGGAGGAGGCCCGCTTCAGGATGCTGCTCAGGGCATCCTTGATCGACTGCTCGAGCTCGGCGCCGTCCGCCGCATCGAAGTAGGTGTCGGGTTGCCCGTCCTCGTTCGCGTCCCACTTCTTGTGGAAATCGGGCGCCAAGCTCCCGTTGTCGTCGAACCCCCCGTTGATGGCGGCGTATTTGAGAAGCGTCGAACCTTTGCCGAAGGCGAGGACCGTATACAGCGTCAGGTTCTGGACACGCGCGATGTTGTCCGTCCCGATCGTGGGGTTGTTGCGCAGGTCCTTTGTATGGGCAAAGAGCGCCACATCCTCCAGACCTGCCGTGTAGCCGCCCGCGGAGCAGGAAGGAAAGGTGGAAGCAGGGAAGGAGAAATTGCCGGCCCCCCCCGCAAGCGGAGTCGTATTGTCCACGGCGGGGCAACCGCCGCCCGAACAGTTGAAGGCCGATCTGCCGGACGCATAATTTACCAGGTTGGTGGGAAGGTGTCCGTCGGAACAGGGCTCTCCGTCCGTGATCAGAAGCACGAAGCTCTTCGAGCAGGCGGGCCACCGGGCGCTGCCGCCCGTCCCATAGTTCAGCGGATCGTTGTTGCTGTTGATCTGATAGTCCCCACTGCTATACCGGGGCCCCGTCCCGGCAGGGGAGTCGTAGCCGGAAATGCTCGATTGTTGCGCAAAGTCTCCGACGATCGTCCACAGCGTTTCCGCCAGCGGGGTATTGGCGTTCGGCCGAGTGAGGTTGATCTGGTTCACGGTGCTGGGGAGACTGCCCCCCGCAACCGGGACCTGGACGAAGCCTCCTTCGTTGGTTCTATAAAAGGTCAGCCCCAGGCGCGCCTTGGCGCCGACTTCTCTCTGGAGGACTCCCTCCACGGGGGCGGGCACGCGAATCGCCACGTTATAGGAGCCGTCGCTGCCGCTCCCGTCGCCCCCGCCGGCATCGTTGCGGACCTGGAACGAGGAGGTCCCCGATCCGCCCCCGCCGCAGCCCGCGTTCGCGGAGAGAACGTAGAATTTCCGGGTCCCGTTCCAAGGGGTATAGTCCTGGGCGTTCTGCACCCGCTTGTACCTGCCTCTCCCGTCGCAGTCGGCTATTTCCCCCACCAGCCGGTCGTACCCGGAGCCTTCGCCGGTCGTCGTCTTCCCGCCCGTGAGGACCTTCCGCAGGATGTCGACCCGGCGCATCGTGAGCCAGTTGAGGAAGTTCCCGTCCCACTCGGCGGAGAGTTTCGCCCTTTCCCCCGCCACCCCGCTCCCCTGCTTGGGAGCGGTGGGGAGGAACCGGTTGCTCTGGTAGTCGTACCAGTAGTCGGGGTTGAAGTAACCGTAATACTTGTAGTTCGGGTAGGTCCCGGGGTCGGCAAATCCCGTGCATGGAGTCTTGCTTACGGCTTCATTGCACAGGTAGTCGTCGCTCGCGTCCGGTGTATTGAAACCGTCGTAGTACGCGAAATTGAACATGCTGCCCGAGGTATCCACCATCAACATGATGTTGGGCGCCACGTTCTGGATGACGTAGGGGGGGACCTGGCAGTAATCGTTCATGTTCGCCCCGAGCAACCGGGGAGTGGAGAACAGAGAGCCGAAGAGAAGGAGAATCAGGTACGTGAGAGCCGGCCTTCCGAGACGTTTCATGGCGCCTCCCTACTCGACCATGGGGTCGTACACCAGCACCGAGGTAAGCTTCCCCGATCGAAAGAACAGATCCACTTTCTTCCCCCGAACGATATCCGCGATCGAGAGTCTCCTCCCGGAGGGATCCGCCACCGTGACGCCCTTGATGTCATGGCTTCTTCCGTCTTTCAGCGTTACGTAGTCGCCGGACACCGACTCCACGAGCCCTCCAAGGACCTTCAGATCGCCCGAGTTCCCCGGCATGGCGACCCCAAGGACAAACGCCGCGAGAAAGAGGACGCACAATATCCCCTTTCCCGGCCGGAAGTAAAAAGGAGCACTCCGCCTGGCGTCCATAATTTTCCCCCTTCTCTGCGTTCCAACCTGCCGCGATCGGGATGCATAGTTAAAACAATGCATTTGTACGAACTTTCCCCAACAATATTAATGCAAAATAAATACCATCGAAATCGCAAAAACGGGGCTCGGTCCCCGCACCCGGCGTTTCTCTCCAAATATCGGGGCTATTCCCGCAAACCTTTGTCTTCCAAGCGCCCGGACAGACGTAACGGCAGCCGTCATTGGCGGGCGAAATCACCCCGTCCTTTCTTTTTCGGTCCATCGTTCCGAAAACCTTATTGACGTCGGGAGCTCAATGAATTTTACAGGGTACGCATCCGGAGGGTCGTGAAAATATTCTATTTGGGTGCGCACCCCCTTCAAATTTGACAATTTATGTCAGCGGGAATGACAAAATTTGTTTTTTTGGACTGTCTTACAGGAAAACCGTCAATGGTTTTCGGAGGGCGATTGCGAGCCGGAGTGCGGGGAAAGAATCTCCTGAATCAGGCAAGGAAGAATCTCCGATGCGCCTCCTTGAATGTGCAGATCGGTGACGGTGCGGGTCAGCGGCGTCTCCTCGGGGTTGATCTCGATGACGCGGGCCCCGTGCTCCTTGGCCTGCCGGGGGATCTCGCAGGCCGGCGCAACCTGCGCCGAGGTGCCGATGACCAGCAGCACGCTGCAGCTCCGCGCTTCGGCCTCCGCATCCTCCTGCGCCCCCCAGGGGATCGGTTCCCCGAAGAAGACGATGTCCGGCTTGAGGATCGCACCGCACCCGCAACGGGGAGGGATCCCTTCCCGCACCTTTTCCGCGGAAGGGTACCGGTTCCAGCAGGCGATGCAGACCAACGCTTCCGGGCTTCCGTGGAACTCGATCACCCTCCGGGAGCCGGCGGCTTGGTGAAGACCGTCCACGTTCTGCGTGATGACGGATCGCAGGAGACCCATCCTCTCGAGCTCCGCCAGGCCGCGGTGCGCCGCGTTCGGGGCGGCCCCCAGGAGGACGTCCATCATCTCGGAGAGCATTTCCCAGACCTTTTCCGGGTTCCTGAGGAAGGCGCCGATGGTGGCGTACTCCGCGGGGTCGAACTTCTCCCACATCCCCTGCGAGCCTCGGAAAGCGGGGATCCCGCTCTCGACGGAGATCCCGGCCCCCGTCAGCGCGACCGTTTTCCCCCCCGCGGCGAGGACCTCCGCCGCCGCCCGTTGGAGGTCATTCCGGGATCCTGCCAACGCTTCCCCTCGTCAGGCCCGGAGGAGCGACTCCAGCTTCAATGCCAGCCCAAGGTCTCCGGCGACCTTCAGCTTCCCCGTCATGAAGGCCATCTGTCCGTTGAGCTTCCCGGAGAGCAGGGCGAGGAAGTCGTCTTCGGAGATCGTGACGGTGCAGCTCGGGGAGAGGGCCTCGCCCTTCGCCACCGTCGCCTTTCCGTCCGCCAGGGCCACGTTGTAGCTCGCCTCCCCGATACGGAACTGGTAGACGCAGTTCATCCCGGCCAGCTTTGAAACGCTCTGCGCCAGCTTCTCCTGAAGCGACTCGAAGAACCCGGTTACCGTCGTCTCCGCCATCAAGCCCTCCCGGATAATTATGAATGATAATTCATTTATTTCTGAACGTACCATCCCCGGGCGACCTTGTCAACGGCACGCCGGCTGTTATAATCCGCCCATGCTGCGAGTTTTCGGCCTGACCGGGGGGATCGGAACCGGGAAGAGCACGGTCGCCCGGATGTTCCGCGAAGAGCGCCTGCCCGTCGTGGATGCCGACCGCCTCGCCCGGGAGATCACGAAGCCCGGCCGGAAAGCCCACGAAGAGATCGTCCGGCGGTTCGGGAAGGAGATCCTCCTTCCGGACGGCCGGATCGACCGGAAGAAGCTCGGCGAACTCGTCTTCTCCGACCCCGAAAAGCGGGCCGCCCTCGAAGCCGTCACCCATCCGCTCATCGCCCACGGCATCTCCGCGGCTCTGGCCGGGCTCGAAGGGGAAGGGCACCGGGTCGCGATCGTCGAGGCGGCGCTCATCCACGAGAAGGGCAGGACGGGCCGGTTCGAGGCGGTCATCGCCGTTCGGTGCGACAGGGCCTTGCAGATCCGACGCCTGATGGACCGCGACGGCATCTCCGAAACGCAGGCGCTCCGGCGCCTCTCGGCGCAGATGGACCCCGACGAGAAGGCACTCGCCTCGGATTACGTGATCGACAACTCCGGCGACCTCGAATCGACCCGAGCGCAGGTGCGCAACCTCGCGGCGCGGCTCAAGGCCGGCAACGCGTAACCGAGCGGAAGGCGCTTCGCCTCCGGGAGCTCCGTGCTCGCGTCGTCGCCTGCGGCTCTCCGGCTTCGTCCAGCGAACGTGCCTTTCGGCCCCCTCCCAGTGTTTCGAGCTCTCCATGGAGTCCGCGCACCCACTTCTATCTCAGGAAGACGGGGCCTCCGCCGGTTCCGCCGCGGCGACTCGCTGCGCCGGACCTCCCTGCGGCTGCGCCTTCCGCCGGTTGGGCGCGTTGCGGCCGGATCCTGTCGGTGTCGTGCGAGCCGCCGCAACGGGGTACCCCGAGCGGGGGCCTGAGTGACGAAGCGGGAGACAGGGATGTCGGAGCGAGGAGCGACGGAGCCGCCGCCCGTCCAGGGACGGACGGGCAAGGCGTCCCCCGCGAGGGGTACCCCGTGAGGCGCGCGCAGCACGCCAGCGGATCCCGGAGGCGAAGCGACTTCCGTCAAGGCAGGCGATGGAAGCGGGACCGTTAGAGGAGCGCGTCCGGGGGCGTGTAGTCCTTCCCGAGGGCGCGCGCGACCCCTTCGCAGGTCACTTTTCCCCGGAAAGTGTTCAGTCCCGCCCGCAGAGCGAGGTCGCTCCGCAGCGCCTCCACGATCCCGGCCTTGCAGAGCCGGAGGATGTAAGGCAGGGTGGCGGAAGTCAAGGCGAGCGTCGAAGTGCAGGGGACGGCCGCCGGCATGTTGGACACGCAATAGTGCACCACCCCCTCATCGAGGAAGTACGGGGAGGCGTGCGTCGTCGGCCGGGAGGTCTCGAGCGATCCCCCCTGGTCGATCGATATGTCCACGACAACGGCGCCCTTTTTCATCCTGCGGAGCATCTCCCTGGAAATGAGCACCGGGGCCTTCTCCCCCACGACCAGGACCGTCGAGACGACGAGGTCGGCTTCGGCCACCGCCCCGGAGATCGCCCCGGGGGAAGAGAGGAGCGTCCGGATCCGCCCCGGGATCTCCGCGGCGGCGCGGGCGAGGTTCTCGGCGGATATGTCGAGGAGCGTCACTTCCGCTCCCACGCCGCAGGCCGTCCGCGCGGCATTCCTCCCGGCCGTCCCCGCGCCGATCACGACAACCCTGGAGGGCCGTGCGCCGCTCACCCCCGACAGGAGGACCCCCCTGCCGCCGCATGCCTTCTCCAGCCCCCGGGCGCCGACCTGCACCGCGAGGATTCCGGCCACTTCGCTCATCGGCCGGAGCAGCGGGAGTCCGACCCCCTCGGAGACCGTTTCGTAGGCGATGGCCGTCACCCGGCGCGCGAGGAGCGCGTCGGCGAGAGCGGGAAAGGCGGCCAGGTGGAGATAGGTGAAAAGGGCCGTTTCTTCCCGAAGGAATGAAAACTCGCCGGGGATCGGTTCCTTGACCTTGACGACGAGGTCGGCATCCCACGCCATGGCGGCGGAGGGAACGACGCGCGCGCCTGCCGCCGCGTATTCCCCGTCCGGGAAGCCGCTCTCCGCTCCCGACCCTTCCTGGACGAGGACCGCCGCCCCCGCTTTTCGCAACGCCTCCGCGCCGCCGGGAGAAAGCGCCACCCGGTTTTCACCCGGCTTGATCTCCCTGGGAACGCCGATCCGCACGGTCATCCGGGGATGTCCGCGGGGGCCACCCGCGCATCCACGACCCGGAGTCCCCGTTCGTAGACGATGACCGGGTTGAGGTCCAGCTCCGCGATCCCGGGGCGCCGCGCCACGAGGTCCGAGACCTGCAGGAGAAGGCGCCGGATGGCGCCGACGTCGGCGGGCCCGCTCCCGCGATACCCTTTCAACAGCTTCGCCCCGCGGATCTCCTCGACCATCTCCGACGCATCCTTTTCCGTGAGCGGGAGGATCCGGAACGAGACGTCCCCGAGCGCTTCCACCAGGACGCCTCCCATCCCGAACATGACGGCATGCCCGAACTGGAGGTCCCGGGCCACCCCGACGATCACCTCCCGGCCCGCAGGCGCCATGGCGCAGACGAGGACGCCTTCGTCCCTTACGCCCGTCCGTTTCATGGCCTCCCCGATTCGCCGGCACGCCTGCCGCACGCCGCCCTCGTCGGCGACGTTCAGGACGACCCCTCCCACGTCGCTCTTATGCGTGACGTCCGGGGAGTTCATCTTCAGCGCGACCGGGTACCCGATCTTCCGGGCGGCCGCGACCGCCTCCTCCTCGCTCCCGGCGCGACGGAACGGCGTCACCGGCAAGCCGTGCTCCGCAAGGAAGCGCATCGAATCCGCGGGCGTCATTGACTTGAAGGCGGCGGTTCCCCGGAAGGCGGTCTCCGTTTTCTCCTGGATCCGGGGAAACCTCTCCGTGTCGAACCGGGCGTAACACGACAGGGCCCGCACCGCCCGCTCGGGAGTCGGAAACACCGCGATCTTCTTCTCGTGGAGGAGCGCCCGTTCCGCCCGCTCGACTTCCGCTCCGCCCAGGTAGGAGACAAGCACGCAGCGGCCCTTTGCGATCACCTCGCTCGCCCCGGGGATCGGGTCGCCGAAGATCGCCATGGTCACGTCGTAATGGTCCGCCGCCGCTTCGAGGACCTTCCGGTACCGCGCAGCGTCCGTATCCCCGGTGAGATCAAGGGGGTTTCCCACGATGCAGTGGGCGGGAAGCATCTCCCTCAGGCGGGACGCAAGGCCCTCCGGGAGGGGCCTGACCCGGAACCCTTCCTCCTCCGCCACGTCCGTTGCGATGATGGCGGAACCTCCGGAGCTCGTGACGATCAGCATCCCCGGCCCGGCCGGCGCGGGAAGATAGGCGAGCGCCTTGGAAAAGTCGTACAGATCCTCAAGCGTCGCCGCGCGGTGCACGCCGAACTGGCGGAACGCCGCGTCGTAGATCTCGTCCTTGCCGGCGAGCGACCGGGTATGGGACTCGGCGGCCATCCGCCCCCGCTCCGTCCTCCCCGCCTTTAAGACCACGATGGGCTTGGGGCACTTCCGCACGGCCGCGAGGAACTTCGCGGCGTCCTTGACCCCCTCTATGTAGAGGGAGACCACCTTCGTGTTCGGGTCGTCCGCGAAGAACTCGATGAGGTCCGCCTCGTCCACGTCGGCGCGGTTCCCCATGCTTACGAAGGCCGAGAAGCCCAGCCGGTCCTCGGAGGCCCAGTCGATCATCGCCGCTCCGACCGTGCCGCTCTGGGACACGATGGCGATCTCCCCCCTGCGGGTGACGAGCGGCCACGATGCGCACAGCCCGTGGTAGGGATAGTTGACGCCCTGGCAGTTCGGTCCCACCACCCGTATCCCGCTTTGCGCGGCGGTCCGGGCAAGGTCGGCCTGGAGGGCCGCGCCCTCCTCGCCCGATTCGGCGAAACCGCCGCTGATGACTATGGCCGCCCGGACCTTGCGTCCTCCCAGTTCACGGATGGCGCCGGGAACGAGTTTCGCGGGGATGATGACGACCGCGAGGTCGGTGCCCGTGGGAAGCTCCGCCGCCGTCTTGATGGAGGGCCTCCCCAGGATCGTCTCTCCCTTGGGATTGACGGGGACGATCTCTCCCGCGTAGCCGGCATCCACGATGTTCCGGAAGATCCGGAATCCCATCTTCTCGGGATTGGACGACGCGCCGAGGACGGCGATACGCTCCGGGCGGAACAGGGACTGCAGGGAAGAGGACATGGTACACCGCCGCTTGAATATTTTTGACAATCTAGCAAAGGGGGTGGAAAAAAGAAAGGCGCCGAGGCCGCAAGCCCGGGCGCCTTTTCGCTTCAGGGACGGTCCTGGAGCTGGAGAAGGACTTGGCAGGACCGTCCCTGTTTTTGACGGTTACACCTTGCGGACCTTCGCCGCCTTCTTTCCCTTCGGGCCGGCGGTCACTTCGAACTCGACCTTCTGCCCCTCGGCCAGCGAGCGGAAGCCGTCTCCCGAGATCTCGCTGAAATGGACGAAGATGTCCTCTCCTTCGTCCTGGGTGATGAAGCCGTAGCCCTTCGCATCGTTGAACCACTTGACCGTGCCTGTTGCCATGCTGCGTTCTCCTTTTTGATTCGACCCGTCGGGTCGATCGTTTGGGGCGATGCGCTGCCCCGCTGCGTTCGGCCCTTCAGGCAGTAGAAGAATGCCCTGGGGGGGATGCCCTAGGCGATCCGTCCGTAAGAGGGACCGAATAAATAGACGATTTTTATGTAATGGAATTGTCTTCGACTGTCAACGTAAATTTCCCAGGGCCAGGATCATCCAGCGGAAAGGGATTCCCAGCAAGCCCCCGCCTGCTCGAGAGAAAAATCGGAGCCCACGATGATGATGTCGCCGGGCCCCCGGGAGAACAGCTTCTGCGCAAGTTTCGCCAGTCCGAGCCGGTTCATGCTTCTGCGGCTTCTGCGGTACTCGATGATGGACCCGACGCGCACGACGCCGTTTCCACCCGAGTTCATGCGATAGACAGGGTATCCTTTCATACTTTCCTCACCTATGCAATTATCAGACCTCTCGATCCTTTTCGAGATCTGTTTTGTTTTACAAACAATTATCCGAATGGATTGGCGAAGGAAAACGGAGGCGTGGGCAACTAATTTCACACAATAGGAATAAACTATGCCCTTCTTGTCTTGAATCTGCCTTCGATCATTGCCGCAGTCATTATCGCTGAAGGATCGAGGATTTCCCGCGCAATCCCTTCCAGATGTCCCGGTCCTTCTTGCCCTCCCAGATCGCTCTGAAGACCGAGAAGATCATCACGACCATCACCAGGAATCCGATCCCGAAGAACGCCCAGAACAGGAGATCCACCATCGCGACCCCCTTCCCTTACCGGGGCCCGGAAAGTTGGTCCGCGCATTACCGCCGCTCCACCCATCTTCCCTCTATTGATTATAATGGACTTGAGGAAGCGAATTCAATCGAGAAGAGGCGATGACCGCCCATGCGGAAGGCTTTCGCCGCCCTGCTTCTGCTGCTCGTCGCCGTTGCGCCCGACTCGGAATCCACGGACCCTTTCCTCGCAGGGCGACTGGCAATGGTGAAGGACCAGATCCAGGATCGGGGGATCTCCGACTCCCGCGTCCTCTCCGCCCTGCGCGTTGTTCCCCGCCACCTGTTCGTCCCTCCCGAATATCGCTCCCAGGCCTATGCCGACCATCCACTGCCGATCGGGGAAGGACAGACAATCTCCCAGCCCTATATCATCGCCTTCATGACCGAGATCCTCCGCCTCCAGCCGACCGATCGGGTCCTCGAAGTGGGCACGGGATCGGGGTACCAGGCGGCGGTCGCCGCGAAACTGGCTGCGGAGGTTTACACGATCGAGATCTTCGGGTCCCTGGCGGCGAACTCGGCCCGCACCCTTTCCTCCCTGGGGTTCCGCAACGTGCACGCCCGGCAGGGAGACGGCTACTACGGCTGGGAGGAGAAGGCTCCGTTCGACGCGATCATCGTCACCTGCGCGGGCGGCCACCTCCCCCCGCCGCTTCTCCGGCAGTTGAAGAACGGAGGAAGGATGGTCATGCCCGTCGGGGGACCGTTCATGACCCAGAACCTCGTGTACGTGGAAAAAGACCGGCGCGGCTCCCTCACCCAACGCAACGTGCTCCCCGTCGCCTTCGTCCGGCTCCTGGGTCACTGACCCGTCCCGCATGGGGACGCTTGGCGCCATCTTCCTGCTGTCTGCGGCCGCCATCGCGGACGAGATCTTCCTCATCCGGCTCCTCTCGCTGCGGTTCTGGCCGTACTTCGTCCCGCTGATCATCTCCCAGGCGATGCTCGGCTTCGGAGCCGCGGGAGTCGCGACGCATCTCCTTCGGTGGCGAATTGCGCGCTCCCCGGAACGGGTCTTCGCCTGGCTGGTCCTGCTCGCCGCCCCCGCCTTCGACCTGGCTTTCCGGGCCTCCCAGGCAGTGCGCTTCGACCCTTTCCTGCTCATGTGGGATACTTCCGCATGGCCGGCGTTCTGCGGGTTCTTCCTGCTCCTTTCCGCGCCCTTCGCGCTTGCGGGAGGGGCAGTGGTCGTCCCTCTCTCCTTCGGGATGGGGAAGGCCGGCCCGGTCTACGCCGCAAACCTCGCCGGTTCGGCGGCGGGCGCCCTCCTCGCCCTTCCCGCTTTTTCTCTCGTTCCGACCGATTCGCTGCTGCGCATCCCGGTCGCCCTGGGACTCGTCTCCGGGGCGTTTGTCCTGCGGGCTCCGGAGGGGCGTCTGTCGCGCGGTCGGATCGGGCCTTGCGTGGCCTGTCTGCTGCTCCTGTTCCTTCCTCCCCCCGCACCCTCGATGTCTCCGTTCAAGGACATGGCCGTCGCGCTCAGGCTGCCCGACGCGAAGGTGATCGCCGCCCGCTCCGGGCCGACCGGGGACTACCGGGCGGTGTTCGCCCCAGCGATGCATTTCGCCCCGGGATTAAGCATGAGATACACGGGCGAGATTCCCCCCCAGGCCGCCGTCTTCGCCGACGGCGAGCTCCGCGGCGCTGCCCCCAAGGCCGGCGGACCGCTTCCACCCGGATATCTTGCCTACCTCCCCGCCGCCCTTCCGTACAGGCTCGTCCAGCGCCCATCCGTCCTGCAGTTCGGCCTGCGGGGGACCGAAGGGGTCCTGGCCTCCGCGGTGAACGGCGCTTCGAAGGTGACGGCGGTCGAGTCCGCGGAGGAATACGTAAGGCTGATCCGGGACGACTTGGCGCCGTTCTCCGGGGGATGGCCCCCCGGCGTCGCCGTGGAGATCCGCACCGAAGGGCACAGGACCTATCTGTCCCGCGACAAGCGCCGCTTCGACATCATCGAGCTGGCCGACATCTCCTCCGGGACCTTCTCCTCCCTGGGCGTCCACGCGGCGGGAGAATCTTTCCTGCTCACGCGAGAGGGGATCCGCGCGATGCTTTCCCATCTTTCCGACCGCGGAATGATCTCGTCCTCCGGGTGGCTCAAGGCGCCCCCGCGCGAGAGCGTGAAGATCCTGCGGACCTTCCGCGAGGCTTTCACCGAGGCGGGCCTCTCGCCTGCATCCGAGAGGATCCTCCTGGTGCGCGGGTGGGGGTCCTTCGCGCTTGTTGCGCGCCCTTCGCCCTTCACTCCCGCCGAGGTGGGCCGGGCGAGGCGGTGGTGCGAAACGATGGGGTTCGGCACCGTCTGGCCGCCTCCCCTCTCCGTCGAAGAGGGAGGGGCGGAGGAGAGAGCGTTCAGGGAGGCGGTGCGGGCGGCCGTCACGGGCGCCACGGAGGGATCCGGAACGGAGCTCTTCGACCTCCGCCCGGCCACCGACGACTCGCCCTACTTCTACCGCTTCCTCCGGTTGGGCTCCCTCCCCGAATTCCGTCGACTCCTCGGGAACCAATGGGTTCCGTTCGTGGAGTGGGGGGTCCTGTTCCTCCTGCTCTCCCTGGCGGTGTCCCTGGCGCTCGCTGCGCTTTTTCTGCTGCTCCCCCCCGCCCTCTCCGGGAAATATTCCACGCAGGGCGCAATCCCTCTTGCGGGCTACTTCTCCGCCCTCGGCACGGCCTACATGCTCGTCGAGCTTACGTTCCTGAAGGCCGGCATCCTCGTCCTGGGAGACACGATCCGCGCCGCGACCGCGGCGATCGGGGGCTTTACCCTCTTTTCGGGGCTTGGCAGCGCCCTTTCCGAAAAATCGGGGTCGGCGCGGACCATGCGATGGATCTTTCCCGGGATCGCCCTCCTGTCCGCCGCCGGATTCCTGTGTCTCACGGGGGCGTCCTCCTATCTTCTTGCGAGCGCCGGGGGCTGGCGGGCTTCGATCTTCGTCGCCTCTTTCGCCCCCGCCGCTTTCCTGATGGGGATGCCCTTTCCCGCGGCCGTCTCCGGCATGTCCCGGGGAAACGCGCGGTCGATCCCCCTTGCGTGGGGTATCAACGGATTCTTTTCCGTGTCCGGCGCCTCGCTCGCTTCCGTGGCGGCGTTGTGGGGGGGATTCCGTTTGAGCA
The DNA here is from genome assembly GCA_016220005.1 of Deltaproteobacteria bacterium. Taxonomy (GTDB): domain Bacteria; phylum Desulfobacterota; class Deferrimicrobia; order Deferrimicrobiales; family Deferrimicrobiaceae; genus JACRIV01. The sequence continues at coordinate 22,174 of JACRIV010000112.1, forward strand.
TACTTGGCGGCGCGCTCCTCTACCTCCTGGCCGGGGCCCTTTATCCCCGCCTCTTCCCCCGATGAGAACGCCTTCCTTCATTGAATCGAACGCATCGCTTTGGAATCATAAAGGGCAGCGAGCGCCCGCCATCCCCAAGGAGGAACATGCCCTTGACCGGACCGACCCCAACCCCAGGCGGTTTGTGGCCCCTTGGTACGCCTCCCCGGCTTGGAACGCCTCTTCCCGACAGGATGTACGCCCTCACGATCCACCGCAACCGTTACGGACCGCCCTCCGAAGCGATCAGATTCGAAGCCATCCCGGCGCCGCGGCTCCGCCCGCAGGACGCGAAGCGCGTGCTGGTATCCATCCTCGCGACGGGCCCCAACTTCAACACCAACTTTGCAGCCCTGGGGCTCCCCGTCCCGGTCTTCGGGCGCGGCGACGCCGCCACCCTGCACGTGCCCGGGAGCGACGCCCTCGGCATCGTGGTGGATTCGGGCGCCGCCGTGACCCGGGTCAAGGTCGGGCAGGCGGTCATCCTGGATTCGTGGACGGGCAGGAACATCCGTGGATACGAGACCCATGACGGCTTCAACGCCCAGTTCGTCATCGTGGAGGAAGACCGGGCGATCCCCCTGCCCGAGCCTCTCCGGCGCCACACTCCCGAGCGTCTGGCCGCCATGCTGCTTACCTACGGTACGGCGTACCGGGCCGTCGTGGAGCGTCTCCGGGCGGCCCCCGGAGACGCGATCCTCGTGATGGGCGGGGGCAAGGGGACGAGCTTCGCGGGAGCGCAGATCGCCAAGGCGCTCGGGGCCCGTGTCCTCCTCATGGGATCCAATCCCGTCCTGGCGAAGTCGCTGATCGATCGCGGAATGGCGGACGCTTTCGTCGACCGGCGGGAGATCCCCGCCGAAGTCTTCGGCCCCATCCCCCCGGGGGAGGACTACGAATCGTGGCGCTCCCGGACCGAGCCGTTCCGCAATGCCGTGTTCGGCGCCAACGGGGGACGGCCCGTCGACGGGGTCTTCGAGCACACCGGCGGGGGGAACTTCCCTCTGCTGGTCTCGGCGCTCTCGGGAAGAGGGACGCTCACCTTCTTCGGCGCCACCGGGGCCGGCCTCCGCGGGGAGTACAAGGAGACCTTCTTCCACAGGGGCCGGCGGTTCGTGGCGGACGCGCGGTGGGTATGGATGCGGCAGAAGCAGATCCTCTTCCGCAAGGGGAGCCCCGAGTCGATCTTCGCGGAGATCGGGCTCCTTCCGGGACGACGGGGGCTGGTCTGGGGAGCCGACGCATACGCTCGCCGGTTCGCCCGCGCGGCATTGGCCCGCGGCGCGGAGGTGGCCGTCATCGCCTCGCGCTCCCGGGAGAAGGGCGGGATCGCCGGGATGCGCCGCATGGGGATCCCGCAGGGGCACGTCCTGGACAGGGACGCCTTCGCCTTCCCCGAGGATATGCCCGACCCCCTGACCTCCGACGGCCGCCCGAACCCCGAGTACGCCTCGGGGTTCATGAAGCAGGCGCAGGCCCTCGGCAAGGCCCTCTGGGGGATCTTCGGCCCGCGGGTAGGCCCGGATTTCGTCGTCGAGCGCCCGGACCAGAGCACGCTTCACTTCAGCACCTTCGTCCTGCGCGACTACGACGAAGGCGACGCCATGCCCTCCGGGGTCGTCGTGATCAGGGGGGAGTCGGACCTCTCGATCCGCGGCTCCCACATGTATTGCTCCTCCCAGGCGGCCGAGGTCGTACGGCTTCTGGCGAGCGGAAAGATCGTGATGGAGCAGGAGGACCTGGACGTGACCCCCCTCCCCGGCCTCCCGGGCCTGCAGCAGAGGATGCTCTCCGGGTCGATGCGGAAGCCCAAGGGGGTCGCCCTCGTCCAGGCGGACCGCGAGGGCCGGCCTATCGCCGACTACGAGAACCTGTTCCTGGGAGAGAGTCTTCGGGACGCCGACCCGAAGCGGAACCGGTTCGTGGACCTGCGGCTGCTGGGCGAAACAGCCGTTCTGACCCTGACCCGTCCGGACGCCCTGAACGCGCTGAGCGAAGAGCTCCTCTCTCAACTCTCCTCGGTGGTCCGGGAGATCCGCGACCTGGGGACCGTGGAGGGAAGGCCGGTGCGCGCCCTGGTCCTCACGGGCGCGGGAAGGGCCTTCGTCGCCGGCGCCGACGTGAAGGAGTTTCTCGGGAAGCCCGGCGATTCCATCGCCCGGCTCGCGGGGGGCAACATCGCCCTCTTTTCGGAGCTTTCGAAGCTCCCGGTCCCGGTCATCGCCGTGATCGACGGTTTCGCGCTGGGAGGCGGGAACGAGCTGGCAATGAGCGCCCACTACCGGATCGTCACGGAGAACGCAAGCCTCGGCCAACCCGAGGTGAAGCTCGGCATCATCCCCGGTTACGGGGGGATGCAGCGGCTTCCGCGCCTCGTCGGCCCCGTGATGGCGGCGGAGATGTGCGTCAACGGCGAGCCGATTGACGGCCACACGGCGGTGTCGATCGGCCTCGCGGACGAGTTCTCCCCTTCCGCCACGGCATTGCTCCGCGCCGTCCGGCTGGGGGGGGAGATCCTCTCCGGGAAGAGAACGATACCGCGCAAGGACTGGGACGCGATCGGGTCGGGACAGAAAGGAGCCCTGCCGGCGCTCCTCGAGAGACAGGAGGTTCGCGAGATCCTGGCCGCCCCCGCGCCGGACGAAACCGGCGCGAAGGACCTTCGCGCCGCGCGGAAAGCCGCAGGGAAGGCCGCCCTCCTGGCGATGCTCTACGGATACGAACACGGCTTCGAAGCGGGTCTCGCCAACGACGCACGGGCGTTCGGCGAGGCGACCGCCTCTCCCGCCGGCCAGGAATGGGTGCGCCGGTTCGTCGAGAAGGACCCGCTCCAGTCGTCGTTTCTCATGCTCCTCCCGCCGCGGGAATCCCCCGCCGGGCACATGGCAGGCCCGATCACCAAGAAGGCGCCCGGCGACCGGCAGCTCTCTTTCGAGGAGATCGGCCGGATCGCCGCCCTGATCACGGAGAAATCCGCCGAGGGAAAAGTTTCGAGTCTGCCCGCCGCGGCGTTGGAGGAGGCCCTTGCCGTCCTGCTCGAGAGGAAGCCCCCCGCCTTCCTTACGACGCTTGCCCCCGACGCGGCCCGCGAGATGGGCGAACGGATCGACCACATGCTCAGGAGCGGGGAGATCGGCATCTCCGTCGTGGACCTGGGTGACCGGACCGGCTTTCCCCGGGAGAACGCCCGCCCGACCTACGAGGTCCTTCTCATCAGGAAGAAGGACGAACTGTTGTGGTTGGGAAAGAAACGGCTCCTCGAAGGGGGTGACGCCTCTCCCTGCATCTTCGTCACGAAGGCCTTCCTCGCGAAGTCGCGATCCCGTCCCCACCTTCTTCTCCAGGCGATCCTGCATCCCCTCGTGGAGTGGGTCTTCGGCATGCCGCACATGGTGGCGGTCCTCTGCGAATCCGCCTACAACGCCTCCCTGGCGGGCGACGGGTCGGCGGAGGTGAGTGATCTCAATCGTCTCATCGCGGAGGAGGCAGGGAAGGAGCGGGACTTCGCCTACTTCGACCGGATCCTCGGGGCCTCCTACGAGCCGGACGAATACCGGATGGAGGAGCTCCACGCCCAGTTCGGCGCGGACGAAGGCAGGATCGGGCTCGTGGTCGCCGCCGCCCGGGCCATGGGGGCGAACTTCCGGAAGGAGGTGGAGGCGGTCCTCTCCGCCACCCGGGAAGAGATCGCCAGGGAGCAAGCGGCCCTCGGGCGGAAGGCGCTCGACGAGGGAGACGCCGACCGGGCGCTGCAGATCCTGCGAAAACTCCAGCTCGCGCCCGACTCCCCCGAGGCGATCCGGGAAGAGGTCTCGGGCCTCATCGGGCTCGCGATCCGATCCTATGCCCTTTCCGCCGATCCGGCCTACGAGGGCCTCCGCATGGAAAAGGGGGCCATCCACGTCGAGCCGTGGGCGGGCCGCAAGGCCCACGAATTCGCCCGCCTGCTCAACGCGGCGGCGGACGTCGTCCGGAAGCAGCGCGAAACGCTCGCCCGCGAGAAGGAAGACAACGGCGGAACGGACCCCCTGGCCGAGACCGGGGCGCCGCGCTGCATCCACGTCGTCACCGACCTGGAACGTCCCTCGGCGAAGTTCATCGACGGCCACGACCGGGTCCACTGGGAATTCGAGAAATCCTTCGTCGAAGCGCTCCTCTCCGGGGGGGGATCCGGGATCGCACCGGAAGGGATCCCCGCGATCCTGGCCTGCAGGTTCGTCCGCGACGGCGCCTTCCCGGACGAGAAGCTCAAGATCGACCGCCAGTTCGCCGTCGCCGCCAAGGGGGCTCTCGAGGGATACCGGTTCTTCCAGGCTCTCCCCCGGGAAGTGCGCGACCAGATCGCCGCGTACTACGAGTCAAGCGGCGCCGCGGATCCCCTCTACCGCCTCTTCCTGTCTCTCGGGGAGGAGACGCACCCCGCCCCCGCCAGCCACCTGATCCGCCGGGCGGTTTCGAGGACCCACTCCTACAACTACGTCCGCTATCCCGACACGGCGCTCGCCGGCCAGGTCGTCGTCATCACGGGGGGCGGCACGGGGATGGGCCGGGCGCTGGCGCTCGAGGCGGCTCAGCGCGGCGCGAACGTGGTGATCACGGGCCGGCGCCCCGCTCCCCTGGAGGAGACCAGGGCGGACATGGACGATCTCATCCGGCTCCTCGGGCTCACCAACCAGACGCTGATCGTCCAGGGGAACGTGGGAGACCCCAAGTACGTGGGCGAGATGTTCGAGCGGATCGAGCGCGAGCTCGGAAGGATCGACATCCTCTACAACAACGCCGGCGTCTCCGGCCCGGTCGAGTTCGGCTCGGTCTACCGGGAGGACCATTTCGACCAGTACAAGGAAGCCGTCAATATCCACCTCACCGGGGCGTGGCTGGCGAGCCTGGAGGCGGCCCGTATCATGGAGTCCCAACCCCGGGGCGGAGTGATCGTCATGGTGGGGACGTTCTATAGCGAGAGCATCCATCGCCACGTGCTGCACGCCTATCCCGGAAGGCTCCCCTACACCGCCGCGCAGTCCGCCAAGCTCGCCCTCGGGGACTATCTCGCCTGGATGCTCGCCGAGAAGAACATCACCGTCCTCTCCCTGAACCCTTCCGCGGTGGCGACCGAGCGGATCCAGAAGGGGGCCGGAGTTTTCGACAAGGGCTCGATGGCCCGGGCCCGCATAGGCAGGAGGGTCTCCCCCGACGCCCTGGAACGCGACACCCTCGACCGGACCGTGGGGCGCGAGTTCGTCTCCCCGAGGGATTTCGCCCGTGTCGCACTCGAGTCGCAGAAACTGGCGTTCCGCCGCACCGTCGGTGGCCAGCGGATCCCGATGGGGGGGGTTACCTACGAGCAGCCGCCCGGCGTCCTTCCCTCCCCCGCGGCCCTGACCCGGTACCCGGACATGGTCGGCAAGGTGGCCCTGGTCGCGGTCAACAGCCTCATGGGGAACGATGCACCCCTCCTCGAGGTCTCGGCAAAGGCCCTTGCCCGTTCGGGCGCGAGCGTCATCCTCTCGGGCAGCCGCGCCGAGGAGCTCGAGCGTTTGGCGCTCCATATCAACGCGGAGGGGGGCGAAGGAATGGCGACGGTTTGCCCCGCGAACCTGTCCAACCCTTCCGAGGTGCAGGGGCTCTTCGACGGCCTGCCCCGCGTCGACCTCCTTCTTCTCCTCACGGGAAGCGTCGACTGGAAGCGCCCCCTCACCCACCTTCCCTTCGAGGAGTGGAGCGCGTGGGTCGATCGGTTCGGATACGCCACCCGCCTGCTCTGCTGGCAGGCGGAGCGGCGGATGGACAGGGACCGGATCGACGGGACCGTCGTCATTGTGGGTCCGGACCTCTCCGGCGTCCCCTCCATCCGGGAGCGCAACCTCGTCCAGATATTCCAGGCGATGCTGCGGCCCGCCGTCGCCACCGAGGCGATGGAAAGGGCCCTCATGCGCAAGGCCCACTCGGAAGGGAGCGCACCGGCGCACGTGAGCGACGTCAACATCGGGCTGGTCCTCCCGGGGAGGACCGACGGGCGGAACAAGACCGCGGGCGCGGAGAAGACGGCGGCGACGGTGCTGTGGCTCGTCGAGGAGGGGAAGAAGGTCTCCGGCGTCGTCCTCCTCCCCGACGAGCAGAACAGCCTTGCCCGCCTCCCGGAGGAGGTCCGCGAGGTCTCCGGCTCGATGGGCGGGAAGGTGGTCGCGGTGACCGGCGGCATGCGGAACCTGGGGAAGGAGATCTCCCTGCGCTTCGCCTCGGAGAAGGCGACCGTGGTGGTGGCCAGCCGGCAGCCGAGGACAACCGGCGTTTCGCCGGAGGAAGCGGAGAAGGCCCGCGCGGAGCTGGCGGCGGCGGACGCCGTCCTGGCGAAAATGCGCGGCTGCGGCGCGCGGTCGCTCTGGATCGATGCGGACATCTCCCGGCCCCAGCGGGTGCGCGCCCTGATCGAGGAGACGCGGAACCGCTTCGGGCGCATCGATGCTTTCGTCAACAACGCGGGCGCCGGAGGAGACTTTTCGCTTTTCGGCGACGTTCTGCGGGAGCACCGCCAGAGCTGGGACGCCGTCCTGCGCAGCAACTTCCTCGGGCCCTGGATCGCGATCTCCCACCTCCGGGAGATCATGCGGGGCCAGCCCGGAGGCGGGACGATCGTCAACGTGTCCACCCACTACGCGGATCAGCCCTACCTCTTCCGCACCATCTACACCGTCTCGAAGATACTTATAAAGGGGCTGACCCTCGCCCTCAAGGACCGGCTCGCGCGGGACAACATCCACATCGCGGACGTCGCCCCCAGCCTCATCGCCGGCCCCCGGATGGACTGGGTGATGCGCAATTACGCGAACAAGTTCGCCGACCAGTTCGGCGCCCTGCGGGAGCTGCGCAGCGCGGAGAGGAAGTCCATGCAGGAGCTCTTCGTCCGCTGCTACGACCGGTCGCTCCCCGTTCCGGAGCGGGGGGCCGCGTCGAAGGCGTTCCTCGCGGCCATGCAGGGCTGCAGCCTGCCGAAGTCGGGGCGGGGAGAGCTGGAAGCGTGGTACGGGCGGATCCGGGAATGGTTCGCCTGCACGGTGCCGGACGACCCGCCGACGAACGAGCAGGTCGCCGACGCGGTGCTCTTCGCGGTCAAGAACGCCCGGTTCCTGGAAGACCGCTTTCTCGGCGTGTCCACTCTCCCCTCTTTCTCCTCCTTCCCGGGGGGACCCCACCCGAAGAAGGAGTCCGTTTCCGGACAGCCGGTGGCCTTCCTCTCCGTCGGCGCGACGGACTGGAACGGGGGCGGGATCGCGGAAGTCCTCCTGCGCGCCGGGGCGGCCGTCACGTCGCTTACGGAGCAGCCTTCCCGGCCCGGGAGGGTGGAGATCTCCCGGCCGGCCTCCGCGGGAGCGGGCGCTCCGGGCCGCAAAGCGCCCGAAAAGATCGTGCGGGACCTCGACCTGTCCGATCCCCGGCTCCTCGAGCCGTGGCTGGACAACTCCCTCCTCGGCGGGCCTCCCCCCGCCGGGGCGGTACTCTGCGTGGGGACCTCGACCTCCGGCAGCAAGCCCGCGCTCGAGTTCTCGCCCGAGGAGATGGAAGGGTTCCTCGTCCACCTCGGAAAGGTCCTCAATGCCTTCGCGGAGGCAACGAGGGCGGTGCGGGAACACGGCTCCGTCGTCCTCATCGTGCCGACTCCCGACTCCGAGGAGGGCCACCTGGTACGCGCGGCTGCCAAGCAGATGGTCCGGACCAGGCTCGCCGAGCAGCACTTCCTCCCGGCGGCGAAGAAAGTGCGCGTGAGCCTGCTTACTGCTCCCGGCGTGCAGGAGGAACGGGCGTTCCACCGCCAGGTGGTCGACATCCTGTCGGGGCAGTCGCCCCCCGCGGTCGAGCCGATCCCGGTGGGGCGGGTGCGTCCGTAGGAAGCAAAGGGACGCCACCCGAAAAAATCCGAAGGGACTCTCCTGTCTTCCATTGAGGTACACTCGTGTGGGGGAATGTCCCCCATGAGCGGAGGTTCCGTTGACCGAGCTGCTCCTGGCGCGCGCCCAGATGGCGATGTTCTTCGCCTTCCACATCGTCTTCGCCGTGGCGGGGATGGGGATGCCCGTCCTCATGGTCATCGCCGAGGGGGCCCACCTGCGGACCGGGAAGCCCGTCTTCCTCGAGCTGGCCAGGCGCTGGGCCAGGGGGACCGCGGTCCTCTTCGCTGTGGGGGCGGTCTCGGGGACCGTGCTCTCCTTCGAGCTCGGCCTGCTGTGGCCGCGGTTCATGGCTTTTTCCGGCGGAATCATCGGGCTCCCGTTCGCGCTCGAAGGGTTCGCCTTCTTCGCGGAGGCGATCTTCCTCGGCATCTACCTCTACGGGTGGGGGCGTGTCCCTCCCCTGGCGCACCTCCTTTCGGGCGTGGCGGTGGCGCTGGGGGGGGTCCTGTCCGGCGTCCTCGTGGTGGCCGCCAACGCCTGGATGAACAGCCCGACCGGCTTTCTCCTTCTGGACGGGAAACCAACCGCCGTCGACCCGATCGCCGCCATGCTCAACCCGGCCTGGCCCACCGAGGCGATCCACATGACCCTTGCCGCGTTCGCCGCCGCCGGGTTCGCCGTCGCGGGCATTCATGCATACAAGCTGCTCCGCGACCGGGAGAACCTGTTTCACCGCCATGCCCTCGCAATCGCCATTGCGGTGGGAGGGGCGGCTTCCGTCCTGCAGCCGGTGAGCGGCGACTTCAACGCCCGGTTCGCGGCGCGGAACCAGCCGGCCAAGCTGGCGGCGATGGAGGGGCAGTGGCGGACCGAGCGCGGCGCCCCCCTGCGCATCGGCGGGCTGCCGGACGCGGCGCGTGAAACCACGAGATTCGCGATCGAGATCCCGCGGGGCCTCTCCCTCCTCGCCTTCCACGACCCCGACGCCGAGGTCAAGGGGCTCCAGGCGTTCCCCCGCGATGAGCGTCCTCCTCCTGCGCCCGTCCACCTCGCCTTCCAGTTCATGGTGGCCTGCGGGACGACGCTTGCCGCCGTCTCCCTCGTCGGGGCTTGGCTCGCCCGGAAGGACCGCGAAGGGCTGTATCGTCCCCGTTTCCTCCGGGCCGTCGTCGCCTGCAGCCCCCTGGGGATCCTCGCCGTCGAGGCGGGCTGGGCCGTCACGGAGCTCGGCCGCCAGCCGTGGGTCATTCGGGGAGTGATGCGGACCTCGGACGCGGCCACCCCGGTGAGCGGACTCGCTCTCCCCTTCGCGTTCTTCTCCGCCCTTTACCTGGCCCTGGGGGTTGCCGCCGCCTGGCTGCTCCGCAGGGAAGTGGCGCAGAGCCCTTCGTTCCCACGCGGGGATGGGATCCTCCGAAACGAAGGGGGGCAGGAGTAGGTCATGCCCCCCCTTCCGGACCTCGTGGCGGGAAGCATCCTGGTTTCCCTCATCATCTATGCGCTTCTCGGAGGGGCCGATTTCGGCAGCGGTGTGTGGGACCTCCTCTCCCGCGGACCACGCGCCGCCTTGCAGAGGCTGCTCATCGCCCACGCCATCGGCCCCGTCTGGGAGTCCAATCACATCTGGTTGATCATCGCGGTCGTCGTGCTTTTCAGCGGGTTCCCGCAAGCCTTCGCCGTCCTCTCCACCGCCCTTTTCGTCCCGGTCACCCTGATGCTCGCGGGGATCGTCATGAGGGGGGCGGCGTTCGCCTTCCATTCCTACCGCCTGCACGACGAAGGGGGAAGGAGCCGGTGGGGCACGATCTTCGCCGCGGCCAGCCTCTTGACGCCGGTGCTGCTGGGAACGATCGCCGGGGCGATTTCGTCCGGGAAGATACGCGCGCAGGAGGCGATAGCGGTGGGGGCCTCGCTTACGTGGCTTGCCCCCTTCCCCCTCTCGGTCGGCCTCCTCACGCTGGCGGTCTTCTCCCACCTGGCGGCGGTCTACCTCATCTTCGAGACGACCGATCCGGACCTGCGGGAGGACTTCCGCCTGCGCGCCCTGTGGGCGTCGGTCGCGGTTGCGGCACTCCTGATCCTCACGCCGATCCTTGCCCACGCGGGGGCGTCCGATTTCTATGGCGCCCTGCTGGGGAGCGGCTGGTCGGTGGGGCTCGTATTCCTCACCGCTTCGGCAGCGCTCGGCGCCCAGGTGGCGCTCCTGCTTCGCGCTTTCCCTCTCGCCCGCATCTGCGCCGCGGCCCAGGCGGCGTCGATCCTCGCCGGGTGGGGGCTTGCCCAATATCCTTTCCTCGTCCGCCCGGACCTGACCGTGGTGTCGACGGCCTCCCCTCCGGCGACGCTCCGCCTCATACTCTACTCGCTCGCCGCCGGGGCGGTCCTGCTGTTCCCCGCCCTCTTCATCCTTCTCCGCGTCTTCAAGAGGGAAGCGCTCTTTGGCCATCCGCGAGACCCCAACACAGTTTGAGGCGTTCCTGTCCGAGGCGCTCCCCCCGCTGGGGCTCTCCCCCGCGGCGCACCGGCGCCGGAACATCCGGCGCCGCCTCATGCGCCGGATGGAGGGACTGGGCATACACGAGTTCCCCCGCTACCTGGAGTACCTGCGGAGAACTCCGGAAGAGTCCGAAATCCTCCGCTCCCTGCTCCCCGTCACCATTTCGCGCTTCTTCCGGAACGGGAAGGTCTTCGATGTCCTGGCACGGGAAGTCCTCCCCGATCTGGTCCGGAAGGGGACGACGGTCAACGTGTGGAGCGCCGGGTGCGCCTCCGGGGAGGAGCCGTACACCCTCCGCATCGTCTGGGAGGAGCTTCCGGGCAAGAAGCCCCCGCTCTTCCTCCTGGCCACGGACATCGACTCCGTTTCCCTTGCGCGCGCCCAGGAAGGGATCTACGGCGATAGCAGCCTGCGCGAGGTCCCGGCCGCGCTCCTGGGTAGATACTTCGCGCGGCAGGGAGAGGATTTCCGCATACGCGGGGACCTGAAGGAAGCCGTGAGGTTCCGGCGCCACGACCTCCTCTCCGGCAGGCCGCCGGGGCGGTTCGATCTCATCCTTTGCCGCAACGCGGCATTCACCTACTTCGGCCCGCAGGGACAGCTTACGGTCGCCCACTTCCTCGCCTCGGCGCTCCACCAGTCCGGCTTCCTTGTCCTGGGGCGCACCGAGCGGCTGCCCGTGGCCGCCTTGTCGCTCTTCGACCCGGTCCATCCCGGGGAGAAGATCTACCGGCTCCGTGGCGAAAGGCCGCGCGAGGATACGGGATGAAGCGGGATGGTCAGGCGGCGGGGGCCCGGAGCCGCCGGGTCATGAACAACCTCTCGAAGAACGCCGTCTGCAGCTCCCGATCCGCAAGCCGCCCCTCCTCTTCGACCGGGATCCGCGGAAACCGCTCCATGAAGATCCGCGTGAAGATTCCCGCGCCTTCTCCCATTTGTCCGCCGGTGGAGTCGAACACCGGGACCCGCTCCATGCTGCAGCTGGGGGAGTTCTTCTTGCAGACGTATCCGGAGAAATCCTCCGTCGCGAGGGAGCAAACCTTGCGCCAGGCCCACCGTTCCAACTTCTCCGTGCGGTCCATGCGGCTCCGGACCGTCACCAGCCGGGGGCACCGGGGATCCCCTTCCAGCCTCATCGCTTCGCGGGGAACGCCGAGCCCGCATTCCGCCTCCGGGCAGACCGGCACCCACTCCACGAGTCTTCCCACGGTCTCCGTGAGGAAGGCGTTCCGCTTGTGGCCGCCGTCGTACCGGACCCTCTCTCCCAGCAGGCAGGCGCTGACCAGGATCCTGATCGGGGCGCGGCCGCGCCGCCGGCGCCGAAATCTCGGGGATCTCCCTGTCATTCCGGAGGCGGCGTTCCCACGTCTCCCAGGTAGGCCGCCTGGACCCTGGGGTCTTTCCGCAGATCGGCCGAGAGACCCGAAAGGACGATTCCGCCGGCCTCCAGCACGTACCCCCGGTGTGCGATGGACAGCGCCATGTAGGCGTTCTGCTCCACCAGCAGGATGGTTGTTCCCTCCCTGTTGATCTCCCCGATCAGGTTGAAGATCTCGCCTACCAGCAAGGGGGACAGCCCCATGGAGGGCTCGTCCAGGAGCATGAGGCTCGGCCTGGCGACCAGCGCGCGCCCGATGGCAAGCATCTGCTGTTCGCCCCCCGAAAGCGTCCCGGCAAGCTGCGCGCTGCGCTCCGAAAGCCTCGGGAAGAGGGTGAAGACCTTTTCGATCGATTCCTCCGCCTCCCGCCGCGAACGGCGCGCATAAGCGCCCAGTAAAAGATTCTCCCGCACGGTCATGTTGGCGAACACTCCCCGCCCTTCGGGCACGTGGGCCACCCCCATCCGCGCGATCTTGTGCGGAGGGAGCCCGGCGAGGTCCCTTCCCTCATGGTTGATCGTCCCCGAACGGGGCCGGAGCACGCCGGAGATCGCCTTGAGCGCCGTGCTTTTCCCCGCTCCGTTGGCCCCGATAAGGGAAACGATCTCCCCGCGGTCCACCTGGAGGGACACGTCCCGCAGGGCGTGCAAGCGGCCATAATATACGTTTATATTCTCAATGCTTAAAAGCAATACCGGAACCTTTCCTCGAAGATCATCCTTCTCCGCCCGATCCCTCCCCCAGGTAGGCCTCGATCACCCGGGGATTGTTCCGGATCTCCTCGGGGGCGCCCCGCGCGATCACCTGCCCGAAATCCATCACGACGATGCGCTCGCAGATCCCCATCACCAGCCGCATCTGGTGCTCGATGAGCAGGATGGACAGGCGGAACCGCTCGCGGATCTCCCGGATGAACTCCATCAGTCTCCCCACTTCGAAGGGGTTCATCCCGGCGGCCGGCTCGTCGAGGAGCAGGATCCGGGGCTCCGTGGCCAGCGCCCGGGCGATCTCCAGCTTCCGCTGGTCGCCGTAAGGAAGGTTCTTCGCAAGCTCCTTCCTTCGGTCCTGCAGCGAAACGATGGAAAGGAGGTGCATGGCCTTTTCCCATATCTCTCCTTCGGCTTGGTAGAACCCTCCGGAGCGGCAAAGGGCGGAGAGGGGTCCGTAGCGAACGTGGGAATGGCAGGCGATCCGGACGTTGTCCATCACCGAGAGGTTCCGGAACAGCCGGATGTTCTGGAACGTGCGTACGATCCCCAGCCGGTTGATCGCGTGGGGCGACAGCCCGACCAGGGGTGTTCCGTCCATCGTCACGGAGCCGCCGGCCGGCCGGTAGATCCCCGTGATCACGTTGAACACGGTCGTCTTCCCCGAGCCGTTCGGGCCGATCATCCCGATCAGCTCCCCTTCGTCCAGGTGGAAGTCCACCCCGGCGAGCGCCTTGATGCCGCCGAAGTTCTTGGAGAGGCCGGCGACTTCGAGGATCACTCGTCGTCCCTCCCCGAAAGGAACGGGAATTCCCTGAACCCGAAAAGTCCCTCCGGCCGTACCAGCATCGTGACGATCAGCAGCACCGGGATGAGTACCCACCGGAACTCGATGTACTCGGGGGGAAGGACCACACGCAACCCCTCCAGAAGGAAGATCCACCCGAAGGAGGCGACCAGGGTCCCGCTCATGTTCCCGATCCCCCCCAGGACGACGATCATAAGGACGTCCACCGATTTGAAGAAATCGAAGTTGCTGGGATGCAGGAACGCGTAAAGGTGGGCGTACAGTCCGCCCGACAGCCCCGCGAGCGCGCACCCGGCCACGAACCCGGCCATCTTGCAGCGGAAAATGTCGATCCCCATCGTCCCCGCGGCGATCTCGTCCTCCCGGATGGAGACGAGCGCGCGCCCGTAGCTGGAATGGATGAGGTTCCGCACGAGGATGAGGGAAATCCCTAGGAAGACGACGGCCCAGGGGACGGTGGTCATCTTGGCGATGCCCGTCATCCCCCTTGCGCCCCCCAGCTGCGGGATAAAGCTGTCGATATTGTCGAAGAGGACCTTCATGATGATGCCGAAACCCAGCGTGGCGATCCCCAGGTAGTCCGACGTCAGCCGTAAGGTCGGAACTCCGATCAGGTAGGCCACGATCGCCGCCCCGGCGCAACCGGCCAGGAGCGCCGCCAGGAAGACATATTGGGACTCTCCGCCATACGATTTCATCACGAGGGCCGCGGTATAGGCGCCTACGCCGTAGAACGCCGCGTGTCCCAGAGAGAAAAGACCCGTGAAGCCGTAGATGAGGTTCAGCCCCAGGGAGGAAATGGCGATGATGCAGGCCAGTTGAAAGATCTGGATCCAGTACGGGTTGATCATCTCCCCGGACTCGGCCAGGTATCCCAGCCCGGCCGCCAGGCACAGCGGCCCGAACGCCTTGAACAGATTGATAGCCGTCCTCAACGCCGGTCAGACCTTTTCCGTACGGGCGGTCCCCAGGATCCCGGTGGGCTTCCACACGAGGACCGCGATCAGGATGAGGAAAGCTATCCCGTCCCGGTACGTCGATGAAAGGTAGGCGGCGGTCAGGGTCTCGGACTGCCCCATTATCAGGGCCCCGAGCACCGCCCCGGGGATGCTTCCGATCCCCCCCAGGACCGCCGCGGTAAACGCCTTGAGCCCCGGCATGACCCCCATGAACGTGTTGACCTGGGGGTAGGCGATCCCGTACAGCACACCTCCCACGCCCGCCAGGGCCCCACCCAGGGCGAAGGTGAGGGAGATCACCAGGTTGACGTTGACCCCCATGAGGCCCGCCGTCACGTAATCGTAGGAGACGGCCCGCATCGCCCGGCCGGTCCGCGTCCGGTAGACCACGAACTGGAGCAGCCCGAGGCACAGGAGCGTGACGACGAAGATGATCGCCTGGATATTCGTCAAGGTAATGCCCCTCACCTCCCAGGTGGTGACCGCGAAAGGCCGAGGGAAGGAGTAATAGTCCGGGCCGAAGACCTGGTGGAGCGCGGTGAAATATTCCAGGAAGAGCGACATCCCGATGGCTGTGATGAGCGAGGCGATCCTCGGCGCCTCCCGGAGGGGCCTGTAGGCGACCCGCTCCATCGCCATCGCAAGCAGGGCGCACCCGCCGACGGCCGCCAGGAACACGGCCGAAATCGGGAGATGGTGTCTCTCGATGGCGTACAGGCCGATGAAGGCGCCCACCATGAAGACATCGCCGTGGGCGAAGTTGATCAGCCGGACGATACCGTACACCAGGGTGTACCCGAGGGCGACCAGGGCGTACACGAACCCGATCTGCAGCCCGTTGATGACCTGCTGGACGAAGTACTCCATCACCCTATGTCAGGGGGTGACGACCTTGATGAACTTCTGCCTGCCGCCCTCGATCCGGATGATGACGGCGCTCTTGATCATGTCGCCGTTTTTGTCCATGGTGGCCTTGCCGGTCACCCCCTGGAACCCTTTGATCGACGCAAGAGCCTCGCGGATCTTCCTGGGGTCGTCGCTGTTCGCCTTGCGGATCGCCGCGAACAGCAGGTTGGTGGCGTCGTAAGCGAGGGTCCCCAGGGCGTCCGGAGTCTGGCCGAACTTGGCCTTGTACTTCTTCACCCAGGTGACCACCTCGGGCCGGGTATCCTCATGCGAATAGTGGTTGGAGAAATAGCCGCCCTCCACCGCCTCTCCCGCGATCTTTGCGAGGTCGGGGGAATCCCATCCGTCCGGGCCGATGAACTTCGCCTTGATTCCCTTCTCCCGCGCCTGCTTGGCGATCAGGCCCACCTTGTTGTAATAGTCGGGGAGGAACAGCACGTCGGCGTTGGACGCCTTGACCTTCGTGAGCAGGGCGGAGAAATCGACGTCGTCCTTGCCGTACGACTCGAAGGCGGCAACCTCCCCCCCCAGGCTCTTGAACGCGTCCCGGAAGAACTCGGCTATCCCCTTGGAGTAGTCGTTGGAGGCGTCGTACAGGACCGCTGCGCTCCCGGTCTTCAGGCTCTCCCTGGCGAACTTGGCCATCACCCTGCCTTGGAACGGGTCGATGAAGCAGGCGCGGAACATGTAATCCTTGCGTTTCCCGTCCGCCACGGTCACCTTCGGGTTCGTCGCGGTGGGCGTGACGGCGGGAATCCTGAAGCTCTGGGCCAGGTCGGAGACGGGGATGGTGGCCTTGGACGTCACGGACCCGATGATCGCCTTCACCCGGTGCCTGTTGATCAGCAGGTTGGCGGCATTGGAGGCCTCGGTGGGATCGTTCCTGTCGTCCACCACGACATAGGCGATCTTCATCCCCGCGACGCCGCCGGCCTTGTTCGCCTCGTCGACGGCCATCTCGAACGCGTTCTTCACGGACTCGCCGAAGGTCTTCACGTCGCCGGTGAGCGGAGTGATCAGCCCGATCCGGATCTCCCTGGCCTGTGCGGAGGCGCCAAGCCCCCAAAGGAATGCCGCAACTGCCGCAAGCGCCGACGTTCTCTTCACTTCACCCTCCTTGTCTCCCGGTATTGTTCTGTCCTCAACCTCCTTATCCTATTTTGAGATCTCTCGTTCGTGTAGATCTTTTTTACCGGTCCGCCCTCTTGTTGCGGGCCGCCCCTTGTAGCTGATCCTGTAGATCGCTCCCGCCTTGTCGTCCGAGACGAGCAGCGCCCCGTCCGGCATCACCTGGACGTCCACGGGGCGTCCCCATGCGCTCCGCCCCTGGAGCCACCCCTCCGCGAAGACCTCGTAGCTTGCCGCCCTCCCGCTCCGGAGGCGTACAAGGGTTACGCGGTAGCCAATCGGGACGCTGCGGTTCCACGAACCGTGCTCGGCGATGAAGATCTGGTTCCGATATCCCGGAGGGAACATCGTCCCGGTGTAGAAGCGCATCCCGAGGGACGCCACGTGGGGACCGAGCACCAGCTCCGGCTTCGTGAAATCCTCCGCCTTCATCTTCCTCCCGAACTCCGGGTCGGGGATGTCCCTCCCGTGCCGGTAGGGGAACCCGAAGTGCATCCCCTTGCGCGGGGCGCGGTTCAGCTCGTCGGGCGGCTTGTCGTCGCCCATCCAGTCCCGCCCGTTGTCGGTGAACCACAACTCCTTCGTTACGGGGTCCCAGTCGAATCCTACCGTGTTGCGGACCCCCCGGGCGAAGATCTCCAGCCCGGCGCCGTCCGGCCTCATCCGCATGATCGAGGCGTACCGCGGGTCTTTCTCCTCGCAGACGTTGCATGGCGCCCCCACCGGGACGTAGAGCATCCCGTCCGGGCCAAAGCGGATGAACTTCCATCCATGATGTCTGTCCCGGGGGAAACGGTCGTTCACGACCACCGGCTTCGGGGGGTTCTTCAGGCGGGACTCGATGCCGTCATAGCGCAGTACCCGGTTCACTTCGGCCACGAAGAGGGCGCCGTCCCGAAACGCGACGCCGTTGGGCATGTTCAGGTCCCGGGCAATGGTGACGACCTCGTCCGCCCGGTCGCTCTTTCCGTGGGGCAGGAGAGCGTAGACGTTCCCGCCGTCGCGCGTGCCGACGAACAGGGTACCGTTGGGGGAAAGGGTCATCGAACGTGCGCCGGGCACGTTGGAGGCGTAGATGCCGATCTCGAAACCGGGGGGAAGCCTTACCTTGTCCGGCTGCGGATCCGCCTCGCACTCTTGCGGGACGCAGAAAAGGGCGAAGAGCACGAAAATCGCCCTGCGGGAAACCCGGAAAGCTCCCCCCCGACGATCACGGGACATCCTCCACCTCCTTTTCGCCCCGCAACGGCGGGCAAGAGGCCTAGCCCGCTAGACGAGGTCCCTCGTCTCCACCACCTTGTAATAGGCCACATATTTGACCGCCGCGCCCGCCTTCGTGCCCACGGTTTCGGCCGCCCTGGCCCGGACGGCTTCCAGCACCTCGCCCGAGGTCTCGATCTCCTTGAGCTTCAAGGTCAGCCGGATCCCCTTCATCCCCTTTCCCGGAGCGAAATAGAGGTAGGCGGCATGGGGATTCTCCTTCGCGAACCGGTACGTCCGCCCCTCCGTCATCCCCCAGGCGACCGTCTCCTCATCGATGATCTGCGGGACGGCGTAGACGGCGGTGTTGACGGCCCCGCCGTTGCCGGCCGTCGCCAGGACACCCATCCCTCCGGGCCGGAAGTACTCCGCAAGCTTCATCTTCTCCCCCTTTTCTCCCGCTTCAGCACGCCTTCGCGCGTTTCCTCGGCGGGACGGCGATCCTGTCCATAAGTTTCCGGTTGACCCCCGGGAAGGCGTACGTCTCCATCTCGGTCGGACTCACCCATCTCCACTCGCGTGCCGACCGGATGCGTCCGCGGATCTTTCTGCAGCGGTATGCGTGGAGGGTGACCCGGAAGTGCGAGTATCCGTGCGCGACCGCACCGATCTTCCCCAGGATCTCGACCCCGAGCGCCAGGTTCTCCCGGACCGCCCGATCGAGCGCCTCTTCCTCCGACTCGTCCGGACTCCGCCTCCCCCCCGGGAACTCCCAGAGCCCTCCGAGCAGGCCGGCATCGGGACGCCGGACGATCAGAACGTTCCCGTTCCGGTCTTCGATCACGGCGGCGACCGTCTCGTGTCGGGGCAAGGCTTTTTTTCGCGGTTTATGCGGGATGGCATCCTGGATGCCTTGGCGGTATCCTTCGCACCAGGCCGACAGGGGACAGGCGGAACACCGCGGCTTTCTCGGAGTGCACACCGTGGCCCCGAGATCCATGAGAGCCAGCGCGGTCTCCCTCCCTTTCCCCGGAAGGATGAGCCCCCGGGATTCCTCCCAAAGGATCCGCTCCGCGTCCCGCCTGCCGAGGTCCCCCTCAACCGCAAGGAGACGGGCCAGCACCCGCTTCGCATTGGAATCGAGGATCGGTGCGTCCTGCCGGAACGCGATCGCGGCGATCGCACCGGCCGTCGAGCTCCCGATCCCGGGGAGCGCCACGAGCGCGTCCACGGAGGCCGGGAGGTATCCATCGTGCTCCTCGACGACGACTCTGGCCGCCTTGTGAAGGTTCCGCGCCCGGGAGTAGTACCCCAGACCCTCCCAGAGCTTGAGGACCCTGTCCAGCGGCGCATCGGCCAGTGCGCCCACGGTCGGAAACATCGAGAGGAAACGCCGGTAATAGGGAGCAACGGTCCGCACCGGCGTCTGCTGGAGCATGACCTCCGACACCCAGATCCGGTACGGGTCGTCGGTGTCCCGCCAGTCCATTTGCCTTGCGGATCCGCGGAACCACGTAAGCAAGGCAAGGGATGTCTCCTGCGCCATGACTCGCCGCCTCGATGATCCTCTCTCGCGTTGGTTTGAAGACACTCTATTATTTTACCCCGCCCCCGACGTTCTAAAAACTTTTTATCAGGGACGTTCTTGAACTTTTAGAGCACCACGCGCGAAAAGTTCAAGAACGTCCCTGAAAGCCATAAAAAGTTTTAAGAACGTCCCCATTCTGAATCCGACATAAAAAGTTCTTGGAACGTCGCCGCTTGACAAGTCTTGGCGAAGAGGGGTCAAATTCACGGATACATCAGAGCAAGGGAGGAAACCGGATGGTTCGGAACGTGATCATCCTGGGTTCGGGCTGCGCGGGCTCGACGGCGGCCATCTACATCGCACGGGCCAACCTGAAACCGCTGGTCCTGGAAGGGCGCGAGCCGGGGGGGCAGCTGGGCCTCACTACCGAGGTCGAGAACTACCCGGGGTTCGTCGACGGCATCCAGGGCCCGGAGCTCGTGGAGATCATGAAGCGGCAAGCGCAGCGGTTCGGGGCCGAGTACAGGACCGAGAATGTGGTCCGGGTCGACCTTCGCCGGCGTCCCTTCTCCGTGTGGACCGAGGAGAGCGCTTACCAGGCGAAGGCGCTGATCATCGCCACCGGCGCGTCCGCCAAGATGCTCGGGCTGGAGGCCGAGAGGAAGCTCCTCGGACGCGGGGTGTCCACCTGCGCCACCTGCGACGGCGCTTTCTTCCGCGAGAAGGAGCTGATCGTGGTGGGCGGGGGCGACACCGCCGTCGAGGAGGCGCTCTTCCTCACGAGGTTCGCCAGCAAGGTCCTCCTCGTCCACCGGCGCGACCGGCTGCGCGCCTCCAAGATCATGATCGACCGGGCGGCCAGGAACTCGAAGATCGAATTTGTGTGGAACACGGTCGTCGCCGACATCCTGGACCCGGAGAAGAACGAGGTCACCGCAGTTCGGCTGAAGAACGTGAAGACAGGGGCGGAAGAGACGCGGAGGATCGACGGCGTCTTCATCGCGATCGGGCACGAGCCCAACACCAAGGTCTTCGAGGGCCAACTCGAGATGGAGAAGGGGTACATCACGCTTCGCAACGGCTCACGGACCAGCGTCGAGGGGGTCTTCGCCGCCGGAGACGTCCACGACTTCGTCTACCGCCAGGCCGTGACGGCCGCGGGCTGCGGCTGCCGCGCCGCCATCGACGCGGAGAGGTTCCTGGAGGCCGAGGAGCCGCGGTAACCCCCCGGATGGGTGCGTGGACGAGCGGTAAGAATGCGGGCGGTCAGTCGGAGGAGGGATTCGCCGGCGGTCTTTCCCCCCGTTCCGCCGATCCGGCGGTATTCCTCGCTATCTCTGCGGTGTGGTCGGAAATGCGGAACACGACGATGGCCAGCTCGTAGACGATCCTGGATGAGATCACAAGAATAAGGAAGACCAGCGGGGCCACGAAGAACAGCGACAGGAACCCCTTGCCCGCCGATTCGGAAAAACCCTCCACGATGAGGACGACCGAGATAAACCCCGCCGCGATGATAGAGAGTGCGTACAGGACCTTTATGATGCGCGGGGTGACGAGGGTCTTGAACGAGACATCGAAGAGCGATTCGAACAGTCCTTTTTTTTCCTCCGCCATGCCTTCTCCCCGGTACGCGAGCCGCTGTCTGCGTCCTTAAAAAAAAACCCCGACGATCGCTCGCCGGGGTTTCCATGGTCAAGGGGTTTTTTTCCCCCTTCGGGCGGTTCCCGCTTACTTCACCTTGGTGACGTTGGAAGCCTGCGGTCCCTTGGGGCCTTGGGTGATCTCGAACTCGACGCGATCGCCTTCGTTCAGCGACTTGAACCCTTCGGCCTTGATTGCGCTGAAGTGCACAAATACGTCCGGTCCGCCCTCCTGGGAAATGAAGCCGAACCCTTTCGCGTCATTGAACCACTTCACGGTGCCTTGTGCCACTTGCTTGTTCCTCCTTGTTTTTTACTGCTGTCAAACCTGAGCGTAAAGCCCAAATTTTTCAACATTCGTCAAATTAACAACAAACAACCCCCCCGTCAAGGAAATAAAAATCGATCTCGGGCAAACAAATCCTAATCGAATTAATTATAACATCCGGTCAATAAGGATTCCCCTTGCTTTTGCATTCGCGGGGGTGTAAGGTCAATCAAGCTCGAAATATCGCGATACGCGATCCTCTCCAAGACGGCAATTCATCCCCCCTCTGAAGATCGGATCAGGCGGAACGCCTCCTCCTACGGGTTGTGCATCGTGACGTTCGGCACACGGCGGCATCTCTCCGCATAGGCGGATGGATCCCGTCCAATACCCGGTAAGGAGAAAGAAAAGAAAATGTCATTCGAATCGTTCGGCTTTTCACCCGAGATCCTTCGCGCCGTGGAGGCGAAGAACTACAGTACGCCAACCCCCATCCAGGAAAAGGCGATCCCGCACGTGCTATTGGGGAAAGACCTCCTCGGCTGCGCCCAGACGGGGACCGGCAAAACGGCGGCTTTCGCCCTGCCCATCCTCCAGCGCCTCTGTCTTTCCCCGATGAAAGGGAGGAACAGGCGCCACATCCGGGCCCTCGTGCTCACGCCCACGCGGGAACTCGCCACCCAGATCGGCGACAGCTTCGGCGCCTACGGAAGGCACACATCCCTGCGTCACACGGTGATCTACGGCGGGGTGAGCCAGGTGCCGCAGGCGAAGGCGCTGCAACAGGGCGTCGACATCCTCGTGGCCACGCCCGGCCGCCTGCTCGACTTGATGTCGCAAGGGCTGTTGAGCCTCCGCGCGCTGGAGACATTCGTCCTGGACGAGGCCGACCGGATGCTGGACATGGGCTTCATCCACGACATCCGGCGGGTGATCGACGAGCTTCCCGAAAAGAGGCAGACGCTCTTCTTTTCGGCCACGATGCCCGGCTCCATCCGGGAGCTCTCCGGCACGATCCTGCGCGATCCCGTCCAGGTGGCGGTCACGCCCGTGTCCTCCCCCGCGGAGTCCGTCGAGCACTTCGTCTATTACGTGGAGAAGCCCCGGAAAGGGGAGCTGCTACGCTATCTCCTGGCCGACGGTTCGATCCGGAACGCGCTGGTCTTCACTCGGACCAAACACGGCGCCGACCGGGTCGCGCGGCAGCTTTCCCGCACCCGCGTCCGCGCCGAATCGATCCACGGAGACAAGTCGCAGAAGGCGCGGGAACGCGCCCTCGCGGATTTCAAACGGGGATTGACGCAGGTTCTCGTGGCCACCGACATCGCGGCCCGCGGCCTCGACATCGTCGACCTGTCCCACGTGATCAACTTCGACCTGCCCGTCGAGCCCGAGGCCTACGTCCATCGGATAGGAAGGACCGGCCGCGCCGGCGCGTCGGGCATGGCCTTGTCGTTCTGCAGCTTCGAGGAGCGTCCTTTCCTCGTCGAGATCGAACGGCTGATACGCCGCCGCCTTGGCGTGGAAGAGGACCACCCCTTCCGGTCCGAGGTTCCCCCGGGACCGCCGACCGATCTCGATCCGGGACGGAAGCACAGCGCACCCCGCCCCTACATGATCCGCGTCGAGGATCTCCTCAATCGCGGCAAGGAGAACGGCCAGGGTTTGTCCGGCCATGCGCACGGCTCAAGGCAAGCCATGCCGGGCCGCCGGCGCGCGTCCTGGGGCCGCCCCTCTCCTCGTTGACACCCCAGAGGAGAAATGGAATTGCGATCTTGCGGGCTGCCGGAAATTATCCGGCGGACATGCGGATCGTTCCGTCCGGTGGTATAATTAAAATCGAGTGGTGCGGTGGGGCAACATGACCCACGATCCCGTGCGGGATGACGGGAGCAGGTTGACGGCACACCGCTTCCGTCCCATTGAAGGGATCGCCTGCAGATCCCGACAAAAAATGGGTAAGTAACGTACGGGAACCGCAAGCCGGGGCAGGACCGGCCACCACCCGTTTTTTTTATCCGCAGTCGGACCCTGCCGGCGTTCCGATACGCACGCCTTCCCCTGACAGGTCAGCGGGCGCCGAGAACCTTGGCCGCCTTCCCCACGTCTTTCGGGTCGACCCACAGGATGGCTCCGTAACGGCCTTCCCCGGCGGCGACGCCATCCAGCGCGGTGATGCTGATCCCCGCGGCGCCGAGCTTCGAAGCGACCTCCGCGATCGCGCCGGCCCGGTCCTCGCCCTGGATCAGGAAGGCGCTTTTCCTCCCACCGATCGCGAAACCCGCGCTCTTCACGGCCTTCCTGAAAGCGGGAGCGTCCTCGGGGAAGAAATCCATCTGGGCGCGGCGCCCGCGCGGGAATCCGGTGAAGGCAAGCAGGTTCACACCCGCTTCGCGCAGGGCCCCCAGCACCTTTGCCCCTTCGCCCGCCTTGTTCGGGACTTCGATCTTGAAGTAGTCGACCTTCCGGATGATGTCGCCCATTGCCGCACCCTCCTGAAATTATTAATCTCTAAATCATTATAAATTACTTTTCTTCGAAAATAATTCGTTGAAACCTGAATACTCCTCCCCGTTGCGACTCCTTCGTTTCGTCACTTCCTTTCGCCTGCGTCGCTCCTCGATCATCTGCAGCGTATAATGAAATTATTGCAATCGGACGCCGGATATTCTCTGGTTTCGCCCCGGATGCAGACCGGAGAAGGGAGGACATCGATGGTGACCGCATTCGTCCTGTTGAACGTGCCCGCAAAATCTTCCGGGGAAGTCGTCAAGGAGCTTCGTAAACACCATGAGATCCGCGAGGCATGCGCGGTTTACGGCGAGGCCGACGTGATGATCAAGATCCAGGCCGCCTCCCTGGAGGAGCTGGACCGTCTCGTCATGGAGGTCATTCAGGGGGACCCGAACGTCAGATCGACAAGGACCTACCTGGGGATAGAGAGTCTCCATTGGGAGAAGCGGGAAGCGGCGTGAAGGGGACCGGTGATTCTAGTGTACCGTCTCGCAAATAGCTTGACGCACCGAGAGCGTCGATGCGCCGCGCCAGCAAGGCGCGCGACTGAGGCATACTGTTGAGTATGGTGAAGGAGCGCAACGAAGCTGGGGCGGATGCAGCGGCGCTCGAATGCCAAGTTATTTGCGAGACGGTGCACTAGGTGCCGGAATTCTTAAGTACGGCGACCCACTTCCTGCCGCGCCAGATGAACGCCTCGTTCTCCGTGACCTTCAAGGCGCGGGTGCCATGGAAGCGCGCAAGCCTGACGAGTTTCTCCTTCGAAACCCACAGGTCGTCGTAGGCCGGGAAAGGCGGCCTGACGGGCTCGAATCGAACACCGCCCAGAAGGAATAACAATATTGCGTAACGTAGTCGCATTCGTCATTCTTTCGATCGAATTCCGCATGGGCTTTTTCTGTTTTGATCTTATGATTCCTTCCGGGGTATGCGGGTTTCACCTGAGGCTCTCCCTGTCGGATCGACGAGTCGAATAACCGCATCCTGATGGAAATACGCGAGGTTGGACTGAACCGATGCCGGGAAGCGTGACCCTTCCAGTATGGCTCTTCGCCGTGCTGGTCCTGCTTGCGGTCTTCGCGGCGGTCGACCGCCTGTTGATCCCCAGCGTCCGGTGGTATCTTCAGCGGCGGGTGGGACGATTCATCGAGGGGATCAGCAAGCGCCTTCACCTGGAGATCCAGCCTTTCGCGCTGACGAAGCGGGAAGTCCTGATCGACCGTTTGATGTACGATCCCAAGGTCCTGGAAGCGGCCGGGGTCCGCTCTCGGGAACACGGCCTCCCTCGCGACGTCGTGATGGCCGAGGTGGAACGGTACTCCCGGGAGATCGTCCCATCCTTCAACGCCTACGCCTACTTCCGGGTGGGTTACTGGCTGGCAAGGAAGACCGCCCGCATCCTCTACCGGGTGCGTGTGGGCTTCACCGACGAGGCGGGCCTTACGGGCATCGATCCGAAATCGAGCGTGGTCTTCGTGATGAACCACCGCAGCAACATGGACTACATCCTGGTCGCTTACCTTGCGGCGACGCGGACGGCATTGAGCTACGCCGTGGGGGAATGGGCGCGCATCTGGCCGCTGCAGATGCTCATCCGTTCGCTGGGCGCCTATTTCATCCGGCGCAACTCGGGCGACCCCCTTTACCGCCTCGTGCTGGAGCGATACGTCCACATGGCGACCGAAGGGGGGGTCGTCCAGGCGATCTACCCGGAGGGCGGCCTGTCGAGGGACGGGAGCCTGCGCCCGCCGAAGCTCGGCCTGCTGGACTATATGCTCCGGTCCTTCAACCCCGAGGGCGGCCGCGACCTCGTTTTCATCCCGGTCGGCATCAACTACGACCGCACCCTGGAAGACCGCAGCCTGCTGCGCGAGCTCGATCCCGCGGCCCGGAAGAAGAGGCTCCTCTTCGTGATCGGCACCGCGTCACGGTTCGTCCTGCGCAACCTGGCCCTGTTGCTGCGCGGCAGGTGGCACCGTTTCGGTTACGCCTGCGTCAACTTCGGATCGCCGGTCTCCATGAAGGGGTATTGCCGGAACCGGGGGATCGACTTCCGCACCTTGGGCAAGGAGGAGCGGTTCTGGCGCGTCGAAGAACTGGCAAGGGATCTGATGGCGGAGGTGGGAAAGGTGATCCCGGTGCTGCCGGTCTCCCTCGTCGCGTCCGCCTTGCTCCGGCGGCAAGGCAAACGGATCAGCGAGCTGGAGCTGAAGGCGGAGGTCCACCGGCTCGTCCGGGCGCTCGCGGCAAAGGGGGCGCACATCTACGTCCCCCGCAAGGACCAGGACTACGCCGTCGCCGTGGGGCTCCGCATGCTGACGCTCCGACATCTGGCGGGCGAGGAGGACGGGCTTTATTTCATCATGCCGGGGGAGACTCCCCTCGCGCAATACTACGCCAACGCCATCGGCCACCTTCTCCCGGATCCTCCCGCGGGGGCCCCCGACGGGTAACGTCAGACGTCGTTCTCCTTCTTCCTCCCCTTGTTTTTTTCGTTCTCCTCCTTCTTGACCGCTTCCCGGAGCGCCGTCAGCCTGTCCTCGACGATCCGGCTCAGCGTCCCCTCCGGCCAGGCCCCGTCCGGGCCGCGTTCCCCCGCCGGGATACCCATCAGGACCTCGATCCCCTCTTCCACGTGGTCGATGGCGTAGACGCGGAACTTCCCGTCCCGAACCGCGTCGAGCACGCTCTTCTTCAGCATGAGGTTCCGGACGTTCCTCAGGGGGATGACGACTCCCGGCGTCCCCTCGAATCCCCGGAGCCTGCACAGATCGAAGAACCCCTCGATCTTCTCGTTCACCCCGCCGATCGGCTGGACGTTTCCGTTCTGGTCCATGGACCCGGTGACGGCGATGTTCTGCCGGATGGGGATCCCCGAGATGGCGCTCAGCAGCGAGTAGAGCTCCGCGCAGGTGGCGCTGTCCCCCTCGATCATACCGTAGAGCTGCTCGAACGTGATCGAAGCGGTGAGGCTGATGGGCCTCCTTTCCGCATACTTCCGCCCCAGGTAGTTCGACAGGATCAGGATCGCCTTCTCGTGGATTTTCCCCGAGAGCTTGGTCTCCCGCTCGATGTTGACCACCCCGCCTTTCCCGGCGTAGACGGCGGTCGTGATCCGCGAAGGCTTCCCGAAGCTGTAGTCCCCCAGCTCGAGCACGGCGAGGCCGTTCACCTGGCCCGCCTTCTCCCCCGAGGTCTCCACGATCAGCGTCCCTTCCGCCATCAGCTCCCGCAGCCGGTCCTCGATCATGCTGTGCCGGTAGACCTTCTCGTCCAGCGCTCTCTCCACGTGGACGTCCGAGACCACGCCGGCGCAGTCCTTCCGGGCCCAGTAATGGGACTCCCGGATCAGGTTCGCGATCTCGCTGAACTTGGAGGAGAGCTTCTCCTGGTGCTCGGCCATGCGGGAGCCGTACTCGACGACCTTCCCCACGCCCGAGGGATCGAAGGGGAGCAGTCGCTCGCCTCGGGCCTTCGCGGCGATGAAGGCGGCGTACTTCAGGACGTTCTCCTCGGTGCGCTGCATCCGGTTATCGAAGTCCGCCTTCACCTTGAACAACTCCCGGTACTCCTCGTCCAGGTTGTACAGGAGGTAATAGATCTCGGGGTTCCCTATGAGGATCACCTTCACGTCGAGCGGGATCGCCTCCGGCTTCATCGTGGCGGTCGTCAACAGGCGGTACTGCTCCCAGACGTCCTCGATCTTCACCTCGCCGTTCCGGATCGCCCGCTTCAGCGCGTCGTAGGAGAAGAGGTTCCGCAGGAGGTCCAGGGCGTTGAGGACGAGGAACCCCCCGTTGGCCTTGTGGAGCGATCCGGCCTTGATCATGGAGAAGTCGGTCATGGCCATGCCGAACTGGAACTTGTGCTCGACCCGCCCGAAGAGGTTGTAGTAGGTGGGATTGCTCTCGAAGACGCAGGGGCTCCCCTTCTGCTCGCCGTTGTCCACGAGGACGTTCACCGTGTACCGGGTGAAGTCCGGCTCCTGCTTCGGTACCCTTAGAAACGGGACGGGGGGCGCCGCCGCCTCTTCCGGCGCGGCCTTGAAGTCGTCGATGTTGGCCAGGATGTCCTCCTTGACGGCGTCCAGCCAGGCCACCAGCTTCTCGTTGCCCCCGTGCTTGTTCTGGATCTCCTCGATGAGGTGCCCGAGGACCGACAGGGCGGCATAACGTTCCAGCTCGCCCAGCCTCTTCTTGGCGGCCTTGTCCTCGCCCTTCATCACCCTCACCGCGTCGTCGATCTTCTCCTGGATCTGCTTCCCCGTCTCCCGTATTCTCGTTTTCCTCGCCTCGTCGAAGGAATTGAACTCCTCCTCCGTCAAGGGCTCTCCCGCGTCGCTGCGCGGCGTAAGCGTGAAGCCTCCCATCTTCGCCCCGATGTTGAACCCTTTCGCGTCCGCCTCCTTCTGGAGTGCGTCGAACAGCTCCTTCTGCCTCCGCTGGAACTCCTCGACGATGGCGCTCTTCTGCTTCTCGTATTCCTTGGACTCGAAGATCTTCGGGATCTCGACCTTCAAGGCGGAGATCAGCTCGGCCGTGTCCTTCTGGAATGCGATCCCCCGGCCGGGAGCGAGGGAGAGGGCGATCGGCTCGCCCGCATCCTTGTAGTTGAAGACGTAGCACCAGTCCGGCGGGACCGGCTCCCCTTCCGCCTTCTTCGAGATGAAGGACCGGATGGCCGAGGTCTTGCCTGTCCCGCTGTCCCCGAGCACGTAAATGTTGAACCCGATGCTCTTCAGGTTCAGCCCGAAGTCGATGGCGTCAAGCGCCCTCTCCTGGCCGATGATCCGGTCCAGGGGGGCCAGCTCCTCCGTGTTTTCGAAGCGGAAAATCTTCCTGTCGCAGGCTCTGTAGAGGTCGTCCGCGGAAAGCATCCTGGCCATGCTCCCTCCCTAGTGCAGCGTCTCGCGGACTGCGGAATATGACTCCAGCTTATCCTACCGTTCATCGCATCGCCGGTGGAATAAAATATTCCCCTTTCCAGTCCTGCTCGCGGGACCGCGTGGGCGGGGACACTCCTCTCCCCCGGTGATTCTAGAACTTCCTGAACTTTTCCTTGCTTGCGCCGCACACCGGGCACTCGTCCGGCGCGGCGCCGACGATCGTGTGGCCGCACACGGAACAGATGTGAATGTCGCCGACCTGGAAGTCCTTCCGGGAGGCCGCCGCCTCCTTCGCGCGGGAATAGAGGACCGCGTGGATCTTCTCGGCTTCAAGGGCAAAGTGGAAGGAAAGAGACGCCTGCTTCTCCCCCTCCTGGTCCGCCGCGGCCTTGAAGGGCGGATACATGTCCTTCACTTCGTAGTTCTCTCCGCCGACCGCCGTCTCGAGGTTCTTGACGGTCGGGGTGCTGCCGAAGAGCGCTTCGTGATGGTTGGTGGCATGCACCCGCTCCGCAAACGCGATCGCGGTGAAGAGCCTTCCGATGTTCCGGAACCCTTCCTTTTCCGCCGCGCCGGCGAACGCCAGGTACTTCATGTGCGCCTGGCTCTCCCCCGCAAACGCCGCCTTCAGGTTCTCGTTCGTCTTCGGACCCATGTGAGACACCTCCGTCGGGATAGGATTCGGGCCTCGCGGTCTAAGACAACATCCGCGGCCGAAACAGCATCTGGCATATACTTCCATCGGAGCGTCAAGATCGCGACACGTCCAAGCGGAAAACCGGGAGCGGTTCAACTCATGTGGCCACGCCCGCTGCGCCGAGCGCACATCTAAGAGATTACGCAACGGCTCGGAAGGATTCAGGGAAAATGCGTCGGGAGTCGAATGCATGGTATAATTTTCGTGAGTGGCGCGGTAGGGGTATAAAGACCCCGTTCTCGTGGGGAGCCGCGGGAGGAAGATTCCGATGGAACTCCTCCTCTCCCGTCACTTGAGGGACTCCAAACCCCTCGAGCAAGACGGGTGCGGAACGCACGGAACCGCAAGCCGGGACGAACCCGGCGGCCACTCATTTTTTCGTTCAGCTATATTCGGCCGCGGCCCCGGAATCGCAACCGCCGGGGGCGGGATCGAGGTCCCGTTCGACGGAAGGGCGAGACCGGCGAGCCCTTCGCCGGCCTCGCCATGACGGTCCTTGCAATCTACTCGTAGATCCCCGCGCCTACGAGCAGGTCCTTCCCGGGGACCCGGTAGATGTAGCTGATCTTCTTCGACGGGGTCTGCTCCCCGGGCTTGGGCCACATGTAATCGACCCATCCTTCGCCCTTGGTCTTGGCGACCTCGACGAACTCCTTGAAGAGCAGCTTGCCCTCCGTACCCTTATCCTTCATGTCCAGGAGGTTCTTCCCGATGAGACCCGGGCTCATGGGATGGGCGACCATCGTTCCTTCGAGGTCCATGAGGAACACGTAGGTGTCCTTCCAGACGAACTTGCCGGTCTTGTTGTTGATCTCCTTGATCGCCTCGTCAGTGCCCTTATCCAGGATCATCTGGGCCGCTTCCTTGGACTTCGCAACGCACTCCTCTTTCGTGGCGCTGTCCGCAAGGGCGCCCCCGGCCAGACACAGGGAAAGCAACATCGCCGATGCAAAGAATACGGTCTTTTTCATGTGCCCCTCCTCTTCTTCCGCTTCTTCCGCCTGTTTGACCTGTGACAACCCGACGATTTTTCCGGTTCCGCGACTGCCGCCCCCTCACCCCCTCTCGCCCGGTTTCGACGAACCTATGCGACACCGAACACTCGGCCATCCGACCCTCGGAAGGGCTCGCCACGCACAAAGACAAGTCGTCCCGCGGGGAAGTTCCCTTTTCGGGCTGCGCCCGGGGATCCCCTCAGCGATCGGTTCCCTGTACAATTGACTATTCATGAATAAAGAAATCCACATGCCGCCCCCGCCGGACCGGGAAAGGTTACGGTTGCCTGTAGGGACCTCTGTTGAACTGGTACGATGAAAGTAGACATTTGCCGGTTTCCCGTCAATGCAAAACAGTTAAACGGAAGACGCCTTCGTTCCTCTGCGGGACCCTGCACCGATGAATGATAGAATAAAAATTACGGCGGCTTCAAGGGAAAGTCATGGAAACGGGCCGGCCCATCGAGGGGAACATCGTGGATGTGGTCGCCGGAGAGATCTTCCCCGGCAGGATCCACCATGAGAACGGCATTATTACTCGTGTGGAGCGCCTGTCCGCAACCTCTTCAGGCTACCTCCTTCCCGGCCTCATCGACGCCCACATCCACGTCGACTCGTCCCTTTTGTGCCCTTCGCGGTTCGCCGAGGCCGTCGTCCCCCACGGGACGACGGCGGTCGTCACCGACCCGCACGAAATCGCCAACGTCCTCGGCATGGACGGTATCGGCTACATGCGGCGGGACGCCTCCGGAGTCCCCTTGCGGGTGTTCTTCACCGCTCCCTCCTGCGTTCCCGCAACCCCTTTCGAAACCTCCGGGGCGTCGCTCGGACCCCGGGAGATCTCCTCCCTGCTCGAGGAGGAGGATGTGGTCGCGCTGGGAGAGGTGATGAACTACCAGGGGGCGATCGCCCGCAATCCCGACGTGATGGCGAAGATCGGCGCGGCAGGCCGGGCGGGCAAGCCGATCGACGGCCACGCCCCGGGACTTTGCGGCGAGAGGCTCAAGGAGTACGTCCGCCTCGGCATCTCCACCGATCACGAATCCACGAGCTGCGACGAGGCGCTCGAAAAACACGCCCTGGGGATGCGCATAATGGTCCGGCAGGGGTCGGCGGCGAAGAACCTTGCGGCCCTCGCCCCCTTCGCGAGGGAGCACGACTTTTTCCTCGTCTCCGACGACAAGCTCGCCTCCGACCTGCTTTCGGGGCACATGGACGGCACCTTGGCGGAGGCCGTCGCCCAGGGGATCGATCCCCTCCACGCCGTCCGGGCCGCGACCATCCGGCCCGCGGACCATTACCGGCTCCCCCTTGGAGCCATCGCTGCAGGCCGCATGGCCGACATCGTCAGGGTAACGGACCTCTCCGCGTTCTCCGTGGAGGAGGTCTACATAGCAGGAAAGCTTGCCGCGAAGCACGGAGCTCCCGCGTTTGCGCCGCATCCCGCTCCGATGGCGGGCACGATCGCGATCCGGCCGAGGAGCCCGCAGGATTTCGCCGTCCCCGCTCCCGCCGGCGGTTCCACATTCCGCGCGAGGGTGATCCGGGTCATCCGGGACGAAATCGTGACCGGGAGCGACATCGCCGCGCTTCGCGTCGAGGGAGGACGGATCCTGCCCGACCCGGAGCGGGACATCCTCCTCATCGCGGTTGTGAACCGGTACAAGGAGGCGCCAACGGCCTGCGGCTTCGTCTCGGGGTTCGGACTTCCGGCGGGGGCGATCGCGTCGACCGTGGCCCATGATTCCCACAACATCATCGCGGTCGGCGCAAGCCCGGATGACATGGCGGAGGCGGTCAACACGCTCATCCGGAAGTCGGGCGGACTCTGCCTTTCGGCGGGAGGAAGGTCCGACGCGCTTCCCCTTCCGATAGCAGGGCTGATGAGCGCGGATCCTCCCCGGGATGTAGACCGCCGGCACGCCCTCCTCCACGCGAGGGCCCGGGAGCTGGGGTGCGCCCTGGACAGGCCGTTCATGACGCTGTCGTTCCTGAGCCTCCTGGTGATCCCGAAGCTCAAGATCGGAGACCGGGGGCTGTTCGACGTCGATTCCTTCCGGTTTGTACAGGCGGTTCTCGATCAGGCGACTTGAGGAGGATGTTCCTTCGCCCCGGCCCGCTCTTGAACAGCAAGAGGGATCACTCTTCTGCCGACCGTTTCTCGTGCTCCTCCAGGGTCGAGCAGATACGGTCCCGGGTCCTGTAGAACAGCGAGAATCGCAGGTCCCGCGCCGGCGGGAACAGCGCGTAGAGCTGCATCGCCGCGTCTTCCGGCCTGCTGACAGCCTGCCACCGCGCGTTGGTGTTCGGGCGGACGAACCTCCCGCTGAGCAGCAGCCGGAAAAACATCAAGTCGCACAACATCCCTTCGAGCCACGGCGTCCAGTTCGCATAGCCGGCCACCCACTTGAGGTACGGAGACCCCCCGAGCAGGACCTCCGCCGTCTCCCGGTTCACGAAGTCGCAGGCACCGATATAGAGGCCGTCGTAGCTCGTCATCGGCGCGAGGATGTTCTTAAGCTTCGTGCGGCCGATGTCCTTGACCGCGCTGATGTGCCCCCTTTTCCCGTGGCAGGCGAAATAGGCGATCTTGGCCCGGTTGTCCACCCCCTGCGCGTGGCCGGAGAGCGCGTCCCTCAACCCTTCCGCGTTCTGGAAGATGGTGTAGCTGAACAGGGCGTCGTGCCCGGGCCGAGCGGGCCGGTACCCGTTCCGCCGCGCGTCGGTCTCGTTCGTGTCCCTCTTCAGCTGCTCGAAAAACGGCTTGACCGACTCGTCGTGGAGTTGGTCCCATTGCGCCTCGAAGACTTTGATGATGTACCGGAACCCATTCCTTGCCCGCATCGCGGCTTGCCCCCCGTCGGAGCGACTGGTCTCACACAATTAGATGGATTACCGGGCCACCCTCATTCTCCTGCCGCGAATGCCCATTCGTCAATCCATTTGATTTACGTGTATAAACAAATAGTTAAGAAGATTATACGAAAGATTTCCACGAGTGTTCCGGTTGCGCCTGCCCAGGAGGTCCTGGCAACCCCTCTCCGATTAGTAGATTATTTTGCCATTATTGGCATAAATATGATACCTGACCCCCTCCAGGAGCTCTGGGGGAAGAAAGAGTAACCGGCTACCTGCGAGGTTTCGCCAGGAGGTCGCCCGCCCATGTCATGGCCGCCGCAACGGTGGGGAACCCGATCGTGGACGTAAGCAGGATCAGGGCATGGCGGACCTCCTCCGGCGTCGCCCCCGCGTCGAGGGCCCTTCGCACGTGGCTGTGAACGGACCCCTCGGAGCGGATGGACGCCGCGGCGGCGAGCTGGATCAGCTGGTCGGTTCCCGCCGCCATTCTACACGAAACCCGCCCCCCCGGCATCGTGTCGCGTCGTCGCCCGGATCCCCGGCACGAAGATCCTTATTGCTCGACCCACTCCTCCTGCAGGACCTCGCCCTGAAGGCTCGCGACGACATACCGGACCGGGACTTTCCTGCTGCTCTTCTGCAGCGCCTGGACCGCCAGCCCCACGAGCCCCCTGCAGCAAGGGACCTGCATGATCAGCACCGTAAGGGTGTTGATCTTCGCCTCTTCGAACCAGCCCTTGATCTTCTCCACGTACGCATCCTGCCCCTCGTCCAGCTTCGGGCAGGCGATCGCCAGCGACTTCCCCTTCAGGTAATCGTTGTGGAAGTTTCCCATTGCGAAAGCCACGCAATCGGCGGCCAGGACCACGTCGGCTCCCGGGAAATAGGGCGCAACAGGGGAGATCAGGTGCAGTTGGATCGGCCACTGCCGAAGCTGGGAGGAAGCCTTCACGCCCGCCGTCCCCTCCGGGGCATCCTCCTTCTTGAACTCGACCATCCGGGAACCCGGACAACCTGAAAATCCGCTCATCGAACCACCTCCGCGCCGCGCGCAAGGAATTTTTCCTCCAGTTCGCCGACAAAGGCTGCGTACCGCCTCTGCGCTTCCGGGAACTTTTCGTCCACCTCCTGGAACTTTTCGAACATCTCTCCCACCTGCCGGGTCGAAAGGTTCCGATCCACCACGACCCCCGCCCGGTCCCTCCTCTCCCGCATTCATTTTCCCGGAGGAAGCGCTCCATGTCCTTGACGAAGGTCAAAAGGGCGCGAGTGCAGAGCATCCAGGAAGTGAAAAATATTCGGCGGTGACCCTTCCCTGGCGGATTCCTGGTGCGCTTTTTTTTCATCCAATTTTATGCGGGCATCTCCCTTCCGGCCCTCATTCGGTGCGGAAGGGGAATGGAAGGATGGCGAGGCAGATCCATGGCAGAGACCGACCGAGGTAACCTCAATTTGACCGCCGCCGACCTGGACTTTCTCGTCTCGACCGCGGCCCCGGAGACCCGGGACAAGGCCCGGCTGAAGCAGATCCTCCAGGAGGACGAGGACTTCCGGAACGCGTTCCTCGAAGACGAGGAAATCGTCCGCAGGGTGGTCGCCGACAGGAAGGCGTTCCTGAAGATCTCTCCGAGGCTCTACTTTGAAATCCTGCTAAGGAAGGCCCGCAAGGAGCTGATGGGCGCAAGCCATACCATCGAGTACGGCAGCGGCGCCCGGAAGGTCGCCGTCTTCGACGCCGGAAAGGTGGTGGACCTTCTCTCCAGGCAGGAGATACTCCGCTACCTGGCGGAGATGCTCTCTTCCTTCACCCGGGTGCAGAGCTATTCCATCGCCTATCGGATCAGGGAAGGAGTGTGGGGGAGGATCCGTTTCCACGATGCGGACGTGGATTCCCTCCTTCACCTGATGGAGTTCGCCGGAGAGGAGTTCCGGATCCATTTCTACAAAAGAATCGCCGATATCTACCTCTTCACCCTCGGGGTCTTCCCCGAATACGTCCAGCTGACCTTCAGGTACCCGTATACCGGGAAATCGAGGCCCCCGTTTATCGGGACGGCAAAGCGAAGCATGGAGGAATACGAGGAGGAGGGCAGGAAATTTTACAGGCTGGCCGCCGAACACCCGATGGCCCAGGGCCTGGCGCTGGCCGAAGTGTTCCACACCCTCCACGACAGCTTCCACGTCGCCAGGAAGCCGCTCAACTTCATCGCCGAGAACTACATCAGCCAGGACCGGCGCAGGCTTTTCGATCCTGGAGAGGACGGGTAAGGACGGGGCCTGCCGTCAGAGGACACCCTTGCGCTTGAGCTCCTCGACCAGGTTGTTCCTGAGCATCTCGGCGACCGGGGAGGGGGAGATTTCAAGCACTCCCTCCACGCATTCGAGAGCCTCCTGCAGCCTGCCAAGCGTCTTCAGGATGGCGGCCTTGCCGGTCCAGGCCTCGATGCATTCCGGGCAGACCTCGATCGCCGCGTCGTAAATCCGTATCGCCTCCTCGTATTTTTTCGACGTTGCGAGGGCATCGGCCTTGACGACGTAAGCATCCGCAATCTCTACAGGGTCCATCCCCGCTTCCCCTCCTTCCCGGTTCTCCCGCCGGCGTCCCCGCCGGCGGCCGCTTAAGGCCCACCTACTATTGTACGTTCAAAGGAAGGCGGGATGGATCTCCGGGCGATCCTTATTTAATCGTCATCCTCGTCCCGGTCTGGCTTGTACCTGTGTTTATGCTCCTTCCATGCGTGTTTTTCCCTCTCGCGCATCTTCCAGTGCCTCTTGAGGTGTCCGTAGGGGACGTGCTCCTCCCGCACGTAAACCGTGCGGTAGCTCCTCGGCACGCGGACGATCTCGACGGGGACGGCCCCGGGGGCGACGACCACCCAAGGCCCCTCGTATGACCCGGCTCGGAACCAGCGGTCGCCGCGATGGCTGTACCACCCCCCCCGGTAGAAAAAGAGATCCGCCTCCACGTTCGGCGCGAAGTAGACCCTGCTGTTCGGGACCATGACCATCTCCGGCGGCTCCGAGACCACCACGGCCGGAACGCCGATGTTGACGTTGACGTTCATCCCCGCCGACACCGGAGCCTCGGCCCCGATCAACCAGATCAGAAACAACGCCGCGAATCC